>CAXNEB010000006.1:0-48841 GCA_964201645.1 Candidatus Planktophila sp.
GGTTTAGCAGCTGCCTTCTTGCGCTTCTTTGGAGCAGTTTTCTTTGCTGCGGCCACGTGTTACTCCTATCGGAATGGTTCGGATCCGTCACCCAAACCTGTTCGTGGATAAGCGTGACAGGTAAATGAAAAAAATGCCAACATTTTGCGCAAATAAATTGGCGCGTGTCGCAAATAACTTTTTTGATTTTTTTATGCGTTATCGCAATTTTTGCAAATTATTTTCAATTACTAATTCTGCGAAATGTTTTATTACTTTTTTGATTATTAAGGAAAACTAATTACTCCGCAGTTTTTTCTTAAATTTCCTTAATTTTCTGGATTTTCTGGATTTTCACCCTCAGATGTCGCTTTTTCCCGTTTTAGGCGTTGGGCAACGGCAAATTCGTTGGTTTGAACGTCATATTTTCGGAATTTGACCATGAAAATTCCCAGAATTCCGACAATTGCCATGCAAATAACACCGCCAGAAGTTACCGAGAAGGACAAGCTAGTAACACTGGCCATACTGGCTGCACGCATTTGCCCTGCCAATGGACCGACTGAGTAAGACAATAATTCGATTCCAGCTAAGCGACCTCGGTATTCATCGGGGATAGTTTGGTTCCAGATGTTGCCGCGAAAGAGAGCACTGACCATATCGGCGGCGCCGGCGGCAGCTAAGAAAATCAAAACCAGAATCAGCGAGTTAGATATTCCGGCTAAGGCAATAGCTGCGCCCCAACCGATAGCTCCCCAGATAACTGCTCGACCATGGAAGCGATAAGTCGTGGTCCATTTGCTGGTTAAGGTAATTGCGACGGCGCCAATTGTGCCGGCAGCATAAAACATGCCGAGGGCCCAGGGCACTCCAAGTTGATCTGCCCAGAATGGAAATAGCGCATTGGGAAAAGCAAAGAACATCGCAGTTAAATCTATGAAATAAGTTCCCAGCAAATCAGGTCGCCCAAATGCATATTGCACACCTTCCCAAAGTGAAGCCAGAGATGGCTTTTGGGCACCTTTACTACTCGGCACATTTCCAACTTTTAAGAGCAGGGCTAAGGAAAGTACGAAGGTTGCAATATCAAAGGCATAGCCAACTGAGATTGAAAATGTAGAAATCAAAATTCCACCAATGGTGGGTCCGACGATTACACCGAGTTGCCAACGCAGCGTCATCAATGCACTAGCTGCTGGTAGGTCACCGTGGCTAACTAATCTGGGCAAGATCGCATTTGCACTAGGGCGCTGCAAACCATCGACGGCGGCAAATAATCCGGCTACCACATAGATGACCCAGATTTTTGGCTCACCCAACAGTGAGTTAATGAGCAAAATCGAGGTACAGATTAGAGCGCCAAATTCGGCCGCCCAGATCATTTTCTTGCGATCTACGTAGTCAGCCAGAACTCCGCCATAGAGCCCGAAGAAAATTAGTGGAATTAACTCAATGGCGCCCAAAAGTGCGACCGCTAAATAGGAGCCGGTCAGCTCTTTGATTTGAAATGGGGCGGCCACATAAGTGACCATCGAGCCCAGGTAGGAAATGAAACCAGAGGCCCAGAGATAGCGAAAATCGGGATATTTCTTAAGCGGCGAAAGATCCATCGCAAATTTACGCATTTGGCGAGTTTAACTAAATGCCGGATTAATGGAAGGTTTGCTCTGGCCCCGGGAAAGATCCGCTAACTACATCGCCGGCCCATTCTTTGGTGGCTGCCAACATCTCAACCCGCAAGTTGCGATAAGCCTTAGCTAATTTCGGCGCACTCTTGCCCATGCCCATTAAGTCGGTCCAGACCAAAACTTGGGCATCGCAATTAACGCCAGCCCCGATTCCGATGGTTGGGATTTTTAGGGCAGCTGTAATTCGAGCGGCCAATTCAGCCGGCACTAATTCGAGCACAATTGCAAAAGCGCCAGCTGCTTCGAGTTCGAGGGCGGCTGCCAAAATTACTTCGCCATCAGTTCGCCCCTGCACGCGATAGCCACCAAGTTGATGAAGTGACTGTGGCGTAAGGCCCAGGTGACCCATCACTGGAATTCCAACGGCCACTAATTTCTTAACCGTTTCGAGATGGGCGCCTTCTAGCTTTACCGCCATGGCACCTGCTTCTTTGAAGAAACGAGTTGAAGTGGCAAGGGCTAATTCAGGTGAACTTTCATATGAGCCAAAGGGCAAATCAGCCACAACCATCGCGCGCTTTGATGCCTTAACAACAGAGCGAGTTAATGGAATTAATTCATCGACGGTTACCGGAATCGTATTTTCAAAACCAAGGAAATTATTGCCTGCGCTATCGCCGACCAATAAAACCGGGATGCCAGCCTCATCAAAGATTTCAGCAGTCAGTTGCTCGTAAGCGGTAAGCATTGGCCATTTCTCGCCCCGCTCTTTAGCGTTGGCCAGGTCGAGAATTGTGACGCGACGATGTTGGGCGCCGCCATATAGAGAGGTCGCTTGAGCCATATTTTCTTACCTTCCTCGAAGCCAAAATGGTCCCCGGGTACGAGTAGAACTTTACCCGAGTACGCTTAACTTATGAAGTTGCGGGTAGCGCTGGCTCAGATCAACCCAACCTTGGGTGACTTAGCTGGCAATGCCGATTTAATCGCACGTTATGTTGGCGCTGCTCAGGCTGAGGGTGCTGCTCTCGTCGTTTTTCCCGAGATGGTTTTAACCGGATATCCCGTGGAAGATTTAGCACTTCGCCCATCTTTTCGTAGCGCATCGATTGCGGCGATTGCCGAATTAGCTAAGCGGTTAAAGCTCGAAGGCAATGTCGAGATAACTGCAGTCGTTGGATATTTAGATCAGATTGCCGATGCCCCAAATCGCCAAGGTCAACCAGTTGGTGCACCACAAAACGCAGTTGCCATTATTCATAATGGTGAAATCAAAGCCCGCTATGTAAAGCAACATCTACCTAACTATGGCGTTTTCGATGAGTTTAGAAACTTTGTCCCTGGCACCGAAACTTTATTGGTTCGCGTTGGCGGAATTGATGTTGGCGTTGCAATCTGCGAAGACCTTTGGCAAGACGGCGGTTTAATCGAGGCGCTAGCAGCTCGCATGCCCGGGCTAGTGGTCGTTCCTAACGGCAGTCCGTTTGAACGCAATAAAGATGATGTGCGGTTAGCTTTAGTAAAAAAGCGGGCCATCGAATTTGGGGCACCTCTGGCATATGTAAATATGACCGGCGGCCAAGATGATTTAGTTTTCGATGGCGACACCATTGTGGTTGCTGCTGACGGATCAGTAATTGCCCGCGCCCCACAATTTGCCGATGAGTTAATTGTCTTAGATATCGCAGCCGCTGGCGCAACTGGCAAACCAGATTTAGTTATTTCCGAAAGTACTAATTCACCTGTTAATTCAGTGGCGCCAGTGATCACGCCACGGCTAAGTGATGAAGCCGAAATTTGGAAAGCGCTAGTTAGCGGCCTACGCGATTATGTTTATAAAAATAAATTCCGCAGCGTCGCCCTTGGTCTTTCTGGCGGCATTGATTCAGCTTTGGTTGCTGCTATTGCCGTCGATGCCATTGGTGCCAAGTGCGTCAACGGCGTGGCTTTGCCGAGCAAGTATTCATCAGAGCATTCGATAGCCGATGCGCAAAGCTTTGCCGATAACACCGGAATTCATTTCCGCATTGTGCTGATCGAACCAATGGTCGATGCCTATTTGAATTCAATGACTTTAAAAGGTTTAGCTGAAGAGAATTTGCAGGCCCGAGTTCGTGGCACCGCCTTGATGGGTATCTCAAATCAAGAAGGTCATTTGATTTTGGCCACTGGCAATAAATCTGAACTAGCCGTTGGTTATTCAACTTTGTATGGCGATGCCGTAGGTGGCTATGCCCCGATTAAAGATATTTATAAAACCGATGTTTGGGCGCTAGCTAACTGGCGCAATGCCAAAGCAGTTGCCGATGGTGAAGTGCCACCGATTCCAGAAAATTCAATTATCAAGGAACCCAGCGCCGAGCTGCGCCCAGATCAAAAAGATTCAGATTCGCTGCCAGATTACGAATTACTTGATCAAATTCTGTGGCGTTATGTCGATGAGGATCAGGGGATTGCCGCGATCATTGCAGCTGGCTTTGATGCCGCAACCGTGGCTCGGGTAATCGGCCTGGTTGATACGGCCGAATATAAGCGCCGCCAATATCCACCAGGCGCGAAAGTTTCAGCCCGCGCATTTGGCAAAGATCGCCGCCTACCTATTACTTCACGCTGGCGCGAAGGCCTATAGCCCACGTTTTTGTAACATAGCCGTAACGCAGCCTTGGCAAGATGTATCCATGCCTAATTCCCCAGAGCGCAGCAAACAAGAAGAGTTCGTCCTTCGCACAATTGAAGAACGCAATATTCGGTTCATCCGATTATGGTTTACCGATGTTTTAGGTTTTCTAAAATCAGTAGCAATTGCACCAGCTGAATTAGAAAACGCTTTCGATGAAGGAATTGGTTTCGATGGCTCTGCGATTGAAGGCTTTGCGCGAGTAACCGAATCAGACATGTTGGCCCGGCCAGATTCAGCCACATTTTCTATCTTGCCTTGGCGCACTGAAGCCCCAGGAGCCGCTCGAATGTATTGCGATATTGCAATGCCAGATGGTTCGGCATCAATGACTGATCCGCGCAATGTTTTGCGTCGCACTTTAAATCAAGCCGCCGAGATGGGTTACACCTGTTACACCCACCCAGAAATTGAATTCTTCTTATTTAAGAATCAACCAGTTGCTGGCGAAGCTCCAGTGCCAGTTGATGCTGGTGGCTACTTTGATCACACGCCATCAATTGTTGGCCACGATTTCCGTCGCCAAGCAATCACCATGCTTGAGGCAATGGGAATTAGCGTTGAGTTCTCACATCACGAAGGCGCCCCTGGTCAACAGGAAATCGATCTACGTTATGCCGATGCTTTGAGCACCGCCGATAACATCATGACTTTCCGACATGTCATAAAAGAAGTTGCGCTAGAACAAGGTTTCCACGCCAGTTTTATGCCAAAGCCATTTACCGAGCATCCTGGTAGCGGCATGCATACTCACGTTTCACTTTTCAAAGGTGAAGAGAATGCTTTCTTTGATCCAACGGCTGAATTAAATCTCTCTAAAGTTGGTCGCTCATTTATTGCGGGCCTCTTAAAGCATGCACCTGAAATAACTTTGATTACTAACCAATGGGTCAACTCTTATAAGCGTTTACATGGTGGCGGTGAAGCACCAGCTCTTGCTAATTGGGGGCCAAGTGCTCGAGGTTCATTAGTTCGGGTGCCGATGTATAAACCAAAGAAAGAGAACTCAACTCGTATTGAATTCCGCTCACCGGATTCTGCTTGTAATCCATATTTGGCATATGCCGTAATGCTCGCTGCTGGTTTAAAGGGAGTCGAAGAAGGCTATGTATTGGCACCTGCTGATTCAACTGATGTGCGCCCACTTCCAAGTAATTTAAATGAAGCGATTATTGAGATGGAGAAATCCGATCTAGTTCGCGAGACTCTTGGCGCTGATGTCTTTGAATTCGTTCTTCGAAATAAGCGCGCTGAATGGCAGGAATATCGCCGCCAAGTAACCGCTTTCGAACTCGATCGCTACCTGCCAGTTCTTTAATTCACTACGAACTTGCTGGGTTACCTGCCAAAGGGTTACCCTTTAGCCATGTCAAAGTCAGCCTTTCAACAGGCGCTCCTACTTAGCCGCCGTGGCGGGGACAAGTAACCGGTCCCCTCGCCGCGGGGTTTGTCGTACCGGTTCAACCAGTCCACAAACCAATTAAAAGTAGGAGTTATAAATGAACTTTCCAAAGCAAAAACCGTCCGCGATGCCAGTGCATCGGTATTCATCTTTTATTCCAGTTGATCTAACCGATCGCACTTGGCCAACTAAGCAGATCAAAGTTGCCCCTAAGTGGTGTTCAGTTGATCTACGCGATGGCAATCAAGCGCTAATCGATCCAATGGACACTCCGCGCAAATTAGCGATGTTTAAGTTGCTTGTTGCGATGGGCTACAAGGAAATCGAAGTTGGTTTCCCAAGTGCTAGCCAGACCGACTTTGATTTTGTCCGCAAGATTATTGAAGATGGCTTGATCCCGGATGATGTAGTTATTCAGGTTTTAACCCAAGCTCGCGAAACTTTAATTGATCGCACCTTCGAATCGATTAAGGGCGCAAAGCAGGCGATCGTGCACCTATATAACTCAACTTCAACCCTGCAACGTCGCGTGGTCTTTGGCCAAGATAAAGCTGGCATCAAAAAGATCGCAACCGATGCCGCGCAATACTGCTTGGACAAAGTTGCCACCGTGCCAGGTACTCAGATCTCCTTTGAATACAGCCCTGAGTCATACACCGGCACCGAATTGGAATTCGCAGTTGAAGTTTGTAATGCGGTTAATGCCATCTGGAAACCAACCCCAGAATGGAAGACCATTATGAATTTGCCAGCTACCGTTGAGATGGCAACACCAAATGTTTATGCCGATTCAATCGAATGGATGTGTCGTCACCTAGATAATCGCGAGAACGTAATTGTTTCGCTGCACCCACATAATGACCGTGGCACAGGTGTTGCAGCTGCTGAACTTGGTTACATGGCAGGCGCCGATCGCATCGAAGGCACTCTATTTGGTAATGGCGAGCGCACTGGCAATGTTTGTTTAGTAACGCTAGGCCTGAACTTAGTTAGCCATGGCATTGACCCAATGATTGATTTCTCAAACCTTGATCAAACTCGTCGCACCGTTGAATATGCCAATCAACTGCGCGTGCCAGAGCGTCATCCATATGGTGGCGATTTAGTTTTCACCGCTTTCTCTGGTTCACACCAAGATGCCATCAAGAAAGGTTTTGATCATTTAGCGATAGATGCCAAAGCAGCTGGCAAGGAAGTTAAAGATTTCACCTGGGCAGTTCCATACTTACCAATTGATCCACTAGATATTGGTCGCACCTACGAAGCCGTGATTCGAGTTAACTCACAATCTGGCAAGGGTGGCGTCGCTTACTTGATGAAGAACGAACATCATCTTGATCTGCCTCGCCGTTTGCAGATTGAGTTCTCAAAAGTTGTGCAACAAAAGACTGACACTGAAGGCGGCGAAATTACCGGCGATGCTATGTGGCAGGTATTTGAAGATGAATATTTACCAACTGCTAATGATGATAAAAAGTGGGGCCGCTTCCGCCTGAAAGGGTTGTCACAAACTTCTGTCCTAGATGAAGATGTGCAGTTATCGATTTCTATTCTTGATCGCGGCCAATTAGTAGAACTAAGTGGCGAAGGCAATGGCCCAATCGCAGCCTTCTGCAATATTTTGCAGGCCTATGGCGTTGATGTTCGAGTCTTGGATTACTACGAGCATGCACTTAGTGCAGGTGGCGATGCATCAGCGGCTGCCTATCTTGAGTGCGCAATTGAAGGCGAAGTTTTCTGGGGCGTGGGAATTGATCCAAATACCACCACTGCCTCACTAAAAGCCGTGGTTTCGGCGATCAATCGCGCAATTCGCTAACTGATCTCGTTACCTCCTCTCCATACACTTGGCCTGTGAGCCTCTACCGTGATGAAGCGTTAATTCTGCGCACCCAGAAATTGGGTGAAGCTGATCGCATCATCACGATGCTAACTCGCGAACATGGTCGCGTTCGTGGTGTGGCAAAAGGGGTTCGTCGCACAATGTCTAAATTTGGCGCACGCCTTGAACCTGGCAGCCATGTTGATATTCAATTACACATCGGAAAAACCTTCGACACCGTTACCCAAGTTGAAGCAATCGCTAATTACGGCGAAGAGCTCGCAAATGATTATCAGCGCTGGACTATCGCATCTGCGATTCTCGAAACCACCGAACGTTTCACGCCACAGGAGCGCGAACCAGCGCTACAGGAATTTAACTTAGTTGTCGGTGCCCTAAAAGTATTAGCTGAAAAACGTTATGACTCATCGCTAATTCTTGATGCTTTCTTATTGCGATCACTTGCTATCGGGGGATACGCACCTTCAATGACTAACTGCTCGCGCTGTGAAAAAGAAGGCCCGCATCGTTATTTCTCATTAGTTGGCGGCGGCTCAGTTTGTTTAGATTGCCGACCATCAGCTTCGGCAACACCAGCTGTCGAAACGCTAAAACTTATGGGTGATCTACTTTCGGGTGATTGGGAAAGTGCGAGCGCGAGTGAACTTCGTAATCGCCGCGAAGCAAATGGCTTAATTACCGCCTACCTACACTGGCACTTAGAACGTGGCTTGCGTAGCATGCCGATGGTGGAGCGGGTATGAGCAAGATTCAAATTCCTAATCACGTAGCTATCGTGATGGATGGCAATGGTCGCTGGGCCAAGAAACGCGGCTTACCGCGCACCGCTGGCCATGAAGCTGGCGAAGCTGCACTATTTGATGTGGTTGAAGGTGCTATTGAATATGGCGTTAAAGAGATCAGCGCATACGCCTTTAGTACTGAGAACTGGCGACGTTCACCCGAAGAAGTTAAATTCTTAATGGGTTTTAATCGCGATGTGATTCGTCGCCGTCGTGATCAAATGAATGAGATGGGCGTTCGTATTCGCTGGGTGGGCCGGCCAAAGCGCCTCTGGCAGAGCGTGATCAACGAGCTAGAAGAAGCTCAAGAGCTAACCGCTAAGAATAAAACTTTAACTTTGAATATGTGCGTTAACTACGGTGGCCGCTCTGAAATCGTGGATGCGGCTACTGAACTAGCTCGCGATGTGAAGCGCGGCAAAGTTAAGGCAGATGCAATTACCGAGAAAACATTTGCTAAGTATTTAAACCAACCCAAGATGAGTGATGTGGATTTATTCTTACGTTCCTCGGGCGAACAGCGCACCAGCAACTTCTTGCCTTGGCAATCGGTTTACGCCGAGTTTGTATTTCTTGATGTGTTATGGCCAGATGTTGATCGTAAAACTTTATGGCGGGCTATCGAGGAATATTCAACTCGAGATAGAAGATTCGGTAAGGCATAGCCTTACCGAATTGAGAGCGTTAGCGGTAAGGCATAAAAACTAGCACTTGCTGCAGAGACCAAAGATTTCTGCAGTATGACCAACTTCGCGAAAGCCAAATTCTTCAGCCATTGTTTTGGCCCACTTCTCGATTACGCCACCTTCAATTTCAACGGTATCGCCACAGCCTTTGCAGACTAAGTGATGATGGTGGGCATCTCCACAGAGACGATAGATAGCCTCGCCATCATCACGTCTTAGCACATCAACGATTTTGTCATTAACTAAACTCTGTAGCGAGCGATAAACCGTAGTAAGACCGATGCTTTCACCTTCACGCTGCATCAAACGATAAACTTCTTGAGCACTAGCAAATCCGCCGGCTCGTTCTAAGGTGCTAAGAACTCTTGGGTTTGAACGGCTCATTAACCGGCTGGCATTTCTTCTTCAAGAGGCTCTGCCTCATCATCATGCGCTTCTTCGTCGTGATGATCCGCTTCTTCATGAATTGCTGTTTCGCTGCCATGCGCATGGGCGTTACCACTGTGTAGATAACTGACTAGACCCCACATCACGAGTACTCCAAATATGGTTGCCAGAATTGTTAGCTTAGAAGAATGCCGTGAGTGTGCTTCTGGCAAAATATGTGAAGTTGCTAAGTAGATAACGATTCCAGCAAATACTGCTAGATAGATCGCGATTACATTATTGCTAAGGGCAAGAGTTGTACCAAGAGCTGCGCCACTAACTCGAGCTATTGCATCTACGCCTAGCAACCAAATTCCTTTGCGACCCCATTTTCCACTTTTGATTAAGAATGAGACAGTATTTAAACCATCGCTAAAGGCATGTACTAGAAGTGCGATGAATACCGCAATTCCTAAATCAGAACTAACTTTGAATGCAACGCCCAGAGCCAGACCATCTAGAAAAACGTGGCCACCCATTGCTAGTGCGCCAAGGGCACCTGCAATATTTGAAGAGTGCTCATGGTCATGGCCATAATCGGATTCAGCTGGTTCGTGTGAACCGAATAGTTGCTCATAGAAATGCAGCAGCAAGAATCCTGCGACCAGTGCAACTGATACAGCTGGGGCATTGAAAATTTCTTGAGTTCCTAATTCAAAAACTTCAGGCAGTAGGTCGAATGCAACTAAGCCAAGCAGGAGACCAGCAGAAAGTCCGAGAACCAAGTGCAGACGATCCTTGGATTTAATTGCGAGAAAGCCACCTGCGGTAGTTGCAATTGCTGTTATTGCGGCGAGTGCGATTGCTGTATTCATAATGAAAACATATCACAAATGAAAATGATTTTCATTTCCATATCCAACCCACTAGGCTCAAGCAATGATCGCAATCGCCAGATTCGAGGTCCCGCTAGGCCAAGCTGCCGAGTTTGAGACTCAATTAAGCGTGGCCTTGGCAGCTTTGGCTGCAGCCCCTGGCTACATCGATGGCGAAATTGGTCAGAATTTAGATGAGCTCGGACTTTGGACAATCGTTACCCGTTGGCAAAATGTGGGTTCCTATCGACGAGCACTTAGTTCAAACCGAGCCAAGTTAGAGGCGATTCCAGTTTTAGCGTTAGCTATTGATGAACCAGGTGCGTACGAACTGCCAGTTACCGAGTAAAATTTGGCTTACGTGATTCAACGAGCGTTGCGTTGCGCCGACAGCCAGCCGGATGGATAAAACCATATTCACCGGCTCTTATTTACCGGATGAGGTTTTCCCCTATGGCCGTAGATCGTTTAGAAAATATCGTCAGCCTGGCTAAGCGTCGCGGATTCGTTTTTCCTTCTTCAGAAATTTATGGCGGCTTGCGCGCATCCTGGGATTACGGCCCACTCGGAGTTGAATTAAAAAATAATATTAAGCGCCAATGGTGGAAGTCCATGGTGATGAGTCGTGAAGATATCGTCGGTATCGATTCTTGTGTGATCTTGGCTCGTGAAGTTTGGGAAGCATCAGGACACGTTGCAACATTTAGTGATCCGCTAACCGAATGTACTTCTTGTCATAAGCGTTATCGCGCCGATCATTTAGAAGAAGCTTACGAAGCAAAGCATAAGAAAGCGCCCGAGTCACTCGCAGATGTAAATTGCCCAGCTTGTGGTAATAAAGGTCAGTTCACTACTCCAAAACAATTCAGCGGATTGCTCAAGACTTACCTAGGACCAGTTGAAGATGAATCAGGTTTGGCTTACCTACGCCCGGAAACTGCGCAAGGTATTTTTATTAACTTTGATCAGGTAATGACCACATCACGTAAGAAGCCGCCATTTGGCATTGGCCAGATTGGTAAATCTTTTCGTAACGAAATTACGCCAGGAAACTTTATTTTCCGTACTCGCGAATTCGAGCAGATGGAAATGGAATTCTTTGTTGTGCCTGGCACTGATGAACAATGGCACCAATACTGGATTGATTACCGTCTAGCTTGGTACAAAGATTTGGGTATTAACCCAGATCGTTTACGCATTTATGATCACCCGAAAGAGAAACTTTCACATTACTCAAAGCGCACCGCAGATATTGAATATAAATTCGAATTCGCAGGAACCGAGTGGGGCGAGCTCGAAGGTATTGCAAACCGCACAGATTTCGATCTAAAAGCGCACTCAGCAGCCTCTGGCAAAGATCTTTCCTATTTTGATCAAGAGAAAAATGAACGCTGGACACCGTTTGTAATCGAGCCAGCAGCAGGTGTTGATCGCTGCGCACTTACTTTCTTGATGGATGCATTTACTGAGGATGAAGCACCAAATGCTAAGGGCGAGATGGAAAAGCGCACTGTGCTGAAGTTTGATCATCGTATCGCACCCGTGAAGGTAGCGGTCTTGCCACTTTCTCGTAATGCTGATTTATCTCCTAAGGCGCGCGATCTGGCAACAGCGTTGCGTAAGAATTGGAACGTGGATTTTGATGATGCTGGTGCCATCGGTCGCCGTTACCGCCGTCAAGATGAAATCGGAACTCCATATTGCATCACCATTGACTTCGAAACTCTCAATGACAACGCTGTGACAATTCGCGATCGCGACACAATGGCGCAAGAACGAATCAGCATCGATCAGGTGGAGTCATGGTTAGCACCACGCCTGCTGGGTTGCTAAAACCCCTGCGCTTGCCATTGGCAACTGGCGATCACTTTATTGATCCGCCGGTGGTATTGGCACCGATGGCTGGTATTACTAACTCTGCTTTTCGCATGTTATGTCGCGAACAAGGAGCTGGCTTATTTGTTTCCGAAATGGTTACTGCTCGCGCGCTTCTAGAACGACGCCCTGACACCTTGCGCATGATCGCACCGAGTGCTGGAGAGTGGCCAAGATCGGTGCAACTTTATTCAACTGATCCACACACGATGCGTGCTGCAGTAACGATGATAGGTAGAGAGAATTTAGCTGATCACATTGATATGAATTTTGGTTGTCCAGTTCCGAAAGTAACTCGTAAAGGTGGCGGGGCGGCGCTGCCATATAAGCGCAATCTCTTTACCTCGATTGTCGGCGCTGCCGTTGAAGCGGCAAAACCGTTTGGAATTCCAGTAACTGTAAAAATGCGTATTGGCATCGATAGTGATCATGAAACTTATTTAGAGGCAGCAACTGCGGCTGCGAACTTAGGTGTGGCATGGGTTGCTCTGCATGCTCGTACTGCTCAACAGATGTATGAAGGAAAAGCTGATTGGTCAGCTATTACGCAGCTAGTTGAGCACTTAAAGCCAACGGGTGTACCGGTTTTAGGCAATGGCGATATCTGGTCGGGCGCCGATGGCCTCGCGATGGTGGCCGAAACTGGCTGTGCTGGAGTGGTTGTAGGACGCGGTTGTTTAGGTCGACCTTGGTTATTTGCTGATTTAGTTGCCACTTTTTCCGGAACCGAGAGCAAAGCACTGCCTACACTTTTTGAAGTTCGCGAAGTTATGTATCGCCATGGTGAATTGATTGTGGATTACTTTGAAAATGAAGATCGTGGCTGTCGCGATCTGCGCAAGCATATGGCTTGGTATTTAAAGGGTTTCCGGGTTAATAGCGAGATGCGTCGCCAATTTGGCATGGTTGGTTCGCTGGCTGAGTTACGTGGATTGCTAGATCAACTAACTGATCAACCTTATCCAGTTGAAGTAAGTGAGAAACCTCGTGGTCGTACCAGTCATGGCCGCCCAGTTACTTTGCCCGATGGTTGGCTACTTGATCCAGATGAGATTGTCGAAATCGAACTCGAAGATATGTTCTCTGGTGGCTAATGTTTCTTTTTAAATTATTGCGTAGAGCCATAGCCTTCTTACTTCTCTTGGTGATTGTGGTCCCAGTGTTTGCACTTGGTAAAACTTGGTACGCCGCAAATAATCCAATCGTGCGCATTGGAGATGCAATTGTTGTTCTAGGTGCGGCGCAATTAGATGGCCGGCCGGGACTAGTTTTAGAAGCTCGACTAACTGAGGCAAAGCGAATTTATGATTTAGGTTTAGCTAAGAAGATTATTACCGTCGGCGGTGGCGCACCTGGTGATCGCACAACTGAAGCGGCCGCCGGCCGAATTTGGCTAATGCAAAATGGCGTTAAGTATGCCGATATCAAAGCGCTTGAAAAAGGTCGCGATACTTTAAGTTCGACCAAGTTATATGCCGCTGAAATGCGTGAGCAAAAGCTAAAGAATGTAATTATTGTTACCGATCCGTTTCATTGTTTGAGATCAATGACGATGGCAAATGACCGTGGGCTAGTTGCAACCTGTTCTCCTGTGCAGGGTGGGCCAAATGCCTTGGAAAAAAGCGGCATTAAGTACTTAATTCGTGAAGGTGGCGCTTATTTAGCCTACATAACTCTAGGTCGCCGTGGCGTTCAGATTAGTGATCATTTACCTTCGGATAACATTCTCAATAAGGTAAAGCCATGAGCGAATTGATCGGTTACACCTCTCGCGATCAAGAACGTTTTCTTGATGAACCAGCTAAGCGAGCTGGTCGCACCGAATTTATGCGCGATCGAGCTCGGGTAATTCATTCTGCTGCACTTCGTCGGTTAGCCGCAAAAACTCAAGTAGCAGTGCCCTGGGAAAATGATTTTCAACGAACTCGACTTTCACACTCGCTAGAGTGCGCTCAGATCGGCCGCGAACTTGGTGAGTCACTTGGCGCTGATCCAGATTTATTAGAAACGTCTTGCTTAGCCCACGATTTGGGACATCCGCCTTTTGGTCACAATGGCGAAGAAGCTTTAGCTGAACTAGCTAAAGATTGTGGTGGCTTTGAAGGTAACGCGCAAAGTTTTAGATTATTAACTCGAATTGAAGCAAAGAGTGTTGATGCCAATGGTAAAACAGTCGGCTTGAATTTAACGCGGGCTTCACTTGATGCCGCAACTAAATATCCATGGGCACGCAGCGAAAACCCGCGCAAGTACGGTGTTTATGATGACGATGTTGAAATCTATAAGTGGATGCGCGAAGGCGCACCAGCCGGCAAGCGATGCATTGAAGCCCAGATCATGGATTGGTCAGATGACTGTTCTTATTCAGTTCACGATTTGGAAGACGCCATCGTGGCAAATCAAATTAAAGTTTCAAACTTTCGCAATGATTTCGCCGAACTATTTAGAGTAATGAGTGTTGATTACGGTAGCGATGCCTCAGAAAATGAAGTTGAGTCAGCGCTAACCCGACTAGAAGCACTTTCTTGTTGGCCAAAGAATTTCGATGGCAGCCATCGCGCGTTAGCTAGATTAAAGGACACCACCAGCCAATTAATTGGTCGGTTCGTGCAATCAGCTGAAATCGAAACTCGTAAAGTCCACGGCAACGGGCCACTTACCCGTTACAGCGCAGACCTAGAAATCCCACGTGATCAGATCATTGAAGTCGATTTTCTCAAGGCAGTTGCTGGCCATTACTTGATTAATGCCGCTGCCTCACAAGAGCGCTATGCCAAGCAACAAACATTGATTGGCGAACTTGTTGAAGCATTATTCGCGGCCGGCCCTAAGTACTTAGATTCAGTCTTTTTAGTTGATTGGCAGCTCGCATCAACTGAAGCCGAGAAATTGCGTGTGATCATTGATCAAGTTGCCGGATTAACTGATCCTGGTGCTTACGCACTTCATGCCCGCGTTTGCGTGACTGGATAGACTGGCTAAATCATGAGTGGTCGAATTAGAGATGAAGACGTTGCCTACGTTCGCGACCACGCGCCTATTGATGAAATTGTAGGCGATTATGTGCAACTTAAATCAGCTGGTGGCGGTCAGAAAAAAGGTTTATGTCCTTTCCATGATGAAAAATCACCTTCTTTCCATGTGACTCCATCCAAGGGATATTTCCATTGTTTTGGTTGCCAAACCGGCGGCGATGTAATTGCTTTTGTGATGAAGATGGATCATTTGTCTTTTACTGAAACTATCGAGCGGTTAGCTGATCGAATCGGTTACACCTTGCGCTACGACGAGAACTCTTCGGGCTCAGCTGCACCTGCTGGCCAGCGTTCACGCCTCATTGCAGCAAATGCCGAAGCTGCCAAGTTTTATCAAGAGCAATTGAATAAATCTGAAGGCGCAGCACACGGCCGCGAGTTAATGACAAAGCGCGGTTTTGATAAAGCAGCATGTGAACAATTCGGAGTTGGCTATGCCCCAAATGAATGGGATGCACTAACTAAACATTTACGCGCTATTGGTTTCACAATTGATGAACTCGAAAGTGCTGGCCTTTCTAAAATGGGCGAGCGTGGTCCAATTGATCGCTTCCGTAACCGACTAACTTGGCCGATTAAAGATATTTCTGGTGATGTAGTTGGCTTCGGAGCACGCAAGTTAGCCAGCGATGCTGAAGATCAAGGGCCAAAGTATTTAAATACGCCAGAGACCCCGATCTATAAGAAGAGCCAAGTCCTCTATGGCTTAGATATGGCAAAGAAAGAAATTGCTAAGTCACGCCAAGCTGTAATTGTTGAAGGCTATACCGATGTTATGGCAGCGCATTTAGCAGGTATTCCAACGGCAGTAGCGACTTGCGGTACCGCTTTTGGTGCCGACCATATTCGAATCTTGCGCAGATTATTGATGGATGACGATGCTTTTCGCGGCGAAGTTATCTTTACTTTTGATGGCGATGCAGCAGGGCAAAAGGCGGCACTTCGCGCATTTAGCGACGATCAGAAATTTGTAACTCAGACCTATGTGGCAGTTGAGCCCGATGGCTTAGATCCAGCAGAGCTACGTCAACATAAAGGTGATCTGGCACTGCGAGACTTAATTGCCAAACGGGTACCGCTTTTTGAGTTTGCCATTAGAGCAGAGCTCGCAAAACATAAATTGGAATCTGCCGAGGGTCGGGTCAATGCATTAAATGCTGCAGCGCCATTAGTTGCACAAATTCGCGATAAATCTTTGCGGCCCGAGTACACCAGATTATTAGCCGGCTGGATTGGGCTGGAAACAGATGTCGTTAGCAAAGCAGTCGCACGTGGTTTCAAATCAACTGTGTCGAATAGCGCAGAACCGATAACTGAAGAAGCACCTGAACAAAATTGGCGCCCAGATCCAAGTGATCCGCGCTTAATGCTAGAGCGCGAAGTTTTAAAAGCAAAAGTGCAGATGCCCGAACTTGCCAGTGGTTGGTCAGCAATTGAGGCCGAAGCTTTCACCCACCCAGCCTACAAAGAGTTGCGCGCGGTAATTGATGTGGTCGCAGTCGATCGGCCACTGACAATTGAACTAGTAACTAATGAAAATATGAAAGCACTATTTACTGAACTCTCGGTTGAACCAATTCGCACTGATGGCGAGATCTCGCAGATTTATGTTTCCAGCATCATTGCTCGCCTTCGTGAGGTCTCTGTTTCACGTGCGATTGCTGATCTAAAATCTAGTTTGCAACGGTTAAATCCGGTCGAGAATGAGGCCGAATACAACGCCGCATTTGCGACTTTAGTTTCGCTGGAAAGCACTAGACGCAGCCTCCATGATTTGGCGATGGGCGGCCTGTAATTGGCTGGTTTCAGCGGTCCTTTTTACCGATTGCAATAATTACGCTAGAGTTTGGGCTTCGCAATCCCTGATAGCTCAATGGCAGAGCAGCCGGCTGTTAACCGGCAGGTTCTTGGTTCGAATCCAAGTCAGGGAGCTCTAATCCGACTTTCAGCCTAAACTAGCCTTCTTCTCAGCACCTAAGAGATAGGTTTTTTCGCATGACTTATCGCAGAATGACTCATAAGAGCATCGCCGACTCTTGGCGCGCTCAAAGTTGGGCGATCAGAGTTCTGCGTGCATGGTTATCTTTAACTTGGATTTATGCCGGTTGGGATAAAGCTACTGACCCTGGTTTCCTAACTAATGGTTCACGGAGTTTTATTGGCGATGAACTAGTTGGCTATTCGACAAATTCGCCAATCGGTGGGCTTTTCAATTCCTTGAGTGAACATGCAGTTGCAGTCGGTCTCTTTGTTATATTTTCAGAATTCGCAATTGGCTTGGCTACCCTTCTTTGGATTGCTCCTACCAGCGCTGCTTTCGGTGGATTCTTAACTTCGATATTTCTCTGGCTAGCAAGCACTTTTTATGTTTCACCTTATTTCCTAGGTAGCGACACCGCATATGCAATTCTCTGGCTGGTTTATTTCTTAACCTTAGTTGGTAATCGCAGAACTGTAGACATCGCACTTGATCGCCGAGGCGCATTTCGTATTGGCGCATTAAGTGCAGCAGCAATTGGTTTAGCGCTAGTAGGTAAAACGTTTGCAAAAGTGTCAGAAAAATCTCTGACCACTATTTCTGGATCTAGCCAAATTATTAAGTTAGCAAATATCAACATTGGTGAAACTCATCAGTTTGCCCTGAGTAATGGCATGCCGGCCATACTTTTCCGAACCAATACAGGTGTCTTTGCGTACTCAGCTACTTGCACCCATCAAGGCTGCACCGTTAGTTATCAAAATTCAAGTAAGAGCTTGTACTGCCCATGTCATGGGGCAGAGTTTGATCCATTCAAAAATGGCGGTGTTGTCACGGGACCAACTCGTGATGCACTGCCGACAGTCAAAGTCGAAATAAGTGGCGACTGGGTAGTTCTAGTATGAGAGGTATGAAGATGAAATTCCAAGGAACCCAAAAAGTAGCAGCTGGCTTTATCGCTGGCGTATTAATCACAGGCGGAATCGCAACTGCTTCGACTTCAAGCTCGGGCACAGTGCAAGCATGCGTTAATAAGAGTACGCAGGCTATGTATCTAGCGGTTAATGGTACTTGCCCAAATTCGCGCACCTTGGTTAATTTAAATTCAGGTACCAGTCTCGATGCCAAATCAGTTGCTGCCGCTGTCACGCCTTCAGTAGTTTCGATTGCGGTTACAACACGCACAGGTGGCGGTACTGGTTCGGGCTCAATTTACAAAACTAGCTCGACTGAAAGTTTTATTATTACTAATAACCACGTGATTGAAGATGCGGTCACCAGCGGAACCATCGAAGTAGAACTACTGAATGGCAACATTTTACCAGCGACTATAGTTGGTCGCGATATCGCATATGACATTGCAGTGTTAAGAGTTAAGACCGGAAATCTTCCAGTAATTAAGGTGGGGGATTCAGCAAAAGTAAGCGTTGGCGACCCAGTTATTGCAATTGGCTCACCACTTGGTCTTGCGAGCACGGTGACTGCAGGAATTATCTCAGCGCTTAATCGCCCAGTCTTAACGGGAAGCGATGGCTTAGAGTCATATGTAAATGCGATTCAGACAGATGCTGCTATCAATCCAGGTAATTCTGGTGGCGCGCTAGTTGATTCAGCTGGCAAACTAATTGGAGTTAATTCAGCGATCGCGACCCTTTCATCTGGTGGAGCTAGCGGCTCAATTGGTTTAGGTTTTTCTATTCCGATAAATGAAGCTAAGCGCGTTATTGAAGAAATTATTGCAACCGGCAAATCAACCCGACCTGTTCTGGGAGTCTTCTTTGATCAGACATACACCGGAATCGGTGCCAAAATTCTTAGGTTAAGTCCTGGCGAAGGTGCTGAAAAAGCTGGAATTCCAGCTGGCTCAATTATCAAATCAATTGAAGGTTTCAAGATAACCGATGAGGTTTCAGCCATCGTGCGCATTCGCTCGGCGGTACCCGGAAGCACCATCACAGTCATAGTAGATCTCCCAAATAATGGTGGATTACAGACATTTAAGGTAACGCTCGGACAAGCAGCTTCGAACTAATGGCGTTAACGCCTACGAAATCCTTTTTCGGTAGGGTTTAGCCATGGCTCAATTCAGATTGCAGGTCGTACTTCCAGATCGCCCAGGCTCATTGGGCGCGGTTGCTTCGGCAATTGGTTTTGCTGGTGGGGACATTCGCGGCTTAGTTGTAATGAAATCTGAAGATGGCCGTGGCTATGACGACATTACTGTTGCTGTGCCAGGTTCTGATCCAAGTGATTTGATTGAGGTGCTTACCGCAATTGGTGGCGTTGAAGTTTTATCAGTAACGCCAGTAAATTAAAGTTTAACTTCGCGCAATTGCGTCGCTGATTGTTCTGGCTTTAGGTCCATGATGAATGCACCCATGGCAGATTCGGAACCAGCTAAGTACTTTAATTTACCGGGCTGGCGGCGAACGCTGGTAATTTGCCAATGCAGACGCATTACATCGCGGCCAACTCGAACAGGTGCTTGGTGCCAAGTAGCGATATAGGCCATTTCAATCCCAAATACACCATCGAGTCGATTTAGTACTTCAAGTGCAATTTCAGGGAAAGCACTTGAAGCGGCTTCATCTAGTTCGGCTAAATCAGCTACCGGCTTAAGTGGGGCCACATGTATTTCAAATGGATAACGCGCAGCGTATGGAACAAAGGCAATCCAATGATTGTTACGAGCAATTATGCGATCGCCATCTTTAATTTCGCGAGCAACGACATCATCTAGCAAAACGCGACCAGTGCGATCTTTATGCTCTTGAGCCGCAGCCAACATTTTCTCAACTCGTGGTGGCAAGAATGGATATGAGTAGATCTGCCCATGTGGGTGAGTAAGCGTTACGCCGACTTCTTCGCCACGGTTTTCAAATGGCGCGATATGAGCAATGTAGCTCTCTTTCGAGAGTTCACGTACTCGATCTTTCCAAGCTTCCAGAATTATTCGGACTTGCGCTGGAGCTAAATCTTTCAAGGATTTTCCATGATCGGCGGCAAAGCAAATAACTTCGCACTTACCTGCAGTCTGACCTTCGGCAGTTTGGGTACTTAGCGCATCGGGTAGTTCAAAGTCTCCGACTGGTGGGCGAAAAGATGGGCCGCGGTTATCGAAAACAACGACTTCAAAATCTGACTCTGGAATTTCAGTTAAAAGTTCGCCTGGGTTTTCAGAAGTTGGGCAGAGCGGGCAAAGTTCCTTAGGTGGCAAAAAAATGCGATTTTGTCTATGCGAGGCAACAGCAACCCACTCACCAACAAGGGCGTCATAACGAAGTTCACCAATTTGTGGTTGCGCTTCGGCAGGGCGTTGATCTTGCGCATCGCGACGTTGCCCTTTGGTGTCGTAGTAGCGAATTGTGCGTCCATCAGCCATTTGGCGATCGGTGCGCGTGATATCAGTTGGCAACTTTGCAACGCTCATAATGAAATGAAGTCTACTGTGCCCAATTCAGAGTTCGTTCGATCGCCTTGCGCCAGTTAGCAAAGCCTTTCTCGCGCTCTGCTGCGGTAGATACCGGGTGCCATCGATGAAACTCTTTCCATTGCCCCGAGATCTCTTTTCGGTTTTTCCAAAACCCAACGGTTAGTCCAGCTGCATATGCAGCTCCGAGCGCAGTAGTTTCAACAATTACTGGCCGCGAGATTTCGATACCCAAGACATCGGCCTGCATCTGCATGCAGAGAGCGTTGTTTGTAATTCCGCCATCAACTCGCATTTGGGTCAATTTCACGCCACTATCGGCTGACATTGCATCCATAATTTCGCGAGTCTGATAGCAGATCGCTTCAAGCGCAGCTCTAGCTAGATGCGCCTTAGTGGCTGCGCGAGTTAACCCAACAATTACGCCACGTGCATCACTGCGCCAATGAGGTGCAAACAAGCCAGAAAATGCAGGAACGAAATAAACCCCATCAGTATCTGGAACCGAAGCGGCTAAGTTTTCTATCTCACTAGCACTTGAAATTATTCCAAGTTGATCACGCAACCATTGAATTGCTGACCCTGTTACTGCCACTGATCCTTCGAGAGCATATTGAACTGGTTCATCACCGAATTTAAAACAAACTGTAGTTAAGAGACCGTTTTTTGATCTTACAATTTCATCACCAGTGTTTAACAGTGCAAAGTTTCCGGTGCCGTAAGTAGTTTTAGAATCTCCACGGGCAAAGCAAAGTTGGCCAACCATGGCAGCTTGTTGATCACCAAGAATTCCAGCGATCGGTACTGCAGTTCCAAATGGACCATTTGGATCAGTTGTTGCATAAATTTCGCCGGATGATCTAATTTGCGGGAGCGCTGAAATCGGAATATCAAATTGATCTAATAGCGATTGGTCCCAATCGAGTGTCTCTAAATTCATCAACATAGTGCGGCTGGCATTTGTCACATCGGTTAGATGCACGCCGCCATGGGCACCACCAGATAAATTCCAAAGTAGCCAAGAATCAATAGTTCCAAACCTGGCAGTTTGTTTTGTGACTGCCTGCTGAACTGCTGGCACATTATTCATCAACCAATTAATTTTGCTGGCCGAGAAATATGGGGCGATTGCTAAGCCTGTTTTGTGAACAATTTCGCCCTTTATCTCGGCGCTGAAAGCATCTAGGTAGGCCGTAGTGCGAGTGTCTTGCCAAACGATTGCATTAGTAAGCGGGTTACCAGTCTTGCTATCCCAAGCCACTGTGGTTTCGCGCTGATTAGTAATTCCGATGGCAGCTAATTGCGAGCCGATGATTCCGGCTTGTTTAAGTGCACCTGTTATTACCTCTTGGGTGCGCGCCCAAATTTCAGCTGCATCATGTTCAACCCAACCAGCCTGCGGCATTATCTGGCGATGCTCTAATTGGTGCTGGCCCACAATCTTGCCAGCGTGATCAAAAATCATAAAGCGAGTACTGCTGGTGCCTTGATCTAGGCTGCCAATGAATCTTTCGCTCATGTGGCTACCTTAATTCTTTATTTGATTCTTACAACCATCAGTGGCAGGTCTAGGCGTAGCGCTCTTTGTTGGCGTTGGAGTTGGAGTTGGATCTACGCCTTGTAGCAAGTCGAAGGTGACTGGCAGCTGAGTCGCTGCATGAGTTTTAGTTTGATCAGTGAATTGAATTGAACCAACCCAGCTACCGGCAGTAAAACCTTTAATTGAAAGAGTCCAGAGACCACTTGCTGCCCGTGTCACTATTTGGGTTAGCTTTGGTTTATCAATTAAAAGCGAATCAAATTCAAATTTCACAGTACCCGTTACAACTGGTGAACCATCGGGGCGATTGACACCAATGCTGAAGGTCACTGCTTTGCTGGTATCAGTAGCTCTTTGTTTAGCAATTAACATTGTGGTTGCTTCATTAACTGGCATTAAGTCAATCGGATCTGGCACCCAAGTGCCGGCAGTTAGATCAATAAAATTCTGTGCGGTGCCACGGAAAACATTTAGATCAACTCGAGTGCTAGGCACTCCGTATTTAGTGCCAATTCCACATGACGAGTATTGCCAAATAATCCATTGTGATTGGCACGCGCTTGAAGTCCAGGAGTGCACATAACAACCAGCTGGTTTTAGGCCTGGCTGATTAATCGGGTCAAATGGACTAATTCCGTATTGAGCGAGCCAAAGCGGGTATTTATTTAGGATTGTGCTTTTTTTCATTGCACCTTCGAGGAAGCTAGGGTAGGAATAAAAAATAGGTTTACGTCCTAGTTTTTCATTAATAATTTCCATGAAAGTCTCAGCCCACAGAGTTACTGATTTCTTTGATGCATAAGCGCTGCAACTTCCATTGCTATTTACCTTTACGCAATTATTTTCAAGGTCAAGCGCGTATGGCAGATCGCGAGGGGTTAAGCCGCCAATTGCTGATATTCGCCAAATAACTTTTTGAGCTTGTGCAGTTGCATCGCGAACGATGGCAGCTCGGTCACTTGTATTTGGCAAAATCGCATAGTGGTAAAAACCAGTGTAAATACCAGCTGCTTGAGCAGCCGGTCGATCAATTAGTAAGTATTGAAGAGCTAGAGCATCTGCTTCATCACGGGTATCGGATGCCTTAATCATGGCAAAGCGAATGCCGGCCGAATACATTTTGGTGAAATCAATTAGCTTGCCGTATGGGTGTTGCCATCTGGAAATATCGACACCATGAATTCGTCCACCTGGGCCTAACGCTTCAACCGCCATCACCGGGTCTGTTTCTGAAATTTCAGCCGCAGGTTTTACCCTAATTTTTTTAGTAGTTGAATAAATCGTGTTGCTGCCAACTGTAGTTTTGGCACGATATGTAATTTCCGATTCTTGCGCAGTTACTACTGTTTCAAGTTTCCAAGTACCAAGTTTGGTGGTTTTGGTACTAAATCTGGTATCAGACCATTTGCCATCAATTTGACTTTGTACTCTCACGGTCAGCCCAGATTTTTTTGGCGATAAAGAGCCGTAGAAAGTTAATAGCGGCTCAATCAAATTTGGGGTTTGTTTAACGGTCAGCGTTAGTTTTGAAGTAGCAGCATTGGCAATCGGCAGTGAAACTGTAAGCGTCACCGTTGAAATGCCCACCAAGATGGCGATTAATTTATTTTTCACACGAGCACAATTTCGACGTTGATACCAATTACTTGATTTATCACTGACTTAAGGGTTGCGATCTGTCGATCACGAATTTCTGAGTACTCATGAGCCGAGCCAAATTTGCGGCTATCTGAAAAATCTAAGTGCAGAGTCTGGCCATCGAATTCGGCTAGGCGAGCATCAAAGAAGGAGATCCAAGCAATGCGATCAATGCTTTCGAGCTGATCAAGAACCGAGTTCCATTCTTGGCGTAACTCGGCGAGATCCATGCCCGAAATTCTAGTGTCTAGGCGCGCCAATCCACTTGTAGTAGTGGCCAGCTATTAAAACTCTCAGGTTTCGGGTGCGATCTGGTGCAATTGCAAAGTGCCCAGCAATGCGCGCAACGATCTGTTCAACCGATTTTTCGCTGACAAATCGAACGCGGCCAATCTCAGCATTGCTTAAGCCGGTAGCAACTAGCCGTAAAGTTTCAATTTGAGTATCTGTCATAGCCCCCAAAACTGATGCAAATGCATTTTCGTGTGGGGATCCGTGACTATCTACCCAAGCGACCGGATTCTTGCTTTCAGCAATTGAAATTGAATTTCGTATGGAGTCAGCGATTACTTCTAGGTTGCTGATTGATTTTTTCAGAATCATTTGTGACCCTAGCGGCACATCTTTAGTTGTAATACCTAGCAAGCGAAGATCTGGGCAAGCGGTAGTAAACACAATTCCGAGTGCTGGATTTAGTTTTCTTAATTTTTTAACCAGCGTGATCGCTTCTTGACCATCGAACTGAATATCAATTACTAATACTTCAGGTTGAAGAGATCGGAAAAGATTTTCGGCTACTGCTAAATTATTTGCTTCTCCCACAACGTTTATGGTGTGTAAGCGAAGTGCTGCACTAAGAGTCGCAAGTTCGAATGCGTCATCATTAATCACTAGCACTCGGAAAGTCATACTTAAAAGTAACCGACTTACCTATCTGGGTCTACCTAAATGGTTAGGGGTAGCCCTAGTGAATTTGATTAAAAATTAATTCGTTTTAAATAAATTGTCCAATAGTTTTTGGAATAAAATTTGTAATTTGTGTAGCAGTAATTGGCCCACCGTCAGATGCTTTTAGAGCCGCGACGTTATGAATAAAAGCAGCACTTGCAGCAATTCGCGCTAACGCTGATTTATCATTTAATATCTCAACTTCATTTGTTGCAACAAGTGCTGCAACTATTCCTGCAAGAACATCGCCAGTTCCTGCAGTGGCTAACCAGGGTGTTGCTTCCGGTAGCTCAATTAAATGTTCGCTATCAGCCACAAAAGTGATGGCCCCTTTTAGTAGAACTGTTACTTTCAAGGTATCACTTGCAATCTGTACCCACTTACGTGGATCTCCTTCAATTGCCTCCGCACTTACCTGCAGCCCGCGTGAATTTAATAATTTGGCGAGCTCGCCAGCGTGGGGAGTAATAAGTGTTGGTTGAGATAGTTTGCCCGCTAAATACAGAGCACCAGCATCCAAAACGGTAGGCATGGTCTGGCGCTTAGCCAAAACAAACCATCGATGACGCAACCAAGTGGTCAGCGCTTTATATTTCTGATCAGAAATTCCAGAACCTAACAACCATGCTGAAACTGGGCCAGGTTGAACCACAACTTCTGGGCAAGTATGCAGAACAAGGTGGGCTAAACCAGATGAGGAATGAAAGCGAATCATGCCCACACCAGTTGTAGAAGCAGCTGCAGTAGAAAGCACAGCAGCACCGGGATATTGAGCTGAACCTGTTATAACGCCAAGAATTCCACGCGAATATTTATTATCTAAATCAGTTGGAACCGAGATGCACTTTTTCACATCACGAGCAGACCACTTCTTGTATGTGCGTTCTTCGCTCATCTTTAAGCCTCCGCTCATTTTAGCTAACTAATCGCAAGGCTACTCTTAAGTTCTGAACTCATTCTTAAATTGCTTCTTGTGAGTCAAACTATAAAAGTAGTTTTACTTTTTTAGCCCACGCTTTGCAATCGCAGCATCCCATTGTTCCCGAAGTGGGTGCTCTGCAGGTCCGACTTCTGTAATGATTCGAATCAATCGCGACATATACTCATCACGGATCTGGTCAAGTCGATTAGCTTCTTCTGTATTTGGCTGGAAATTATCCAACTCGCTAGGTTTAATCTGTCCAGATCGAATTAGCAACATCTCTAGCGCGTGCACTCGTGTGCTTGCCACACTTAGATCCATCCCAAGTTCTAGGATTAAATCAAATAGTTTTGAGACTTGCGGGTTTTCAAAGAAATCAAACTCGGTACTCATCAGGCTGCCTTAGTCGCTTGGAGAACACACCAAGGAAAATGCCAGTCACTTCTTTGCGGCCAACCTTCTGGGCGTAAGCCCTCTGCGCGTTCATCAAATGCCACCCATTTGGCATCCTTTAGTCCCAAATCTGCACAAAGTTTGATTAAATCAGTATCAAAGAGGGCGCGGAAGTATGGTTCATTGTTGCGCTCTGCATGTTCGTAAACTGTGGCATCTCGTACTGGATCACCGGTTGGTTGAAATTCTAGGAAACGAATCACTCCACCAGGCTTTAGCAATCTAAAAGCTTCTTTAACAGTTTCTACAATTGCATCTTGCGGCATTTCATGCAGAATCATTGTCCCAGTTACCAGATCAACAGATGAATCTGGTAGATCTACATTCCGACAATCTTGTTGTTTGTAGTGAATTGGCAAGCCTTCTGATTGTGCTTCGGCATGTGCCAACTTAAGCCCAGGTGCTGCCAGATCTAAACCGATAACTTCAGCATCTGGATAGCGTGAAACTAGTGGCCGTGTGCTCTTTCCAAAACCACATGCGATATCCACTACTCGTGGCTTGGCTGGCAAATCTGGAAGTGCGGTAGATGAAAACAATTTATGAAACTTGAAGCCATCGTTATCACGGAGCATCACCATGCGAGCTCCAAATTGATAAACATAGCCCGAAAGGTCATTTGAGAAGAAGCTACCTGGTTGCATATGTATATCTGTATCGGTGTACCACTTTGGCAATTCTAAATTTGGATCGAGCTGCAGTGAGCCGTTGTTGCTCTGCGGTGAACTTTCTAATTGTCCCAACAGATCATCGCTGCAGCGCATTACAACATCGCTACCCAAGCGCCACATCATCTTCTGGCCGATTCTTTCCAAGTGGCTAAACCATGGATACAGGCTCATCTGCTTGAGTTTGATTTCACCTTCTTGCGGTGAAGAAACCTTGATTCCAGAGGCGCTAATTTCACTTATAAATGCTGGATAAACCACATCTGCCCAACGTTTGCGCAACGCCAAGATAAATTGAGCACTCGATCTCTCGTCTAAGGTTAAAAATTCATCAATATCACGCATCGTCAGCCCCTTTTCATTAACTTAACCTAATTTAGTATCTACTAAGCTGTTGGACATTTCAAGTACTTTCCACCAGGAACGCAAATTACCTTGATAGCTTTCGACGCTTGAATTATCGACTACTTACTTTCCAACTTGTTAAAATTAAACAAGCTTTAAAACGCCACTTTCGCAGAAGTCATTCCAAACCATCTGCTCAATTATCAACCCATCTTCGATGACGAAGACATCTACATATCGGATACCTTCAAACTCTTCGCCAGCAAGATTTACTCCATATAAAGTTCCTATTGAAGTAACTGTGTGCTGATTGCCATTTACACCTACAAAGTAGCGATCGCGGTGCTTCTTTACCCAGGAATAACGAGTCCTTGCGTCTGCAACCATCTCGTTCATGTTGGAAAATCGAATACCCCCTGGGAATTCAATCTTGCAGCCAGGCGCGATCATCGCCGTGACCTCATCTAATTTACGATCCTCGTTTAATTGAAGGAACTTGTCGATCAGTGCTGCTGCATCCATTTCTGTATCTCCCACCTCAGTTTAGATTTCTGGTTAATTTTCTAGCGTGCGAAGTGCTAAATCTAAGTCTAAAAAGGCTCCCGCGGCATCACCCTCATATGTGGCTTCTGCAACCGTTCGAGGTGATAACGCATCACCGATAATAAGGAATCGAGCAGAATCTTGAACTTGAATAGATTGATAAATCGCATCATTGGACTGCCTCGGACCGCAGTCGACTACGGCAAGCACATTTTCGATTGATTGATCTTCGGCGTTGAGAGAACTCTTGATTACAACTCGGCTAGTTTCAACTGTGACCTCGGCAGCTAGATGGAACTGTACCCCTGCCGTTTTTAGCCTTGGAATTAGCGCTGATTTTGAATATGTGGTTATTTGAGAAAAGAGTGAAGCGGTGGGGGAGATCAAATGGATTTTAAATCCGCGATTTGCTAACTCTTCTGCGATTGAAGCTGATATCCAACTTCCTTCTTCATCAAAAATTAAAATCTTTTCACCATTACCGGCGCCATCTGTGCAGTAACTTTCAATAGCCTCCTGTGCTGAAATAATTGGCACACCTTCCCCGAGATTGCGCTTTAGAAGTTGAGCACCAGTTGCCAAAATTACTTTGTCGAAGTCGGCCAATGCCTCTTCGGCACAAGAGATAAACCTTCCGAGTTGTAAGTCAATATTAGATTTTCTAACTCGCGATTCTAACTCTTCAGTCAATAGCCCGATTCGGGAGCGCATCTTTAAAGTACTTGCCAAACGAATCTGTCCACCTAGTTGATTTGCACCTTCAACCAGAGTTACCCGATGTCCAGCCGCATTTGCAGAGAGAGCCGCAGACATTCCAGCAGCACCTCCACCAACTACCAAGACTTTCTTTGGGTCGGGCCTAAGTTTACGAATCTCTATCCATTGAGCTTCCGCTCCAACATTTGGGTTTACTGCGCAAGAAATAGGTAGATTCTTCTCGACGCGACCGATACATTCTTGATTACACGCAATACAAGACGTTACTTCGGAATTACGTCCAGAATTAAATTTATTTACAATCTCTGGATCTGCAATATGTGGCCGTGCCAGCCCCACCATGTCTGCTTCGAGATTATCGATTAATTCTGCAGCCGCAGTTATGTTATCTAATCGGCAGACGGCCAATATAGGCACATTTGGGAAGGCTAACTTAAATTTTGCAGCATTCTCCTTAAATGGAGCGTGCGGAAAGCTCATATCCGCAATTTGCGTCGCAATTGTATGAGAGCCATGATAAGCAGAGTGACTTACGTGGATAAAATCTAATTTAAAATTTTGGTTCAGTTTAGCAACTATTTCGAGCATCGCCTCAGGATCAAGTCCGTTAGGCATAAATTCATCTGCGCTTATTCTAATTCCTACACACATATTGGGTACTCGATTAAAAATTTCAGTGAGGACTTCAACAGTAAAGCGCATACGATTTTCTAGCCCACCACCATAAACATCTTGTCGCTTGTTGCTAACTGGTGATAAAAATTGTTGAAGCAAATGACCGTGTCCAAGGTGAACTTCTAAACCATCAAAATCTGCGTCCTGCATACGTCTAGCGGATTCGCCAAAAGCTTTCACCATCAAATTGATATCTGATTGGCTCATTTGATGCGGAATTTGTCCGCCCCTTGTCCAAGGAATTGTTGAAGCAGACCATGCGGCAGTATGCGTTGAATCACCGTTTGCTTGTCGTCCAGCATGCATTATCTGCGCGAAAATTTTTGCTCCGCCGTCATGAACTGCCTCGGTAAGCATCTTGAAACTTGGTATGCACCTATCATCGGAAGAGCCAAGAGTTGAACTGCGACCGGCACTTGTTGGATGAACCCGAATCGCTTCGGTAATTATCAAACCAACACCACCATGTGCTCTTGCAGCTAGGTAGTTTGCGTTGCGCTGAGTAGGTAAATTATTTAAGCCAAAATTTGTTGTATGACCTGGCAAAAAAACCCGATTTTTGATTTGAACGCGACCAATTTCAATCGGTGTCATTATTTGAGACATAAAAGGCACGCTCCTGAATTTGATTTTTATTATACTGACGCATTCATTTACTGCCTCTTGAAATCAATATTCCGTAGTACAGGGAATTGCCTAGCAAGATGTGTGTGAACATTCTCTAGACTTTTATAACAAAAAGATACAGAAAAGTCCTCTATTTTGGCTTAGAACTTGGCAAAATTGCCACGCGTGGAACATCCATTGACACTCGGCATCTAGGTTCATACAGTTAGAAATTCCTTGGTATCCAGACTGAGGGAAGAATATTTTTTTGAAAGGCTACCTATGAGATATGAATCAAAAGTTTCAATGAAAAGAGAAATTAAACTTGGGTCTTTAGTAGCGGTGTTGGTTTCAACGCTCCTGCTCTCAACTCTTGGCACAATTAGTTCAAGTGCAGCGACAAGACCTTTCGTTGGCGGCAAATGCACTACGGCGAATGAGCAAGTCACTGTTGCAAAAATTGGCCTTCTAGTTTGTACTCAAGAAGGCAAGAAGATTTCTTGGCAGTACAAACCTGCTGATATAAGAATTGCAGTTGCATCAGCAACAATCCAAGCAAATAACGATGTTGCAATTCAAGGCGTTGCAAAAGGTATGGGTTATTTTGCTGCTGAGAAGCTAACTGCGACAAATCTTTTGACTGGTGGATCAGCAGCAGCCGTACAGGCAGTTGGTAGCGGATCTGCAGATATAACTGGTGCAGATTTAGGTTCAGTTATGCAAGCAGTTGAAAAAGGTGTAAACCTGCGGGTCGTCGGTAGTTTGGTAACAAATTGGCCATGGCGAATTGCAGTTCTGCCAGGTAGCGCAATCAAGACAGGTGCTGACCTAAAGGGAAAGAAAATCGGAATCATTTCACTTGCATCCGGTAGTTTCCCTTACGCAAAAGCAGTTATGACTGGTTCTGGTTTAGAAATAACTGATGCTGAGTACATTCCAGTTGGACTCGGAGCTCCAGCAGCGAACGCGCTGTCAACTGGCTCAGTTGATGCTCTAGCTCTTTATACAGCGGTTTACGCCCAGATTGAATCTGCAGGAACTGCACTTCGTTACTTGGCTAACCCATCGAGCATGGTTGGTGTTCAATCACTTGTATGGGTAACAACTGCAGATTTTGCTGAAAAGAATCCTCAGGTAATCGAGCGCTTCTTAAGAGCTGCATACAAAGCACTTACATTCTCAGGAACAAGCCCAGAAAAGGCAATGTATATTGGGTATCAGCAATATGACACTTTGTTGGCCGGATCTACAAAAGCTTTACGAATCGGACCAGATACAAAGGCAATCACTGTTTGGCTTGAATCTGCTGGAATCAGCAAGGTTGGCACAACAGAGGGTTGGCCGAAGACTTGGGGTGCAATCTCAACTCAAGCATGGCTACGAACTCAGGCTTATGCACAGGCAGCTGGCAGTATCAAGCGTGCAATCACGATTGAAGATATGTGGATGCCTCAATTCTTAGCGGCAGCCAATAACTTTAATCGCAACACGATCATCGCTCAAGCGAAAAAGTACAAGCCTGTAACTTCGTAACGAAGAGTCGATCTGTCCATCAATTAGAGAACGGTTAGAACAACAAAATGAGATCAGATTCAAATGAATCTAGATCCTCTGATCTAATCCAAGGCGCACCAGATGGTGCGTCTTGGATTAGTGTTGAGAATCTAAACAAAGTGTATTTTCCAAAAAAGTCTGAACCAACGCATGCTCTATCTGATATCAATTTCTCAATTAAGCAAGGAGAATTCATATCTGTTGTTGGCCCGTCAGGCTGCGGAAAGACGACCCTCTTAAATATTCTGGCTGGCTTAATCCCTAAAACTTCGGGATCAGCAAAGATTGCTGGCCACGAAGTCATAAAGCCGTTGAAAGAAGTTGGGATGGTCTTTCAGGCACCGACTCTCCTTCCATGGCGAACCATTAAAGAGAACATCATGATTCCGGTTGAAGTACAAAAACTGGATAGGAAATCTCATCTAGAACAAGCTAATCAACTAATTAACCTAGTCGGTCTAGAGGGCTTTGAAAATAAATATCCAAATGAACTCAGTGGTGGAATGCAGCAACGAGCCGGAATCTGCCGTGCTCTCGTGCATTCACCTGCGGTACTACTCATGGATGAGCCCTTCGGCGCGCTCGATGCAATGACTCGCGAATATATGAACCTCGAGTTGATCCGCATCTGGCAAGAAAGCAAGCAGACCATCGTCTTTGTTACTCACTCAATTTCTGAAGCAGTTTTTCTATCAGATCGCGTTATTGTATTGAGTCCACGGCCGGGGCGAATCGCTGAAATAGTTGATATCAATATTCCGCGTACAAGAGATCTGGCAATCATGGCAAGTGATGAAGCTGGAGTCTATGTAAAGCGAATAAGAAAATATTTTAATGCCTCAAGCGTGATCGAATAAATTTCCAGTAGAGAGAATCATTATGAAAAATTCAAATTCAAGTACCCCTGTGAGCAAAGAATCTCTGCTGCAACCCAAAGAGCCAACCTTTTCGGAGAAGGTCGCAGAGGCATTTAAAAGTTCATCAGTCCTCTTAGTCGGCATTGTTGGATTATTTGCATGGCATTTCGGGGTAATCTGGAGCGGAGTGGACGATTTTATTCTACCTGGTCCGCTTGCTGTTTTTGAAGGAATAAAAATGCAGCTGCAGGATCCAATATTCTACTCACACCTTTGGGTAACAACACAAGAAGCATTAGCAGGCTTCTTCATTGCAATACTTATTGCTTTAACTCTGGGAACAGCGGTTTCACAAATTCGAATCGTAGAAAAAGCGTTTATGCCTTACGTGGCCGCTCTTCAAACTATTCCTAAAGTAGCTCTAGCGCCACTCCTTGTGATCTGGTTCGGGTATGGTCTTAGCAGCAAAATTGTTCTGGCAGCCCTTATTTGCTTCTTCCCGATGTTGATCAACGTCATTGAAGGATTAAACTCGGCAGATTCAGAGAGAATTCGCATGCTCACCGTCTTTGGAGCTAGCAAGAGTCAAATTTTCAAAAAAGTTAAATTTCCTAGCGCACTCCCATTTATCTTTGCTGGCTTAGACATTGGAATCGTCTTCGCCATATTAGGCGCAGTTGTCGGTGAATTCATAGGAGCACAACGAGGACTAGGAACACTTTTGCTGCAAACTCAATATAACTTTGATATCGCAGGCATGTTCGCTGTTCTAATTGTGCTTTCATTAATGGGTTTCTTCGGACACTCTTTAATTGTCGCACTTAAGAGGAAATTTGCTTTCTGGTCAGTTGCTCAGTAACTAAGACCATGAATCAGGCGGGCAATGTGCAAACCAAACTCTTCCCTTCAAACACGGTTGTGTTAATGATCGATATGCAGAATGAGTTTGTAAAAGTTGGTGCCTGCATGGCTGTACCAGGAGCTGAAGAGCTTTCGGCAAAGATGAATACCTTTGCCGAAACAATGCGTAATAAAGGATTTCAAATTATTTGGGTTAGATTTGCCGTGCCTAAGCCAGTTCCTTATGGGCGCTCAACTCAGAAATTGAATATGACAGATATTCATCACGGTGAAAATATGGAACTATTTTCGGCGATAAAACCCGAAGATAGTGATTTAATTGTTGATAAGATGCGCAGTAGCGCATTTTATGGAACAAATTTGGAAGTAATCCTGCGTTCGCTTAAGACTGAAAACCTAATCATTGGTGGAGTTACGACCCATATGTGCGTCCTTTCCACTTGCTTTGATGCAGTTTTTCGTGATTTTGATATTTATGTACTCTCCGACCTAACTGCTTGTCTAAAATTTGAGCGAGATAATAGAGTAATTCGAACAGCACAAGAGATGCACGAGTTTGCTTTAGATTTGATTTCATATGGATTGGGTAAGGTAATAACAACTGGCGATTTAATATGACGAGTACACACACATCGCACTCGTCGGTTCAAGCGCGAGAAGATGTCAGCTTTTTGTCACCACAGGAGATAAGTGCGGTGCAGAACGAGAAACTAGTCAAGCAATTTGAGCTGGTTGAGCAGTACCATTCCTTTTATAAAGCGAGATCCCAAAAGTTAGGGATTAAATTAAGTTCGTTAACTCTCTCTAATTTAGATGATTTTCCCGCAACTTCTAAAACAGATTTGGCTGAAAATTTCGATAGTTTTCGGTTGCAGCTACCTGATGAATTTTCTGATCCGATTTGGGATATTGCATATACGTCAGGATCTACATCTACACCGATTCCTATCTATCAGACATCTCGCGATTTCAGAACAATCCTTTTGACACAGCGCCGAATGGCGGAAATACGTGGCATGAATTCTGAGGATCGAATTCTAAATTTATATCCACTAACCCAATATCCGCACGGCGCATGGACGCGCGCAAATCACGCTGCTGCAACCCTGGGTGCATACGTGGCTTGCGGCATGAGTGGTAGTTCTGATGGAGAATTCGGAGCAACCAGAAGTTTAAGTGAAGTGGCTCAACTAGCTGCGCGTATCGAAGCCACTGTCTTTTGGGGTGTTCCTTCATATGTAAAAAAAGTTTTAGACCAGATTGAAAAAGAGAGTTTAACTATTCCGAAGCTGCGGATGATCGCTGTGAGTGGAGAAGCATGCTCCAGTCAAATGAAGAGTTCGTTGATTGAACTTGCGGCTCGCATCGGTGCAGATGTACAAATTTCAAATAGTTTGGGAGCATCTGAATTACAGTGCGGATTGGTTGAATGTAAAGATGGCGCCGGTTTTCACAATCCAGCTCCAGAACTTTTCTACTTCTCGGTTCTCGATCATGCCGGTAGGGAAGTTAATGAAGATACATTTGGCACACTCGCAGTGACCCATTTAGATCGTCGTGGTACAACTTTGATCAAGTATCTTCTAGGTGATCAAGTTCGCTTAACGCGCTCTGCTTGCCCAGAATGCGGACGAGCCGGTGGGCGAATAATTGCGCACCAGGGTCGAGCAGGAACACTTATCAAAATTCGCGGGCAGCTAGTTGATCGCGCAGTTTTAGAACGATGTGTGAGTGAATTTCCAGGAGTAATTGATTTTATGATCTTGGTCAGCAAGGAAAATCCACTTGATGGGCTTTCAGAGGATCTGATTAAAATTGAAGTTGCCACAAAAGATAGTGAACGATCAGACCAATTTGCAAGCGCGTTGGCAACTGAAGTTAAGAAGAAAATTAACGTCACACCCAAAATTACTCTGGTGGAAATAGGAAATTTGCATGTAGAAAACGTTAGTATTAAAACTACAAAATTCAGGGATGAGCGATGATGAGCGAAAAATATAGTGATGGTTGGGCAATCGATGCGGTCTGCAATCTGTTCACCCCAGAAATAGTTGCCTCAAGGCCGGCTTGGTCAAACGAGTTTCTGGGCGACAAAATTGGTTCGGCACCTTTGTTACTAAAAGGGATCAGCGTTAACGAGCATTTAGAGTTAATGGATGAAGCAAAGATTGAACGAGCATTTCTGCTTGCACCCAAGATGGGCCGAGTGGGCTTGCCGCAATCGTGGTTGCTAGATCCCAAAATTGTTTACAACACGGTGCAAAGCCATCCAGATCGGTTCTCAGGAATCATTGGAATCGATCCGTACACAGGAATGCGCGGAGTTCGCGAGTTAGAACTGATGGTAAAAGAGTATGGATTCATAGGTGCACATATTTATCCACATTGGTTTGAGATGTCACCTGATGACGCCCGTTTCTACCCTTTCTATGCAAAATGCGCTGAGCTCAACGTGCCGGTTCAGATGCAAGTTGGTCATTGCCTGAGATATAGCAATGAGAATCCACTGCCATCAGTTGGCAAGCCGGCGACTCTCGACACCATCGCCTGCCATTTTCCAGAGTTGAAGATAATTGGTATCCATATTGGTTGGCCGTGGACAGAAGAGATGATTGCGGTTGCTTACAAGCACCCTAACGTTTACATAGGCACAGATGCATATGCTCCCAAGTACTGGGATCCAAAGTTGATTCACTTTATTAACACTTTTGGCCAGGATAAAGTAATTTTCGGAACAGATTTTCCAGTTATTCCTCACCTAAGAGCGCGCAAAGAGATTACTGAGTTGAATCTAAAACCGGCAGCAGAGAAAAAGTTGCTGCGGGAAAACACAGAGTCACTTTATGGATTAAAAAACTAAAATGAAAAAGGGATACCAGAATCTCGACCATGGTCAGATTCACTATCTAACTGCCGGAGTGAATGGTCCTCGGATAGTTTTGCTTCATGAAAGCCCTCTTTCCAACCGGGTCTTTGAAAAGTGCATTCCTGCGCTAACTCAGTGGAGTCAAATCTTTGCACCAGATACTCCGGGATACGGAAATTCTGATCCACTGAGCAAGAGCTCAACTCTTGCCGATTACGCGTTAGTAATTGGTGAGTCAATAAAGCGCTGGGCGGGAGAAAACCCAGTTCTCATCTGTGGCACACATACAGGAGCAAGCCTGGCAATTGAAGTTGTAAACCAATTTCCAGATATCGCATCTGGACTTTTTTTGATCGGAGTACCTTTCTATACAGAATCTGAAAGTGCCGACCGCATAGCCAATTGGTGCCCAGATATTGAAATATCTGAAGATGGCAAACATCTAGATTGGGCTTGGCGTAGATATCAAAAGATCTGGCCTACAGCACCTTTGCTTGATCGCAATATGGCCGTGCTAGAGATGCTCTCAGTTTCTGATAAATATAATTGGGGATACCTGCAGGCGTTTAAATATGCAGTTGCAGATAGAATTAAGAATGTTAAGTGTGCACTACGCATTTCTGCAGCTGAAAATGAATTTCTATTCGCAGGATCTAAAAAATTAGCAGATCAAATCAACGCAGAATTCATCGTATTTAAAGGACTAGACGGACAGGTTCCATTACGTGCCCCAGAGTTGTTCTCTAAAGAGTTAAAGAAATTCTATGAATCAATTAATGGAAGTGCCAAGTGACTTACGAATTGTTTACTCCAATGAGCATTGCCGATAAAACCTTTAAGAATCGAATTGTCTGCGCTCCTCATTGGACTAATTTCAATGCCAATGCCAGTTACACCCAACGCTACATTGACTACTTATCTGCACGCGCAGAAGGTGGTGCCGGGTGGGTTGTAACTGAACCGATGGCAACCACCCAGAATTCACGTGCCGAGATTGTTGAAGGCTTGCGTGGATGGGATCCAGAAGTTATTCCGAACTGGAAACAATTGACCGAGCGAATCCATAGTTTTGGGTCAAAGATAAGTATCACCATCGGACATGCTGGTAGAAATGCTAGCTGGACCGAAACTGGTCAGCCATCTTGGGCTCCCTCGCCTGATCCATCAGTGATTACGCGCGAGATTCCTAAAGAGATTTCCCATAAAGAGATTGCACTTTTAATTGAGCGAATCAGCATAATCGCACAAAATGCCATGGCTGCAGGTTTCGATGCGATAGAAATTCAGGTTACTGCGGACTATCTTTTTGGCTCATTTCTTTCACCACTAACAAACTATCGCACCGATCAATATGGCGGTTCATTGGAAAATCGTATGAGAGCGCTGCGAGAGGCGCTGCAATTAGTGCGAGAAAAAGTTGGCAACAAAGTTCTAATTGGATTTCGAATCAGCGCAGATCATATGGTGAAAGGTGGACTGACTAAAGAAGAGTCTGCGCAAGTTATTAAGATATTAAAGGAAGAAGGAGTTCTAGATTTCGTCAGCATAATTGTGGGTTCTTACTACAGCCTTTCTGCAATCACACCTGCCATGGGTGGACCAATCGGTCTTGCGGTCGAAGCTGCTAACTATGTTAGAGATATCGCTGGTCTGCCAGTAGTAGTCGCAGGCAGAATACCCACACCTGAGCACGCTGAAGAAGTGATCGCAAGTGAAAAAGCGGACTTTGTTGCATTCGCTAGACCATTTATTGCAGATCCAAATTGGCCCAATAAGTTTTTAGAGGGTAAATCTGAAACTATTTACCCATGTCTATATTGCAACCAGCAGTGTGTAACCAGGCTTTCACAGAAATTGCCACTTAGTTGTGCACAAAATCCAAGTGCAGGTAAAGAAAAGCTCTTAGAAATCTCGAATCAAAGCTCTTTAAATAAAAAGCACATTTGTGTAATTGGGGGAGGTCCGGCAGGAATCGAAGCAGCGATCTCATTACGAAAAGCAGGCTTCGCAATTACTCTCATTGAGAAGAGCCAGCGCCTTGGGGGCAGGTTGCTGTTAGCGGCCGAGATTCCGGGCAGGCAGGAATGGCTAAATGTTATTAAGCCGAGAATTGCAGTTTTAGAAGAACTTGAAATTGAAGTTCGACTAGAAACCGAAGCTGATTCTAAATTGTTAGACGCGATCAACCCAGATGGTGTCATCTTCGCAGTTGGCGCAAAACCTTGGAAATCGCCACAATATCGTGGCGAAATGAATTCTGGCTTATTCTCAAAACTAAATGGATCAGAATTTTCGACCATCGATGATCTGATTGATGCGCCCCCGCGCAATAAAAACATTGTTTTAATTGACGAGACCGGAAGAAGATCAGTCGTCGCATTAGTTGATTGGCTGCTCGAGTTGGGGAATCAAGTTTCGGTAGTAACTTCCTTCCCATACCTTGGATACCCAGCGATGGTCTTAAGCCAAGAGTGGGCTATTGCCAGAGATACATTTAAAAAGGATGGAATTACTGTCCACCCATTCACAAAGGTTACCGAGATCGACGATAGTGGGGCGATAAATGTCTTAAATGTTTTATCTGGCCTGCCCGAGAATCTCGGAAAGTTCGATCAGATGGTTTTAGCATTTGGAGATGAATCTAGAAATTTGAGTTTCATTGAAAATTACCAACATTGGAAAGTTGGTGACTGTGCCAGCCCTCGCGATATCGGAGCAGCACTATCAGATGGTCAAAGAGTTGCAAATATTGTGAAAGAACACTTTATGAGTGGGGTTAAATGACATGGCCCAAGATCTAATCGGTAAAGTAGCAGTGATCACCGGAGCCGCCCGCGGAATCGGACTAGCAATCGCGAAAGAGCTGGCAGATCGTGGTGCAATCATTGCCTCTGCAGATGTATTGCCTTTTGCCGAGTGGAGTAATGACTTAAGGGCGCCACATAGTCAGTATTTTGTTGATATTACATCTAATGAATCTTGTTTGAAATTAATTGAAAGCGTGCTTGCCGATCATGGAAAAGTAGATTTACTTGTAAATAATGCCGGAATCGTTCGTCGCGGTCCAGCACACTCTATGAGCGAAGAAGATTTCACAAAAGTTGTAGATGTAAACCTAAACGGTACTTTCCGAATGTGTCGGGCTGCATATCCAGCGCTTAAGGCAACCTCAGGAAGTATCGTAAATCTTGGTTCAACTAGTGGCCAGGCAGCGGTTATGAATACCGTAGGTTATTCAGCAAGCAAGGCTGCAGTAATGTTTCTCACCAAAGTTTTAGCATACGAATGGGCGGTTGATAATATTCGCGTAAATGCAGTCGGCCCAACCATTGTTCCAAGTGATATGACTGCATCATTATTGAGTAATGAAGAATATATGACCGAAAAACTCGCCTCTATTCCATTAGGACGCGTTGCCACTCAAGAGGATGTAGCTAAATCAATAGCCTTTCTTTTGAGTGAAGATGCAAAGATGATTACTGGGCAAATTCTATTTATCGACGGTGGTGTAACAACTCATTAATCTCTGCTACAAAGATTAATTGAAGCCTTAACACAATCGAGCAGTTGTGCTTTAATTGCGAGATGGAAATTGAGTTAGGACCACTTTCAGAGCGTGAAACTTACGCAATATTGACCCAAACAATCTTGCCTCGCCCAATCGCTTGGGTATTGACTGATAATTCTCTACCTGGTGATGCACGTTGGAATTTAGCGCCCTTCTCGTTTTTTAATGGAATCTCTTCAGAGCCGCCGATGGTTATGTTCTCTGTCGGAAGTTGGGATGTGCCGGGTCGAGTAAAAGATTCGTTGTTGAATCTTAGGAACAAACCAGATTTTACAATTGGTATTTCTAGTAAAAGCTTGGTTAAGCAGGTTCAGCAGACGGCCAAAGAACTCGATCATGGAGTGAGCGAGGTCAGCGAGTACGGAATAAGTACAACAAGCTGGGAGTGGCCAACTCCAATAATCACCGATTGTAAAATTAACTTTGCTTGCACCATCGCCAAAGAGGTAAAGATTGATGAAAGCACTCAGATTTTAGTCTTCGCACGTATCACTAAAGTTTGGGTGGCAGATGAAGCGGTAAGTAGAGATGAAAAGAATCGTATAGTTATTGATCCAGCGATCATTGATCCACTTCTTAGGCTTGGGGCAGGCAAGTATGGAAGTTTGGGTACTGTCATACCCACACCAAAGGTTGATTGAGGAGCTGAAATGAAAGATTTTGAGAAATTCGTAGAACTTACTTCGAATCGCCGCAGTATCCGTGAATTTCAAAGCCGACCAGTGGATAGAGAAGTACTAAATGAGATTCTGGAGGTAGCCAAGTGGGCACCAACTTGGTGTAACACTCAGCCCTATTTTTTAGCAATTGCTGAAGGCGAGAAAAAGAATCGTATTAGCGCAGAAATCATTAATTCTTATCTTCTAGTGCAGAGCGCGAGAAAGCCCAATTTGTTAACTAAAGTCAAAAATTTGCTATCTCGTAAGAAAACTTTTAGTGGCGATTACAACAGCGCTTTTGATTATCCAGGAATATTTGGCGAAGCCAGACTTAAGTCAGGAACCGGCCTATACAAAGTTCTGGGTGTTGACAGAGCCGATCAGGAAGCCCGAGATAGGCAGTTAATCGCAAATTACAACTTCTTTGGGGCTCCAACAGTTATATATTTATTTGCCCACGATTCTATGCGCGAGTACGGCTTTTTAGATAGCGGAATATTCCTGCAAAATTTAATGCTGGCAGCTTCCGCGCGAGGTCTCGGAACCTGCGCACAGGGATCTTTAGCAAAGTGGGCAGCCATAATCCGTAAAGAGTTTGAAATTCCAGAAGGCTATAAATTTCTATGTGGTGTAAGCATTGGCTACCCTAGTGATGCGCCAGTTAACTCTTTTAATCCTGGTCGGCGACCGCTAGATATACAGTTTTAAACTAATCATATGTAAGAAAATTTTGACCCTAAACTGAGCCTAGAATAATGGTTAGCTTGCTCTAGATCTTTGTGCCTCCGACATATATGGTTTATGGATGGTAATAAAAGAATACTTAAATTTAGAATCTGGCCAATTACACTTTGCAAAAGCGGGAGAAACTGGGCCGCGAATTGTTCTTCTACATGAGAGTCCATTGTCGAACCGAGTTTATTTCGATGTGATGGAGCGAATGAGCCTTTGGAGTCAGGTCTTTGCCCCAGATACTCCCGGATACGGGCAATCAACTCCGTTGTCGAGTGGGGCAACTCTGAGTGATTTTGCCTCAAAATTAATCGAAGGCATAAGGCTTTGGAGCAAAGGCGAGAAAGTTATTGTGAGTGGAGTACATACCGGAGCTAGTTTGTCGGTTGAAATTGCAAATCAAGCCCCAGAACTTTGTGCAGGATTACTTTTAATTGGTTTGCCAACATACACCGAAGAGATGCGCGCCTTGCGACTCAGTGAATATGCACCTAGCGTTGAGATTAAAGAAGATGGCTCACACGTGATGTGGGCATGGGATAGATATCGAAAAATGTGGCCAACCGCTCCATTAGCCCATATTCAACTTGCTACAGCAGATTTGATTTACAATCTTGAACGCTACAACTGGGCCTATTTAGAGGCATTTAAATATCGTTCAGAAGAGAAGATTAAAAATGTGAAGTGTCCAATCCTGATGTCGGCGGCGGAAGGTGAGTTCTTATACGAAGGCACGAAACTTTTGGCTGAAATTGAGGGACATGAATTCCTAGGTTTTCCAGGATTAGATTGGCAAGGACAAGTGTCGCTACGAAATCCTTCGGATTTAGATCAAGCCCTAAAGGATTTCGCACTATCTCTTTAGTCGCTTAATTCGCCTTCACTGCGAAGTTCAAGAAAAACTGAATCTACGGAATTAACAAACTTTTCAACCATCTCACCGATTTCCGAATCAGTTACTACAAATGTAGGTGAAAAGGCGATCGTGCTGGATTCAGAGAGCGGGCGCACGATTAATCCATTCTCAAATGCTTTGCGAGCGATTCGCGCTGCAACCCTAACCTCAAGGTCAAATGGGGTAAGTGGAAAACGCTTTTTTACAAACTCAACTGCTGATAGCAAGCCGTAACCTCTAATGTCTCCTACGAATTCATGCTGCTGGAGCGCCGCTTTGAGCTCTGCTAAGAGCTGATTACCTCTAGCAGCTACATTTGATAACAGATTATCTCTTTCGATGATATCTAAGTTGACCATAGCCGCCTTCATAGCAAGCGGGTGGCCAGAATACGTGTACCCATGACCATATGCTCCCGCCGATGCACTTCCGGTTACTAGGGTTTGCCAAATTTTTTCTGAGACTAAGCAAGCTGATAGAGGTACGTATCCAGAAGTGATTCCTTTAGCCAATGTAATTAGGTCTGGCTTTAGATCAAATGCTTGCGTGCCGAACATCTCCCCGGTACGCCCAAACCCTGTGACTACTTCATCGGCAATAAAGAGAATTTCATATTTGGTTAAAATTGCTTGAATCTTCTCGAAATATCCCGGAGGAGGAATCAATACCCCGCCGCCAGCCATAATTGGCTCAGCAATAAAAGCTCCAATAGTTTCTGGGCCTTCTGTGATAATCAGATTCTCTAAGTCGTTTACAAGTTTGTTTACAAATTCCGCCGTATTAGACTTTTCGTTCTTATCCCACAATGGATGAGTAGAGCTAGTGTGCAGCGTACGGGTTATTGGTAAATCAAAGTTGTTATGTAAATTTGAAAAGCCTGTTAATCCTCCAGCGAAGATTGTGGATCCATGGTAACCATGTTTTCTAGAAATAATCTTTTTCTTATCTGGTTTACCCAAATAGTTATGATAAGACCAAACGATTTTGACCATCGTGTCATTAGCATCAGATCCAGATGAGCCAAAAAAGACTTTTGACATTGGAACGGGAGAGATATCAATTAATCTGGCCGAATACTCGGCTGCAATATCTGTCCCATATGAAGTCAAAGTTTGATAGTAGGCCAATTTTGTCGCTTGTTCGGAAATAGCAGTAGCCATCTCTTTATTTCCATATCCAATGTTTACGCACCAAAGTCCAGCAATTCCATCTAAATAATTTTTGCCGTTTAAATCAATTAATGTAGAACCTTTTCCTTTCACAAATATCTCGGCACCGTGCTTTTCGTGGTTTCCTAAAGACGAAAACGGGTGGAAAAAATTCTTTCGATCTAAATCTTTAAGGGAATCAATTGGATTCATCACACAGCAAGAGTATCAAGACAAGTGTGGGGCGGGTCGGGCTCGAACCGACGACGACAGAATTATGAGTTCTGGGCTCTAACCAACTGAGCTACCGCCCCTTGCGGGCATAGTCGAACTTTACTGCACTCAGAGACCAGCCTTAACGAGTACTTCGCTCAAGTGTTCTAGCAGGTAATCTGCATGCATTAGCTCTTCACGGGCATCTGTAGTTAATACACCAGCCACGGTGCAACCTGCCTCTTTGGCTGAGGTAACACCACCAGGTGCATCTTCGATTGCCCAGCATGAATTTGTGGGGATTCCAATTCTTTCGGCACCCAAAATAAAAGGCTCTGGAAAAGGTTTCCCGCGAGTCACTTGATCAAATGTGACCGCACTTTTCGGAAACGGAATACTGGCGGCACGTGTACGGGCAACAGCCAAATCTTTTGTGCAAGAAGTAACGATCGTCCAAGGAATATTGTGCTCTGTTAGTTCTGTAAGCAATTCAATTGCTCCCGGAACCGCGCGCACTCCAGTTACATCTGAAATCTCTAGATCAGTTACCCGCTTTACCCACTTTTGAATTTCACTCTCTTCACGATCGCTTAAGAGTTTTCTTACTGTTTGCTCTGCAGGTAGACCATGGTGGCCAATCAAAGCTTGCAGCGGGATTCCAGCTTCGTTAGCCATCGTTATCCAAGAATTTATGACCGACTCTTGCGAATTGATTAACGTGCCGTCTAGATCAAATAGAAATCCAATTTCTCGAATGAGCATCTCCCAGATTACTTATCTGAGGAAACGAGCCACGCACGGTTCTGATCGAATGAATACTTAGCGATAGATCCCACAGGAACGATCTCTTCATAGACCGGATTAGAAACGACTGCGATCAGTTCACCTGATTGAGTCTGAATTGTGTATTCAACATGTTCTCCGTAGAAAACAACTTGGGAGACTTTTCCTTCGGTAAAACCATCGCTAGCTACAGTTGATGAAGATTTCTCAACCTTGATTGATTCTGGGCGAACCAGAAGTAGTGCAGATGGTGCTGAAATTGCATCAGCTGAAGCGCCGACCTCGATCTCTTTACCGTTTAGCGTTACTTGAGCACGTCCACTGCTGGTGCTCTTTACGCCCGAAACTTTAAGGAAGTTTGAGCGACCAACGAAATCGGCAACAAAAACTGATTTAGGACGTAGATAGATTTCAGCAGGAGTCCCTACTTGTTCAATCTTTGCATTTCGCATAACAACGATGCGATCAGAGATACTCATTGCCTCATCTTGATCGTGAGTTACGAAAATACTGGTAATTCCTAAACGTTGCTGAAGTTGTCGGATTTCAATACGCATCTGTGCGCGAAGCTTTGCATCTAGATTGCTAAGCGGTTCGTCAAAAAGAAGAACCTTTGGCTTCATGACCATGGCGCGAGCTAGGGCTACGCGTTGTTGCTGCCCACCTGATAACTGGTTTGGGGCACGATTAGCGAGCATTTCTAAACTCATTATTGAGAGAACTTCGGAAACTTCACGCTTTATTTGATCGTTAGGTGTCTTATTAGTTTTTAAGCCGTAGGCCACATTTTCATAAACGGTCATATGCGGAAACAGTGCGTATGACTGAAAGACCATACCCATTGGGCGCTTATCAGGGGTTAACCGGCTGACATCACTTTCATCAAGCAATATTTCTCCGCTCGTCGGTGTTTCAAAGCCAGCGATCATGCGCAATGTAGTGGTCTTGCCACAACCCGATGGGCCAAGCAGAGTTATGAATTCACCAGGTTCGATCGTAAGAGTTACGTTATCGACCGCGGTGATGCTCTCGCCTTTCTGCCCAAAATCTTTGGTCAGATTATTAAGTTGAAGACGACTCGAAGTTGATCCTATTGCTGTTGTCATTACGCCTTCTCCTTGGTTGCTACCTGTTGATTGATTTCAAATACGAGCATAAAAATTTTCATGTTAGGGGAGCCAATTGCACTTTTTCACTCTTATCACGAACTAATAGGTTAATAACTCCCATAACTGTTAGAACCAAAACAATTAAAATGTTGCAGAAAGCAAATGATGCACCGTAGCGTCCGGCATCTACCTCAGAGAGAATTTTTGAAGTCAAAATTGGCGTATCTGGCGTTGTAATAAATATAATTGCCGAAAGCGTTGTCATCGAGCGGGCAAAGGCGAACATTAAGCCAGTTAAGAGTGCGCCCTTAATAAGTGGCAGAGTTATCTTTCGGAAAGTTCTAAAGCCCGATGCCCCAAGTGAAGAAGAAGCTTCATCGATGGCAGGGTTAATTTGTTGCAGTGCGGCAACGCCTGATCGTTGACCAGCTGGGCTGGAGCGAATCACGTAGATCATAATCACGGCAGTTGCGCCACCAAAGATCGCGCCACCACCTGCTAGTTGTGGAAGTATCGAAGTGTCACCCCACTTGAGTACATGGTTGAAAGTAATTGCATAACCAATACCTAGAACTGTTCCAGGAACAGCAATGCCGAGCATTCCAAGTACATCTACTAACTCGCGTCCGCGTTTTAACTTTCGCACGATTAACCAAGCCAAGATCATGCCTAATATGCCCGCTATCGGGGTAGCAATCAGCGCCATGATGGTTGTTTTAAATATCGCTTCATTACCGATGCCGCTGAAGATGTAACGGAACCAATCGAGCGTAAATGTGTTATTTACTCCGAGGATCTTGATAAATCCACCGAAAATTACAGTCAGATAAACCAAGACAATGAAGGCAGCCGTCAAGACTGGAATCACAAGTAGCGCGAACTTAGCTAGCGGATTTTTAACGTAATTTACTTGCCCTGATGGCTTTCCGGTAACAGTTACCACATTGTTCTTCTGGCCCCAATAGCGCTGGACTAAGAAAACTAGCATGCCTGGAACTAGAAGGATTGCAGAATAAGCAGCGCCAGCTGGTACGTCGTATTCACCATTAATCGCGATATACGCGCGTGAAGATAAAACTGTGAAATCACCACCGATAACAATTGGGTTAGCTAAGTCGGCAATAGCTTCGACGAAGAGAAGAAGAAATGAGCTGGCAATGCCGGGTATCAACATAGGGAAAGTAACTTTTCGGAAAACTCTAAATTTAGAAGAACCTAAGCTCGCAGCTGCTTCATCGAGTGAAGGATCTAAGTTCTTCATCATGCCAAGTAGGTTCATGTAAGCAACTGGGAAGAATGAAGTCGTGAGCACAATTAACAAACCTGGATAGCCGTAAAGAGTCGGGCGCATTCCCAATAGATCGCTAGTGATCATGCCGCTTCGGCCGAATAAGACAATCACTGCTGTGGCAAAAGCAAATGGTGGCGAAATCAGCGGAACCAAACAAATTATATGTAGCAACTTTTTGCCCCGAAATTGCAGGCGAGTTTGTGCATAAGCTAATAAGAAACCAATGAGCGTTCCCAGCGCACCTACTGAAAGGCCGATTACCACTGTGTTCTGGAAAATCTTCTGAGTTACTGGGTCGGTGAAAAGTCTCTTGAATACTTCGACTCCGGTAGCTTCCGAAGATCGGATGAAGATATTGACAAGTGGCAAGATGATCATCAAGAGCAACAAAGAGATCGTGACAAACATAATTACTTTGGTTAGCAGATCTAACTTCTGCTTTGCTTGCCCGCCCTTTGTCTGGCGGACCTTAGCTTGAGGAACCAGCTTGGTCGCTACTTGAGTATTAATGTCCATCTCCTAGCGGTTAAATTGCTTACAATCGAATCTTAGTAAAAGCCCGCCCAATCTGTAAAAGATTGGGCGGGCTTTTAACTTATTACTTTTTACTTTCTTCGATAACCCCTATTTATTTACTTTGGAGCTACGGCGATTGTTGCGTCAAACTTTGCAGTTAACGCCTTCTTTGCAGCAGCAGCCTTTTCAAAGTCATAAGCAACAAGATTCAGGGTATTTAGCTTGACTGAGCGCTTATCAATCCTTGTCTTTGGATTTGTTAGAACTTGGTAAGCAGCAACTTTTGGTCCAAGGTTTTGAGCATCACGTGATAACGCAAAGTCAACATATGCCTTAGCAGCATCTGGATTCTTAGAACCCTTCACCAATGCAACGCCACCAATTTCATAACCGGTACCTTCGCTTGGGAATGAGACCTTAAGTGGCAAACCTTGCTCAGCACCAGCTACGCAGTCGTGTGAGAACACGAGGCCTACTGCAGCTTCACCGCGACCGACGATGGCAACTGGGCCAACACCACTCTTGGTGTATTGCAAGATGTTCTTGTGCATACTGGCCATGTATTCAAGTCCAGCGGCCTCGCTTCCAAGACGTGTTACCTGTGTCCATAAAGTTGTAAATGAAGTACCTGATGTTGATGGGTGAGCAGAAGAAATATTCTTAACTAATTTAGCGTTAAGCAGTTCTGCCCATGAAGTTGGAACCTTTAGGCCAAGACGCTTGATTTCCTTGGTGTTAGTACAGAAACCAAGAGCACCTACGTAAACACCTGTCCAGAATCCATCGTCATCTTGATACTTCTTAGGAATCAAGTTACGAGTTGGTGATGCGTACTTCTCGATCAAACTACCGAGTCGAGCAACACCGAAACCATCGGCTGGTCCGCCGTGCCAGACATCAAACTCTGGGTTAGCTTTTGCTGCCTCAAGTCGTGCAACGGTTTCACCTGATGAGAGGCGAACAAACTTTGTTGAGACACCTGTCAGCTTTGTGAAAGCACCAGTCATTGCGCCACACCAAGCTTCAGTTGCGCCACAAACCACAGTTAAGCTTCCGCTCAATTTGCGAGTTGGTGTGTAAACCAAGCCCTTTGCAGTCATCGCACAAGTATTTGTTGCACCATTAATCGATTTAACTTGGCCCTCTTGGTAGCAATTCTTGCCGCCCCAATCAGCCGCATTTGCAGTTGCGGTCATAGCTGTACTTAGTGAAACCACCATCACAGCTGATGCAGCAAGTGCCATCAGTTTCTTCTTATTCATTTTTATCCTCACTCTAGGCAGGAAAGAATTTCGAGGTCCTTTCCAAGTGCCCTAACTCTAACTACGGAGATCCAAGCCACAAGTGATATCCCTGAAAACTAGATTACGAAACGGTAACGTACTGTCCCTAGGGGGAAATTCATGCGTAAGTTGTTGATATCGGTACTTACTTTGACCCTAATGTCATCGCAATTAATGAGTGCCACCGCTGCTCCGATTTACGTATTTCCAATAGTCGGTTGCAAAGCCACCTACGCCAAAGCTCACCATGATTATCAAGCGACCGATATTCAAGCCAAGGCTGGTTGTAAATATGTGGCACCGACCGGCGGAACAATTACCGAAGTTTCTGCAAAAGATGTCTGGAGCTGGAAAAATAATTTTGGTGACACCCGCGGCGGCTTATCGGTCACTCTAGTTGGTGACGATGGCGTTCGTTATTACGGGTCGCACTTTAAGAAAATAGAACCCGGAATTGAACCTGGTGTAGTTGTGGTTGCCGGGCAAACACTTGCCTACGTTGGCGCAACGGGTTCTGCTAAAGGGACTAAGCCGCATGTGCACTTTGGAATTTCTTGGCCAACGCCAGTTGAATCAAATATTTGGTGGGTACGACGCGGAGTTTTATTTCCATGGCCTTATTTAGATGCTTGGAAAGCCGGCACTGATAAATCACCTTTTAGCGCAGTAGAAAAGATGCGTAAGAAGTTAGGCGATGATCCACCTGCACCTAAGAAATAAGTAGAGAAATACTCAAGGAAATAGAAAAAGAAATAACCCCCGCCGCTTTCGCGACGAGGGTTATTTTTAAACTAAGTGAAATTAGTTAGCGTTCACTGCATCGGCCTGAGGACCCTTTGGACCCTGTACGACCTCGAATGAAACTGACTGACCCTCTTCAAGGGACTTGTAACCG
>CAXNEB010000007.1:0-39788 GCA_964201645.1 Candidatus Planktophila sp.
TCGCACTTCACGCCCCAAGTTAAGTGCGATAAACTACTCACCTGTCCGCAACCGCGGCTAAACGATTACTAGAGTTAAAAAACTCAAATTTATAAATGTTGAAGGAGACCCCAAATGCCATCAGGCCGCGTTAAATGGTTCAGCCTGGAAAAAGGTTTCGGCTTTATAGCTTCCGATGAAGGCGAAGATGTTTATCTTGCAGCTTCATCTCTTCCAGCTGGCGTAACAACAGTTAAGCCGGGTACCAAACTTGAGTTTGGCGTTGCCGATAGTCGTCGTGGCCCACAGGCACTCTCTGTTGTAATCATTGATGCGCCACCTTCATTAGCTGAAAACAATCGCATTAACCCCGATGATTTAGCGGCGATTATTGAAGATTCGATCAAAATGTTAGACAAAGTTGGAAATGGTTTACGTCATGGCCGTCGCCCAACTGCTGCTGAGGCAGAACGCCTAGGTCGCGTACTTCGCGGAATTGCTGGACAGCTAGAAGCTTAAATTCCGATGCGCTTTGCGCGACGAATTGAATATCGCACACCAGTAGCACCTAACGCCGCACCAAAAACACAAGTCCAAATAATTTTGGTATCTGTTCCGATAACGAGCGCAACCATGCCCGCAATAAGCCACGCAATAGTTCCAATAGTCACTAGAATTACCACTGTTCGAACTTTTCGATCTAAATTTTGATCTGACATGAGAGCAGAGTAATGCGTTTTTCAGTCAAGAGCGATGGCAACTGGCGCGCTTTTCGACACCGTAATTACCGAATTTTATATCCAGCTAACGCAGCTTCGAATATTGGTGGCTGGGTACAACGCCTTGCCCAAGATTGGTTAGTTTTAGAATTAACAAATAGTGGATTCTATTTGGGTGTAGTAACTGCGCTGCAATTCGCCCCCGTCTGGTTTTTTAGTTTGCCCGGTGGAGCTTTAGCTGATCGCTTTAATAAACGTAAAGTGTTAATTGTGACCAACATTGCCGCTGGATTAACTTCGTTAACACTTGGAATACTTGTGGTGACCAATAACGTGCAAATTTGGCATGTTATGGCTTTAGCTTTTGCACTCGGCGTAGCTGATGCTATCGACAAACCTGTTCGACAAAGTTTTACCTCCGAAATGGTGGGCGTTGTTGATGTACCGAATGCGGTTAGCCTCAATTCCGCTAACTTCAATTTCGGCAGACTAGTTGGCCCAGCGCTTTCAGGCTTAATGATCGCCGCTTTTGGAACTGGTCCCTCTTTCTTAATTAATGCATTCACTTATGTGCTGGTAATTATTGTGATGGCAAATATTCGTGAAGCCGAACTATTTCGTGAGCCGCGAACACCCGGCCCAACCACAATTCGTGAAGGCTTTAGATACGTTATGGCCCGTCCCGATTTATTTGTAGTTATGTCGGTAGTTTTCTTTGTGACAACTTTCGGGCTTAACTTTCAATTATTTAATGCCCTAATGGCGACTAAGGTATTTGATAAAGGTGTTACCTCATTCGGGTTAATGGGAACCGTAATTGCGATTGGCTCGCTCAGTGCCGCGCTCTTTTCACCGAGAATTGAGAAGTATCGCTCTACTAAATTTGTGATTGCTAGCTCTATCGTTTTTGGAATTTCAATCTTCATAATTGCATTTATGCCAACTTTTCTCACTTATATGATCATGCTTCCAATCGCTGGAGCCGGTGCATTAACAACCTTGATCGCATCTAATTCAACCGTACAGACAAATTCTGATAGCGCAGTGCGTGGTCGGATATTGGGAATTTATCAATTCGTATTACTTGGAGGAGCGCCATTAGTAACTCCAATTCTTGGCTTCTTTTCGGAAGCCTTTGGAATTCGGCGAACTATTGTGTTTTGCGCACTTGTTACAATTTTGGCGCCAACTGCAATTTGGTTGAAATTTAAAGACCGTATCGAGGTACCAGCGGATATCTCTATCGCTGCGGTATTAAAGACCGCTTAAAAGAACCATTCCCAATAGTCCAAAGAGAATTATCAAGGTCACTATTCGACGGGTTTTGTAGCTCATGACTTAATTATATTCGTATCGTCATGCGATGGGACTTTTACAATAGTTATCATCGCAATTGCGATAAGCACTGGCACCATGATGTATGCCAGGCTAATTCCTAAGGAATCTCCCAGAACTCCTAGCAAGAAAGGTGCGCCACCAATAGCTATGCCAGCTGCGAGCGAGCTCTTACCGATGGCTAAATCAGGGCGATTATCGCTCAAACCGATTAAACGAATTGAAGCCAGCGCGAATTGCATTGAGATGCCAAGGCCCATGATTAGCAATGAAATTAGGGATACCCACAAAATATGTGAGAACCAGAAAATGCTAAATCCAACAAATTGGGTACCAATTAAAATTTGCAGCTGATGATCTAGCTTGAATCGTTTTAGAACTGGACCACCGAACCAGCGCCCGATACCCATTCCGGTTCCGAGAGCCACAATACAAACAGTGCTGATTGCAGCCGATGAGCCAACTCTTTCACGTAGTAGTGCTGCGGCCCAGAAGGTTGTTGCGAATTCACTCGAGATACAAGCGACAAAACCAATCCAAGCTAACCAAAATCGTAGCGATAACTTGCCCCGTTGTGGACCATCAACATCGGGCACATGTTCTTCAGCGCCTTTTTCACGAGCGAAAATGTAAAGAATTAAAGAAAGTGGTACAGCAAGTAGTAGGCCATAGCGCCAACTAAGTGAAGTACCTGCGAGCGTGCCAACAAATAAAGTTCCAAAGACATAGCCAGCTGAACCAATTGAGTTCGATTGCGGTAGCGCAATTGCGGCATCTTCTTTGTAGTGATGCGAAATTCCGGTAACCATATTGTTGATAACAAACGAAGTACCGATGCCACCTAACAGGGTTGCTAACAAAGTTAATTGAACTGGTGGACAGTAAACAAACATCACGATACCTGCAGCAAATAGCCCAAGGCCTAACCAGGCCGCGCGATTACGGCCAAATTTATGTACTACGCGTGAATTAAGCGCTCCCGCAATAATTGAAGCCAAGCCCATTGCAGTGCCGTGTAATCCGGCAACTGTTAGTGAAGTGCCTTGGTCTTCACGCAATAAAGGCTGGGCGGGGCCAAAACCACCTAGATAGAAATTAACTAACGCGATTTGTGCCGAGATGGTCCAAAAAACCCGATCGCGCTGCAGCGACATATTAAAGAGCAGCTACTACATAATCAATACAAGCAGTTAAAGCTTTAACATCACTTGGATCAATGGCCGGGAACATGCCCACACGTAGTTGGTTCTTACCTAGCTTACGATATGGCTCAGTATCAACAATGCCATTTGCACGAAGCGCAGCAGCGATTGCCATTGCATCGATAGATTCATCAAAGTTAATAGTTGCAACTACGTTTGAACGCATTGCTGGGTCTGTTACAAATGGCGTTGTATAAGAAGTTTTTTCAGCCCAGTTATAGATGTGAGCTGCTGACTCAGCGCTACGGCCGGCTGCAAAACTTAAACCACCGTTATCGTTCATCCAATTAACTTGATCAGCCAGCATCATCAAGGTGACTAGTGCTGGAGTGTTGTAAGTTTGATCTAAACGTGAGTTCTCAATCGCGATTCCGAGGTCAAAGAAAGCTGGCACCCAACGGCCACTTGCTTTAATTTTCTCAGCTCGAGCAATTGCGGCGGGGCTCATTAGCGCAATCCAGAGGCCACCATCGGAAGCGAATGATTTCTGAGGCGCGAAGTAGTAAGTATCGAATTCTTTAGCATCAACAGTTAAGCCACCTGCTGCACTAGTTGCATCGACCAGAACCAACGCGCCATCGGTGCCTGCTGGGCGAATAATTGGCATCGAAACGCCAGTGCTGGTTTCATTATGTGTTTGCGCGTAAACATCAATTCCCGCTTCGGCGACACTTGCTGGGTGCGAGCCTGGCTCAGCTTTAATAACTGTTGGTTCGCCTAGGAATGGCGCTTCTTTAGCGGCAGCTGCAAACTTAGATGAGAATTCACCGAAAACTAAGTGTTGTGAATGTTCTTCAATTAATCCGAAGGTAGCAATATCCCAAAACGCTGTGGAGCCACCGTTACCAAGAACAACTTCATATCCTTCAGGAAGTGCAAACAGTGAAGAGAGACCTTCGCGCACATTCTTAACAACGTTCTTGACTGGTTTCTGTCGATGCGATGTTCCCAAAATTTTCGTGCCACTAGCAACGAGTGCATCTAGTGTGGCTGGACGAATTTTTGAAGGTCCGCAACCAAAACGACCATCAACTGGCTTAATATCTGCAGGTATTTTAATTTCGCTCACCGGCATAGCCTAAGGGTAGTAGCGGTTTAACGCCCAATTATTTGTTGTGGCATCTAACTCATAACGCAAACGATCGTGCAATCTCGAATAACGCCCTTGCCAAAATTCAATGTTCTTAGGCATGACGCGATAGCCACCCCAATATGTCGGCAGTGGAACTTCTGTGCCTTCAGGCCATTTTTCCGCAGCACCTTGCCAGCGTTGTTCCAATTCTGCACGCGAAGCTAACGGTGCAGATTGGTGGCTGGCCCATGCGCCAATTTGGCTGTTCCATGGTCGTGTTGCGAAGTATTCAGCCGACTCAGTTTGCGAAATTTTTTCCGCGATTCCACTAATTGAAACTTGCCGTTCCATTGGAAACCAAGGAAAGAGCAATGTCACTTGCGGATTAACTTCCATGGCATGGCTTTTGCGTGATGAATAGTTGGTGAAAAAAGTAAACCCACCCTCTGATACATCCTTTAACAAAACGGTGCGGGTTGAAATATCGCCATCGCTACCAAGCGTTGAAAGAACCATCGCATTGGCTTCGACAATAACTGGATTGGTGCGAGCTTCAGTTAGCCAGGTCATGAAAGCTGCAAATGGGTCAGCCGGCAATGTCTCTAATCCGGCCTCACCATATGAACGGCGCATGGCTGAGATTTCGGCCCGAGTTAATGAATTATCCATACCTGTATCTAACGTCACTTTCGCCAAGTAAGCATCTTTAGCCCTCTTGGTAGAAAGCACCCCCGCCTAAGGGGCAGAATTACCCCATAAGAGTGGTTCACAAAGTGAGCCCAGTTCCGAGGGAGTCCCAAGTGTCTGATGATTTCAAGCCAGGTCTTGAAGGTGTAATCGCATTCGAATCAGAGATTGCTGAACCCGATAAAGAAGGTAGCGCGCTTCGTTACCGCGGTGTTGATATTGATGACCTAGTTGGTCGCGTAACTTTCGGAAACGTTTGGGGCCTTTTAGTTGATGACTTATTCAACCCTGGTCTTCCAAACGCCGAGCCATTCCCACTTCCAGTTCACTCAGGTGATGTGCGTGTAGATGTGCAATCTGCAATTGCAATGTTGGCACCAGCTTGGGGATTCAAGCCACTTCTAGATATCTCTGATGAAGAAGCTCGCAGCAACTTAGCGCGTACATCAGTGATGGTGCTTTCTTACTTGGCACAAGCTGCTCGCGGAATTGTTGGCCCCCCTGTTCCAGAATCTGAGATTGATAAGGCACACACTGTAGTTGAGCGAATGATGATTCGTTGGCGCGGAGAGCCTGATCCACTTCACGTTCGCGCAATTGATGCTTACTTTGTTTCAGCTGCAGAACACGGAATGAATGCTTCAACATTTACTTCTCGCGTAATTGCATCAACCGGTGCAGATGTATGCGCGGCAATTTCTGGCGCAATCGGAGCAATGTCTGGCCCACTTCACGGTGGCGCACCAGCACGTGTTCTAACAATGATTGAAGATGTTGAAAAAGAAGGTAACGCTGAAACTTACGTAAAGGGTTTGCTTGATCGCAAAGAGCGTTTGATGGGATTCGGTCACCGGGTTTATCGCGCTGAAGATCCACGTGCTCGCACATTGCGTCGCACCGCAAAAGAACTTAACGCACCTCGTTACGAAGTTGCTGAAGCGCTTGAGAAGGCAGCACTTAAAGAGCTTCGTGAGCGTCAACCAGACCGCGTTCTAGAAACTAACGTGGAATTCTGGGCAGCAATTATTCTCGACTTTGCTGAAGTTCCAGCACCACTATTTACCTCAATGTTTACCGCTGCACGCACTGCAGGCTGGTCAGCACATATCCTCGAGCAGAAGCGCACAGGTCGCTTGATTCGTCCTTCAGCTCGCTACGTTGGAAAACCTCCACGTCGCCCAGAAGATGTTGCCGGCTGGGATCACACAGTCGGATTAATTCACAACTAATTAGAAATGTAATAAATGTAAATGCAGGTAACTATTTTGTTACCTGCATTTACATTTGTATGAAAGAAGCAAATTACTAGTTTAGGTCTGTTAGCCTTCGCAGATCATGCCTGATTATAAATTTATTGCCGGTGACAAAAAATGGTGGCGACAAGCTGTCGTTTATCAGATCTACCCACGCAGCTTCGCTGACTTAAATGGTGACGGCATTGGCGATCTAGCCGGCATGATTAATCGGGTTCCATACCTAAAATCGCTAAGTATTGATGCAGTTTGGCTTAGCCCGTTTTATCCCTCTGAATTAGCAGATGGTGGTTACGACGTTGCTGACTATCGCAATGTTGACCCTCGCATCGGATCTTTGGAAGAGTTCGATAAGTTAATTGAAGAGCTACATAAAGTTGAAATTAGAGTATTTGTAGATATTGTTCCGAATCATTCATCTGATCAGCACGAGTGGTTCCAGGCCGCGCTAAAAGCTGGCCGTGGTTCGCCAGAACGCGATCGCTATATCTTCCATGATGGTCTTGGTGAAAATGGTGATATCCGCCCGTCAGAATTAGTTAGCCACTTCGGCCCAACTGGCTGGACTAGGGTAACCGAACCAGATGGCACACCTGGTCAGTGGTATTTACATTTATTTGCACCTGAGCAACCTGATTTCAATTGGGATAACCAAGAAGTTCGCGACGACTTTATTAAAACGCTGCGCTTCTGGTCAGATCGGGGCGTCGATGGTTTCCGTATCGATGTGGCACATGCGCTAACTAAAGATTTCTCCGATGGTTTACCTGCGCGTGACACCATGGATATTGATCCGAAAAAGCCTGACGGCAGTGATCCGCTATTTGATCGCGATGAGGTTCATGAGATCTATCGTGAGTGGCGCAAAGTGTTCAACGAATACAACCCACCACGGGTTGCAGTGGCAGAAGCAAGTGCGCCTGCACACCGACTAGGTGCATATGCCAGCGAAGAAACCCTTGGACAAGCATTTAACTTTGATTTGCTTCACGCAGATTGGGATACCAAACGCTTTAAGCGCCTGATTAGCAACAGCATGAAGCGCGCAGATAAATCTGGTTCTTCAAATACTTGGGTACTTTCAAATCACGACGTAGTGCGTCACCCAACTCGTTATGGTCTGCCTGATAAAACTGATTTAGTTAAGTGGTATATCTCTGAAGGCAAGTCAGCGCTTCTCGATACCAAGCAAGGCATCGATCGTTCTCGTGCATCAACTATGTTGATTTTGGCACTACCTGGTTCTACCTATCTTTATCAAGGAGAAGAACTCGGCTTATTCGAAGTTGCCGATACTCCTCGCGAAGCGATGCAAGATCCACAATGGTTTAGAAATCCAGGTAAATCTCGCAGTCGCGATGGTTGCCGAATTCCATTGCCTTGGACTACTGAAGGATCTTCGTTTGGCTTTGGTCCTGGTGGTTCACATTTACCAATGCCAGCTGATTTTGGAAAATATTCAGTTGCAGCCAATGAAGCAGATGAGAACTCAGTACTAAATCTTTATCGCACCGCGATTGCAATGCGAAAAGGTTTGCAGTGTGCTGAAGAAATTAAATTCATCTTCAATTGGAATCGCAGCGTGCTGCACTTTGCGCGACCAAATGGTTGGCAGTCATTTACTAACTTTGGAAAGTCGCCAGTAAAACTTCCGAAAGGAAAAGTTTTGCTAAGCAGCCAGCCACTTATTGGTGGCCAGGTACCGGGTGAAACAACTGTTTGGTTACAGGCTTAATAACAAATTAGGCGCCACTTTTCAGCCCTTCCGTAAACAGGAATGAAACGACCTGCTTTTATAACAATCCGATAAACCGCTAGATAAATGGGCTTGAAATAGGCAAATTAGTTTGCTTAATGGCTTGAAGGCATGTGGAATGGGGCTACTGAAGCACGCTTTGTGTGCTCAATTCCATCCATGGAGGAAATACATGAATAAGAAGCATTTCGGATTTGCCGGAGTGGTTGCATCTTTCGCACTTGCAGTTTCAGCCCTAGTAGCACCAAGTGCTACTGCGGCAAGTGAAATTGTTGTGTGGGCAGATGAATCTCGCGGTGCAAACATTAAGAAAGTACTTGCAGATAAAGGTGACTGGGTTCCTGGTTACACAGTAAAGGTTGTATCTTTTTCAAACTTCGATGCGCTAAAAGATGCGATCGATAAGGCAACTGATGCATCTGGTCCAGACATCGTCGTAGGTGCAAATGACTGGGTACCAACACTTGCTAAGAATGGAAAGCTTGCTCCACTTACAGTTACAGCAGCAGTAAAAGCACGCTTTAACCCAACACAGTTCCTAGACCTTACCTACAACAAGAAGTTGTACGGAGTACCAGTAGATATCAACAACGTTGCAATGATCTTCAATACAGATCTAGTCAAAACTGCACCAAAAACTTTTGGTGAGATGGTTGACGTTTACAAGTCACTTAAGGCCTCAAAGGGCCTAAAGGCTGGTCTATGTATTGCTGGCGGCGGAATGTCATGGGGTGCTCACTCAGTATTCTCAGCACTCGGTGCAGATGCCTACCAGTTCAACTCACGTGACCAAATTGTTTACGGACGTTCATTCAACGCAACTGTATTTGGCAAGAATGTTCGCACATACCTATTAGATGGCAAGAAGGGTAATGGCTTCTTCCCAGCATCAGATGCTGGCTGTAAAGATAACTTCCTTGCTGGAAAAGTTCCTTACGCAGTTATCGGTAACTGGGAATGGACAGATTACGTAGCAAAGGGATTCGCAATGAATCTAATGCCAGTACCAGGTGTTAATGCCGGTACATACGGAAAGATGTTCGGTTCTGTTAACGGTGCAATGCTTACATCATTTGCTGCAAAGCACGGAACAGAAGCTGGCGCCAAGTCACTTCTAACCAACTTCTTCGCATCAACAGATGGCCAGGTACGTTACCAAGCAATTGAGAAGCGTCCACCAGCAGAAAAGGGCGCACAAGCTGATCCAACTGTTTCAGCAGGTCAGCGTGGTTTCGGATCCGCAGCAAGCCTTGCGGGTATTCCACAAATCGGTGCTTTCCTAAATAGCAATAAGGGTGGCGCAAGCTACTGGGATTCAGCTCCTGCTTTCTGGACAGCTGTACTAGTAGATGGCAAGGATCCAGTTAAGGAAGCCTCAAAGCTAGCTAAAATCTGGCGTGCAAACACAGATGGCGGTAAGGGCGACCTATAATTAATTTGAATAATTCAAATTAATAAACGAAGTTGAATAATGCGGGCGAGTTTCTCGCCCGCATTATTCATTCGAAATAGATTTTTAATGAGATAGGACCATTAGTAATGAATTACCTGATTAGAGGCAAAGTTGCGCTAGTTTTAAAAATAGTAATTGTGAGCCTTCTGTCAGCAATTCTACTAATGCTTACTCAAAGCGCTTTTGCTCAAGGCGAATATGTAATTGCCGCTTTCTTGGCTATTACGGTTTTACTTCTGGCCCTTACTTATTTAACAAAAATTTCAATTCCGCTCAAGTTCTTTATCCCTGGAATTTTACTGCTGACCGCCTTCGTAATTGGCCCAATTCTCTACACCGTAGCTATGTCAGGCTTTAATTACAAAACCGGCAATATCATCTCCAAAGAAGAAGCAATTGAATTAATTAGAACACAAGGCACCGAAGCTAGCCCAGATGGGCTGGCTTTCGATTTGAAGCTGGGAAAACTTGGTAGTGAACAAGCGCTGTTGGTTTCAGATATAACAAACTTAAAGTACTTTGTTTCAACTGCAAAAAATCGAACCGAACTTAACCCAGCTGATGTGACGCTCAATGAATACGGGGTAGCAATAACTGCGCCTAGCTTCACCGCGCTAAGTGATTCTGAACTAAGCGGCGCCGACAAGGCTTATTCAGCAATTAAGTTTAAATTTGACGATACTTACTTTATTGCCCTTGAAGGCTTAGAGACCGGAATTGTTTCTCGACAAGTCTTGAAGTACGAAGCCACAAATGATCAATTTGTTAATTTAGTTGATGGCACTTTGTATAAAGATAATGGACGCGGAAATTATTCAGCGGTTAATGACGAATCGGCAATACTAGAACCAGGATGGCGCGCGCCAATCTGGTTTGAGAACTACTCAAAGATATTTACAGATCCCAGAGTGCGCGAGCCGTTGGTGCGAGTTTTTTTATGGACCATGACTTTCGCGCTATTGACTGTGCTTACAACTTTCGCACTTGGCCTTTTGCTTGCGCTAGCTCTGAACAAACCTATTCGCGGTCGTCGTATCTATCGATCAATTCTGGTGCTTCCATATGCGATGCCAAGCGTTATGAGTATTTTAATCTGGGGCGGCATGTTTAACACCGAATTCGGTGCGATTAATACGTTGTTCGGCTCGGATATTGCTTGGTTCTCAGATCCGAACTTTGCTCGAGTCGCCGTGATTTTGGTTAATTTATGGCTAGGTTTCCCATACTTCTATTTGATTTCCAGTGGTTCGCTGCAGGCAATCCCTAGTGAACTTCAAGAAGCTGCTGCGATTGATGGCGCAAATCCGCGACAGATATTCCGCAAGATAACTCTGCCACTTCTATTGCAGATTCTCTCACCGCTTCTGATTGCCTCCTTTGCTTTCAACTTTAACAACTTCAACTTGATTTATTTGCTCACTGGCGGTGGACCTCGCAATGACCTTGATGGCGAGATTGCTGGCGCAACCGATATTTTAATTAGCTACACATACAAGATCGCATTCGGATCCTCTACCCAAGACCTCGGCTTAGCTAGTGCAATTTCCCTGATAATTTTCCTTCTTGTCGGATCAATCTCGCTATATAGCTTGAGAAAGTCCAAAGTATTGGAGTCTTTCGCATGAAAACCTGGCTAACTCAAAATTTGTGGCGCCATCTAATTGGCATCTCAATTTGTTTATTCTCACTATTTCCACTCTATTTAGTGGTGATTTCATCATTTAGCTCATCGGGCAGCCTGCAGATCACTTCATTCATTCCGACCGAAATTGCCTTTGATAATTATAAAATGTTATTTAATGACCCAACAATTCCATATCTAACTTGGGTTAAGAACTCACTAGTCATAGCTGGCGCAGTAGCTGTTCTATCGGTGGCGATCGGCTCAGCCTCTGCATTTGCTTTTAGCCGTCTGCAATTCAAGGGTCGCAAGCTTGGTATCCAATTACTGCTTTTGGTTCAAATGTTTCCGGCAATTCTTGCCATCTCGGCTGTGTACGTAATTATGGAGCGCGTGTATAAATTCGCTCCTGAACTTGGCTTAGGCACCCAGCCAGGTCTTTTGTTGGTCTATTTAGGTGGAGCAATGGGTGTAAACATCTGGTTGCTCAAGGGATTTGTGGATTCTATTCCGGCCGAACTTGATGAAGCCGCAAAAATTGATGGCGCATCAGCAGTTCAAACTTTCTGGCTAATTTTCGTGCCACTAGCTTCTCCGGTTTTAGCTGTCGTAGCACTCCTTAGTTTTATCGGAACCTTTAATGAGTTCATTTTGGCGCGGCTTTTCTTGGTAGACATGGAAAGCAGAACGGTCGCAGTTGGATTACAACAGTTTATCGGCGGGCAATATTCAGAGAATTGGGGACCTTTCGCAGCGGGGTCAATCCTGGCCTCAATTCCAATCGTGATTATCTTCTTATCGCTACAGAAGTACATCGTTAGCGGACTAACGGCAGGTTCGGTTAAGGGTTAATGCCTAACCAGTGTTTTCCAGCTTTTGTAATTAGTCAGGGGCGATAATGTCCGTTATGGATTCTGCGACAAAGCCGCATCATGATGGATCACAACTCTATGTGAGCTCAGATGCTCCAAAAATAGGCTCTGAAGTCACTCTAAGAGTGCGAATTCCTAATTCCTACACCTTTGATGTTGGACTTGTGCGATATTACCTAGATAGCGAGGCATCTGTTGCGCAGTTGGTGAAAGAGGCCGAAGGTGAAGTTGAATCGTGGTGGTCAGTAAAGATTATCGTTAAGAATTACGACAACAAATATCGCTTTCTTTTCTCGCGCGCCGGGAAATACGAATGGTTAAATGCTTCAGGTTTATTTGCTCATGATGTTCATAGCAATGAAGATTTTCGAATCATCGCCCGCCCACGAACAACCAATTGGTTAAAGAGCTCAGTCTTCTACCAAATTTTCCCAGATCGTTTTGCAAAAGGTGCAGAAAGAGATGCACCTGAATGGTCAATACCAATGCAGTGGGATGCGCTACCACATGGCCACGGTCCAACCACCAGTATCGAGTTTTATGGTGGCGATTTTGAGGGAATTACCAAACGCCTAGACCACGTGATCGAGTTAGGCGCAAATGGAATTTACTTCACGCCATTTTTTCCCTCGAAATCTTGTCACCGTTACGACGCAACCTCATTTGACCAGATTGATCCGCTACTAGGTGGCGATAAGGCATTTTTTGAATTTATGAAAGCAGCCAAGAAAGCCAAGATTAAAGTTTTAGGTGACATAACCACAAATCACTGCAGCAATGAGCATCCCTGGTTTTTGACAGGCCAGAAGAGCAAGAGTTCGAAAGAGAACAAATTTTTTTACTGGGACAAGAAAACTAAATTTGGGTATGCCACTTTTTATGCCGTAAAGCAGATGCCCAAATTAAATTTTGCCTCACTCGAATTACGTAAGCGTTTTTACGAAGCCAAGAATTCAGTTATTCAAAAGTGGTTATCACCAAAATATGACCTAGATGGTTGGCGTATCGATGTAGGTAACCAAACTGGCCGTTACCGCGAAGCTGATATTCACGATGAAGTGATGCGTAATATTCGCACCGCCATGGATAACATGAAGCCAAATACTTGGTTAGTAGCTGAAAATGCCGATATGTGGCCGACTGATCTAGATGGAACTGGCTGGGACGGCACCATGAACTACAACGGATTCATGCGGCCACTTTGGGCTTGGTTTAACCACAATCCAAACCTTGAAGCAGGCGGATTCCATGGGTTGCCAATTGCGATACCAAAAACTACGGGTGCACAATTTGTTAAGGCGATGACGGTCTTTAGCTCTTCAATTCCATGGCGTAATCTAATTGACAGTATGACGCTTCTTGATTCGCACGACACTGCACGTATGCGTAATGTCGTTGGTGGCGATAAAGAGAAGCACTTGGCAGCAATGGGTTTATTGCTTACTTATCCAGGCGTACCATCTATTTTTGCCGGTGATGAAATTGGTCTCGAAGGTGCATGGGGCGAAGATGCTCGTCGCACTATGACTTGGGATGATGCTCATAATTGGGATCACAACTTCCTTAATTCAGTTAAAGAGCTTATAAAACTTCGCCGCACTGCTTCCGCACTTATTGAAGGCGGTTTGCGTTGGGTTGATGTGCAAGATGATCACTTGCTTTTCTTGCGCGAAGCGGTCGATCAAAATTTACTGATTTTGGTAGCACGAGATAAAACCAAAGTCGATGTTGATCTAAGTAAATATGGGTATTCAATTATCGGAACCCACTTTGGCCCAGCGGCATATGGTTCGCGCTTGAAGTTAAAATCAAAGAATGGCTTGACAGCTATTTGGGAAGTTGCCTAATGAAAAAAATTATTGCGCTAATAACCTTAACAACTTTGGGACTTTCAATTACTGGTGGCGCTGCTGCTGAAAATATTGCAGCCCTAGCAACAAATATTGCTCGAGGTGCACAGAGCGATGAATCTGCCTATTTTGTTATGACCGATCGCTATGCGAATGGTGACACTACAAATGACCATGGTGGCCTTAAGACCGGTGCTTATGAGGCAGGTTTTGATCCATCTGATCACGGCATGTTCCACGGTGGTGACTTCAAAGGGCTTACCAATAGCCTCGATCGCATCAAGAAGCTGGGTTTTACCTCAATTTGGGTGACCCCACCTGTAAAACAACAGTACGTGCAGGGTAATTCGGCGGCTTATCACGGCTACTGGGGCTTAGATTTCACGACCGTTGACCCGCATTTTGGCACTGAATATGACTTCAGAGAATTCGTTGTGAAAGCTCAAGCGATTGGCTTAAAAGTGATTATCGATATCGTTGTTAATCACACGGCCGACATAATTCAATACGATGATAATAATTCTTACATTAGCCATGATGATTCGCCTTATCTGGATGCATCAGGAAAACCGTTTGAATTAAAAGATGTTGCCGGGAAAGATCCTTTTCCTAAGCTAGATGCCAAAGTTTCATTTGCCAAGAAACCCTCGGTTGATGCGGCTAATGCGAGTATAAAGAAGCCTGCATTCTTAAATGACCTAACTAATTACCATAATCGGGGTAACTCAACTTGGTCGGGCACCTCGGTATTAGATGGCGACTTCTTTGGATTAGATGATGTTTTCACCGAAAAACCCGAAGTTGTAAAAGGCTGGATTGATGTTTGGAGTACCTGGATTACTAAATTTGGTATTGATGGGTTCCGTATCGATACCGCGAAACATGTTAATCCAGAATTCTGGCAGGCATTTATACCAGCAATTTTAAAAGCGGCTAAAGCTGCCGGTAAAACTGATTTTCCAATTTATGGCGAAATCTACGATGGAAATCCACGCAATACTGCCAAGTTTGTAAGAGAACAATCTTTTCCTGGCATCTTAGATTTTGCTTTTCAAGGCGCAGTAACCAGTTTTATCACTCGCGGAACTGAAGCAGAGAAATTAGTTGAACTCTTTAACGCTGACGACCTCTACACAACTTCGACAACTTCGGCATATGGCTTAACTACTTTTCTCGGTAATCACGATATGGGTCGCATTGGAATGTTTATTGATGGGTCGGCAAGAAATGATGTAGAGGCACTTGCGAAAGCTAAAGTCGCAAATGCGATGCTCTTCCTTTTGCGCGGCGGCCCAGCTCTCTACTATGGTGATGAAAAAGGCATGATTGGCAGGGGTGGCGATAAGGCGGCACGTCAAGATATGTTCTCTACCAAAGTTCCATATTGGCAAGATGAGAAGCGCATCGGTTCAGGCCCAATCGGCACTCGCAGTGCATTCGATCTCCAAAATCCACTCGAAGACCAAATCACGGCTATGCAGGCAGTTATCAAAGCCAATCCAGCACTACGTTCAGGCACTCAACAGATTCGCCACGCTAAAGATGGAGTTTTTGCCGTTACTCGCTATTTGAATGGTCAAGAATATGCAGTTGTGTTCAATGCCGGTAAAACTACCCAAGAAGTTAAATTCAACGTTAGTACTTCTGGTTCAAAATGGACACCAATTCTCGGTGCCGCTCTTTCGTCTTCGGTCTCTGGCGCTAATTTAACGCTAAGGGTTGGCAGCGCTAGTTATGTAGTCCTCAAAGCTGCAACTAAGTTCAAAGCTAAGTTAGCACCAGCTCTAACGATGAATTCACCACGTGCTGATTTTACTATGGATGACTTTTTAGAACTTAGCTCAAAAGTTAAAGGCGACGAATACAACCAAGTTACATTCTTGGTCCGTACGGCTGGCAAGAGTTGGGTAAATGTTGGTACTTCCGATCACCGCACAGTTAAAGGTGATACTGCAGCAGCGGGTTTATACCGAGTGTTTATTGACCCAGAGAAATATCCAAATGGAACAAACCTAGAGATTGTTTCAGTATTAAAGAATGCGGCCAATAAAACTGCAGTCTCAAAAATTGTTAAATACAAAATTAATTAAGCTAGCCAGAATTTCATAGGTTGATCTAAGTAGCTCGCCCACGATCTTTCGTTATGGCTACTCTTTTCATAGACTTTTGTAAAAAAGTCAATTCCAACTCGGTAACCCTTTTCTTTCATTAAGCGATCGGCATACTCTTGAAATGGTTTGTAATCTGCATCCAGGCTTTTTGTGCCTCGACTCATCCAAATTTTATGGGTGCCAGGCTCTGGCAGTTCTCCAATAGTACGTTCGACCAAACGATTGCCGCCGATAGTCCAATGCGGTGAAAGCGCCAGTAATGTGCTCATCTGCTCAGGACGTTGAATTCCAGCATAAAGAGTTGATAAACCACCCATACTGGAACCAATCATGGCGCGATTTTCAACTGGAATTTCAAGTTCGTAAGCGTTGAGGATTTCCGGCACGATTTGATCAAAAATGATATTTAGATATTTATCGCCGCGTAATTGAGCCAAGTCAGCTTTAACCACGTTTGCCAAATTGACGACCACATCTTCTTGAAAGAATCTTTGTGGTGATAAATCCTTTGCCCGACCATGTTCATCTTGCTTACTACCGCCATGCCAGATCGCAATAATGGCTGGTGGGGTATGGCCAAGGTGCTCGCTAACCCGGATCGCACTCTGCGCCATCTCCCAGGTGCTGCGTCGATGAGTTGAAGTCTTACCATCGAAAACATTCTGGCCATCATGTGCAATCAAGAGGTGTTGGGTGACTCCACGAGGGATCCAGAAGTCCACTATGCGGCCTGCGATACTTACTCGGTTTACCTCGCCTGGAACGCCGCGGACTTGATATCTCTTAATTAACTCCATAGTGGTTGAATAATGCCATGGCAGCAGAGATTGTAAAGCAGCGGGCGATTATGTGGTTTCGGCGTGATTTGCGCATCTCTGATCATCCAGCGCTACTAGCTGCAATTGCCGCAAGTGAAGAAATTGTTCCGCTTTTTATTATGGATAGTCGAATAGCTAGCAAGTCGGGCTCATTCCGCTTGGCATATTTGGCAGAAAGTTTGCGGGCTCTTGATAAATCTTTGGGTGAAAAGCTTTTGCTAATCGCCGGCGAACCAAGTGAGGTACTTAAAGATGTGATGAGTAGATATGGCGCAAATTCAGTTCACGTAAGTGCTGACTACACGCCATACGGAGTTGCCCGTGATGCCAAGGTGATTGAAAATGGAATTAAGTTAACGCAAACCGGCAGCCCATATGCAGTTGCACCAGGACGAATACGCAAAAGTGATGAAACCCCATATCGCGTTTACACGCCGTTCTATCGTGCTTGGTGCACGCATGGTTGGCGTGCGCCAGCTGCAAAACCATTGAATATCAAGGCCGCTGAGCCACTTGCCGGAGATCGTAATTTTCCAGAGTGGAATACCGAAATCAATATTTCAGCCGGTGAGAGTGTGGCCCTTGATCGTTGGAAAGAATTTCAAAGATCTGGCCTAGATTCTTACGATGAAAACCGCAATTTTGCTGGAATAGATGGAACTAGTCGTTTGAGTGCGCACTTACGTTGGGGCGAAATCCACCCACGAACCCTGCTAGCTAAGTTGGGCGATAGCAAAGCGCACGACGTTTTCCGTAAAGAGATTGCTTGGCGCGAGTTCTATGCCGACGTATTGCACCATAACCCACATACAACTTGGGATTACTACGCACCTCGATTCAAAGAGATGCGCTACGAAGAACCAGATTCTAAATTTAGCGCTTGGTGCGAAGGCAAGACTGGCTACCCATTTGTAGATGCCGCAATGCGACAACTTGTGCAAACTGGCTGGATGCATAATCGCACACGAATGGTTGTGGCATCTTTCTTAGTTAAAGATTTACATTTGGAATGGCAGCACGGTGCTCGATTCTTTGGCGAACACTTGATTGACTTTGATGTTGCATCAAACTCACATGGTTGGCAATGGACAGCCGGATGTGGCACAGATGCCTCGCCTTATTACCGAGTGTTTAATCCGATAGAACAAGGTAAGCGCTTTGATGCCGAAGGCGACTACATCCGAAAGTTTGTGCCAGAGCTGGCACATTTATCAGCAGCAGAAATTCACGAACCATGGCTTTATCTTGATGGTTATAGCAATGGTTATGCGGAGCGAATTGTTGATCATGCTGCTGAACGGATCGAATCACTTGCGCGCTTAGCTGAAATTAAAGCTGACAAACCCCTAGATCCTCGCGTTTAGCTTTATACATAGCTTGATCTGCGCGATGCATCATATCGCGGGTGCCATCATTAGTTACAAAGCCAACACTTACGCCAATAGTGATGGTTTCACCAGCTATGGCAAATGGATAACTGACGCTGGCATGAAGCGCCAAAGCTGCCTCCATGGTGCTCTCAAAATCACCTGAAATCAGCGCCCCAAACTCATCGCCGCCGAGCCTGGCCAGCGTGGAATGACTAGGCAATGAGCGCCGGAACCTTTGTGAAACTGCCCGCAATAGTTGGTCACCAACTTCATGACCATATTGATCATTGATTGGCTTGAACCCATTTAGATCAAGTAGTAATAGCGCACCTTGCGTATTAGAAAATTCAATTAGCTCGGCCATAAACTTTCGACGATTCGGTAAGCCAGTTAATTCATCGGTACGAGCCAAAGTGCGCTCAGTTCCAATTTCTTGAGCTTGCCGAAGTGCAACAACCATTCGAATGAAAGCTAGAAATAAAGTTGCGATAGCTGGGCCAACTATAAACCCAGGCAGATATCCAGGTTTTAGCGCAAGCAATGACAGCAGTACTGCGCTGAATAAAACCGCCACAGCAATTAATATTGGTTGAGTTTGAATCCGTGATTTGTTTTCGTCTCGTTTGTACCATAAAGATTCCACAATAATAAAAAGTGCAATCAACCATAATGAGTCGGTCCAACCGCCAAATCTGTAATTGCCGTTCCGGCTTAACCAAAGATTTACAAAGTCAGCAGCGGCAAAAGCAAATATGCCAAAGGTAAGGATTAAGTTTCGCCAATTGATTTGATGAAATGGATTTAGCGAAACAATTAGCGCAATTAACACAATATCGGCAACCGGAAAAACTATCGCAAAAAATGTCTCTAATTGATCACCGTTGTAGTTTGGCAAGACAGGCTTCATGAGTAAAGCAGAGGCAAGAGCACTGACTCCGAGTGCGACAATCGCAGCATCAATATTTTCTAGAATTGTGCTAGAAACGCTCGAGTTCAGTAAGCGTGGAATTGCAATGAAAATAAATGGATAAAAAAGCAGATAGAGAAATTCAGAGATCAACTGAAGATTAGCTGTAAATAAGTAAACAGCCGTCAGCGAGGAAATTACTGACCCGGCAAACCAGAAAAAGAGCGCTAATTCAAAGGAAAGACGGGTCCGTAAATCTTCACCCTTAATAGCATAAACACTTAAGGCCAATAAGCTAAGCGGAACAGCGTTATAAAGCAGTAGATCATGAAGAAAATCAGGCTCATCTGCATTTGAACCTAAAATAAATGTAGTCAAAACCAAAATAAAGCTACCGAATCGAAATAATTTCAAGGTAACCACATAAACACTTAAATACTTTGGAGCGGGGAAAAGAATAGGGCTAGCCAGAGTTACCCGGCTAGCCCTATTCTGCTATTTAATACTTTATAAACCCTTACTGCAAAGCAGATTGCGTGAGTTCATTGTTTGCTTGAGCGCATCTTTTGCTTGCACTAACTGCGCAGAGGTAAGTTCCTTAGTTTTATTTATGGCGGTGATATTTGAGCCAATTTTCTTAGAATTTTCAATTGATGCTAAATTCTTGGAAGTAGTGCTCCTTAATTGCAAGATTGATGAGTTGTACTTGCTAATTGAGCCATTGACAGATTGCGCCTGAATTTTTGAAGTTGCATTAGAAGTTTTCAGAGAAGTGATAGAACTTGAAAGTTGGCTAATTGCAGTAGCTAATTTAGTAATAGCGGTTGCGTTTATTGCAGCATTTTTCGTATCAGCCTTTAGCGCCGCTAGCTTTGCTTTTGAATCATTTAAAATTACTGTGAAATCTTCGATCTGTTTAGTAACACCTGCAATTTTGGCAGTTAAGTCAGTAACTTCTTTTTGAGCAATCGGAATTAAATCGGTTTGTTCCTTGATTTTGATTGCGATGTCCGCATTTTCCTTAGTTAAGGCGTCAATCTGAGTCTGCACAGCCGCGCCAGCTTTAACTTGTTCAGCAATCTGTGAATCAAGGTCGACCAGGGCCTTAGCTGTGCTTGTTTCTAGCGCTTTAAGGTCTTGGGTTGACTTGACATATGACGCTGTCTCAGTAATGCAGTCAACAGCCAAGTAGTACCGCTTGGCATTCTTCGCTGTTTTAGCTGCTGGTAAGTAAATTGTGGTCTTAGTGCCGTCAAGTGTGACGGTGGACTTAACTGCAGTTACGCACTTGTAGGTAAAACCGCTTACTTTGACAGTCTTATTAATCACGGTACAGGTCGAGCCATTGCTAACTGCGGCATAAGCGGGGGTTGAAACCAAAACCCCGGCGATAAGCGCCCCTGCAATAGAGAGAGTAGAAACCTTACGCAACATATTGACCTCCATAGATTATGGGGAAATCTTACCGAAGCAGGTTAAGAGGACCTGCCTTTAACGCGAGGAATCCCTGCGAAATTGGTGTGAAAAATTATTTGTTGCGCTGGCGGACGCGAACGTTCATGCCAAGTTTGCGAATTAGCGGTCTTGGCCCAAAACGCAGGAATGAACTTAAAACTAGGTATTGCCAACCAGGTACCGATACCGCGGCGCCCTTTTGCGCATCTGCCCAAGCTATTGCAACGAGCACATCAGCGTTTAGCCACATAAAGTTGGGCAGGCCGTTCATTTTCATACGACCTCGTTGATGAAATTCGGTACGAGTAAATCCCGGGGCAAGTGCGGAGACTTTTACATTGGTACCAGCTAATTCGGTATGTAGCGATTCGGTTAACACGGTTAAGTAAGACTTGCTTGCACTGTATGTCCCACCAGCAATCCAGGCTGCAACGGATGACACATTAATCAAAGTGCCAGAATTGCGTTCTTTCATACCGGGCAATATCGCGTGCATCAAGCGCATAGGGGTACGAACCAATACATCGAACATTTGTTGCTCAGCTGTCATGTCACTTACTAAGAAAGATTTATTGATTCCAAAACCTGCATTGTTAATCAAGACTTCAACTTCATTACCAGCAATGAAATCTTCAATCAATTTACAACCCGAATCAGTTGCTAGATCAGCTGCTATGACTTTTGTTTTGATTTTAAAATTTGACTCGAGCGCAGCAGCCCGTTCATTTAATCGAGGCAGATCGCGAGCAACCAAGACAAGGTTAAAGCCAAGTTCTGCAAGTAAGCGCGAAAAACTTTCGCCGATTCCTGCAGTAGCGCCAGTGACTAGCGCCCACTTGCCTTGATTGCCTTTATCCCCTTGGTTGCTCATGATCTCCTTCAAATCAATTAGGCGATGGAAGCCACATCATCAGGAACAATTCCCTCGGTAGATTCCTCGCGGATATGCCAACTAGTGTCATATTCCTCGAGCAAATCTAGGAATGGTTTGGCATCAAACCACTCTGGCCCATTAACGCCATCTGGCTGCCAGATACCTTTATGGATTAGCTCCATAGCAATAACTGGGTTAATTGCGGTCTGCCAAACTACTGCTTGATCACCGTAATTAGCCATAGACCACGCGTTATCAACTACGTTGTACATATATACAGCGCGTGGCTTACCTTCTTTATCTAAACCTTTAACCAAAGTTCCGGCACAAGTTTTACCTTTCATGCGCGAGCCAAGTGTTGCTGGGTCTGGCAGCGCAGCCGCCAATAGATCACGCGGTGAAACTGCAACGCCTTGCACATCAACCGTATCTTTGCGATCCATTCCAAGCATATGAATTGTTTTTAAGGTTGTAATGAATTGCGCGCCTAGCCCATACTTAAAGGCAACTTTCTTGGCATCAACTTTCTGGGGGATAAGTACAACTTCTTCGTGCTCAACGTTTACACATTCAACCGGGCCAATTCCTTCTGGGAAATCGAATACTTCTAAATCACTAAATGGCTCAGTTGTATACCAACCACGACCGTCCTCCCACATTAGTGGCGGATTTAAACATTCTTCGATCGTTGTCCAAATTGAAAACGATGGGGCAAAATCAAAACCCTCAACTGTTATATTCGAACCATCGAAAACAGTTACAGAATCTAGGCGACTAAATAAATAGTCAGACGCGTACTTGGCAAAAACATCACTCATGCCAGGTTCAATACCCATTCCAACGAGTGCGTAAATTCCGCGCTCGCCCCAGTTCCAGTCACGTGCGAATTGCTCGTCACCTAACTTCACGCCAGTTTCAGTATTTGGATAATGCGGATGTGGGCGCGATAACGACATCGCCATATCAATGTAATTAGTATTCTCGATTTCGCAAGCCAAGAAAATTGGCATTACGAAACGTGGATCAACTGCATTGATCACCACATCGGGCTTGGCTTTGCGAATCAACGCACGAATATCTTCTAGTTCGGCAGCATTAACTTCAGCTGCAGAAAAACGGGCATCTTTAACGCGGGCGACTGCTTCTTCGGCTCGAGCAATATTGCGATCGGCAATGACCATAGAAGAGATAAAACTTCGGCGGGATGCGATGTTGGCAATTGCTCTACCGACGCCACCAGCGCCTATTACTAGCGCTTTCATTGTTGGCCTCTCATGAGGAAAAAACTCCATCTCGGTAGAAGTCCGAGGCTACCCTCATGAGCGTGATCTGCCAACCCAGTATTTACAAACCTAGCGGGCGGGTAGATTTCACCTATTAATATCGGTCCCCGTAGCTCAGTGGATAGAGCAACCGCCTCCTAAGCGGTAGGTCGCAGGTTCAACTCCCGCCGGGGACACACATTTCTAGATTGAAGAGTTTAGGCAAAAACTACGGTGCGCTTGCCAACAACGAAGATTTTGTCTTCTGAATAAAGCTTCACTGCTTTTGCCAAAACCCGACGTTCGATATCGCGCCCGATTGCTATTAATTCTTCAGGCGTTGCAATGTGAGTAACGTGAGCAACATCTTGCTCAATGATTGGGCCTTCATCTAAATCACTAGTTACAAAGTGAGCGCTTGCGCCAATGATTTTCACACCGCGTTCATGTGCCTGGTGGTAAGGCTTGGCACCTTTGAAACCAGGCAAGAAAGAGTGATGAATGTTAATAATTTTTCCAGGCATTCGATCACAAAACTCAGCTGACAGAATTTGCATGTAACGAGCTAAAACTACGAAATCAATTTTTAGTAAATCAATCTGCTTAGTAATTTCAGCTTCTTGAGCACTCTTATCGCCAGGCAGGTACATAAATTTAATTCCATGTGATTCAACTAGTTGCCGAAGATCCTCGTGATTTGAAATCACTAAGGGAATTTCGACTTTGAGTTCACCAAGTTCATTTAAATAAAGTAAATCTCTTAAGCAGTGGCTCTCTTTAGTAACCATAACTAAGGCACGTGGACGCTCTGAAGTTGGTCGAATGTGTAGGGCTGGATCGTATTTAGCTAAACCTTCACTAAGTGATTTTTCAGCAGCAGCTTGGCCTTGGGAAGTTTCAAAGCGAGTGCGCATTACAAAAGTGTTAGTGGCTGGGTCTGTAAATTGCTGATTCTCAATGATATTTCCGCCGCAGGCTAATACCGCCGAAGTCATCGCGTGAACGATGCCTGGCTGGTCAGCACATTGCAGGGAAGCAATTAAATCCATGACTAAAGGGTAAGGGTTATTAGTGCTTAAGCGTAAATCGTTGCATTGCCTTAGGTGCCCACCAGTTACGTTCGCCCAACAGACGCATTAGAGCTGGCACAAGTAAGGCGCGAATTAAAGTGGCATCGAGAACGACTGCAAATGCAACACCAAAGCCCATCATCTTTATCGAAGTCACACCACTAGTAACGAACGCTGCGAAAACAACGGCGAGAATTACAGCTGCTGCCGTAATGATTCGCGCTGATCGCTGCAGGCCGGTTGCAACCGATTCAACATTGGACCTACCCAGGAGATGTTCTTCGCGGATGCGCGAGAGCAAGAAGAGTTCGTAGTCCATTGATAAGCCAAAGACCACCACAAAGATAAGAATGACAATTGAGGTATCAAGTGTGCCAGTTACCGTAAATGAACCAACTAGCCATTGCAGGTTGCCATCTACGAAGATCCAAGTCATCACGCCCATAGTTGCGGCAAGTGACAAAACGTTTAGCAGCACTGCTTTGATCGGCAAAATTATTGAACCAGTAAATACAAAGAGCAGAATCAAAACGCTAATCGCAATCCAACCAAAAGCAAGTGGCAGAGTTTGCGAAATTCCTTCTTGGGTATCTGTGTAATCAGCTGCGACTCCACCGATTAAGGTTCCAACTGGTGCTGGGACATCACGTAATTCATTAATCAACTTCTGAGCTTCCGGCGATCGCGGCAACATAGATTCATATGCCGTGATTCGAATATCGCTTCTGATTGTTTGAGGTTCGGCTACGCTAACAATTCCAGAAACCTTTTTAATTTCTTCGATATAGCTAGAGACTTCAGCTTCTCGTCCGGCACCATTCAAAATAAGAATGTCAATGGTTGCAATGTTGCTTTCAAAACGCGATTCTTGAATTGCAGTAGCAATTGCAGCTGGATTACTGGCTGGCAAAATTCTGGCATCACCCTGCGAGAAAGCTATGTTTTTAATCGGTGCAGCCAATATGCCGATCACTATTAGCGAAAGCAGAACAACTGCAACTGGTCGTTTCATAACTAAACGAGCGGTTTGAGCCCAGCGCCCCTCGTCCTTATGAGTGATTGCTGATCTACGGACAACGCCTTTATCAACTTTCTTACCGAGCATTGCCAAAATTGGTGGCAGACCAAACAAAGCGCCAGCAACTGCAATCGCAACAACTGATACACCGGCATAACCAAATGATTTAAGGAAAGGCAGCGGGAAGAAGGTAAGCGAAAAGAGAGTTACCAGAACTGTTAATCCAGAATAGAAAACTGTTTTTCCGGCGCTCGCCATAGTGTCAACAATCGAATCTTCTACGCTCTTGCCTCGATGCAGCTCTTCGCGGAAACGATTAACAATCAATAGCGCGTAATCAATACCTAGCCCGAGTCCTAGGCCGGTAGTTAAGTTGAGCGAATAAACACTCACGCTGGTAACCAATGAGATCAAGTAAAGGAGGAAGAAGGCACCCAAAATTGCAGATACGCCAACGATTAGCGGCATTGCAGATGCCGCCATAGCCCCAAATACCAGAACTAACAAAATAAAGGTTAGCGGAATCGAAATTGCCTCAGCGATTTTCAAATCGTCAGCAATCTTTTTGTTAATTGCGTTTCCGACGACTCCGACACCACCTGAATAAATGGTTAAACCATCGCGCTTGCCATCAAAATTCTTTTGGAAGTAAGCACCCATATCTTGGCTCTCGGGCGTAAATGCTTCGCCGCCACCGTAGACCAAAATATAAGCGGCTTTGCCATCAGTTGCAGCAAGTGTTTTCTCGCCGCCGGTATTCCAATAAGAAACAACTTTTGTTACACCTGGCGCTTTTGCCATTTCGGTTTCTAGAACTTGAGCTTTTGCTGCAACAGTTGGATCAGTAACAGGAAGATCGCCCGAGTCGACAACTACCACAATATTAGGGTCTGCAACTTTTAGGTTTTTGTTTAGATAGTTATAAACCTGGTATGAATCGCTATCTGGGTTTGAGTACCCGCCCGAGTCGAGTCGGCTGAAAACCATCGAACCAAAGGTGCCAGCAGTTAGAACGCCAACGATAAATAGAATAACCATTGACTTACGGCGGCGAACAACTACGTGACCAAGTTTCTCAAACATGTGCGAACTCTACCGAAAGGACTAGGCTTACCAATTATGAGCGAGCTATTTCCAAAGGTGACTTCAGATGAAGTTGATCACGAACAATCGATTGAAGATGCCAAACGTGATGCTGAAATCGCTGGTGATAAGCCGCCGCATCACGACGACTAAATAACTTAGAATTATTCTTAATTAGTTGAAGCAGCAGGTGGTGGCGTGGCCGGCGCTGGAGTTGCAGCCGGAACCGAAGCGGTAGAACTTTTAGCCGAGTCAGTCTTATAAAATCCTGAGCCTTTGAAAACTACTCCGACCGCCGAATAAACCTTCTTAACTTCGCCTTTGCATTCTGGGCACTCAGTTAATGAGTCTTCGGTAAATGATTGGAAAGTTTCGAATTCGTGGTTACACGCGGTGCATGCATATTGATACGTTGGCATTCGATTCCTTTCCGGCTCTAGTTTCCAGAATTTAAGCCTGATGAACGGGCGTAGTAGAGGGAAGTCTAAAGAAGTGGGACGATTGAGGCTAATCGGCGCGGGCCAGAAAGGCTAAATCATGAAGTTGAAGCAATTTGGTGCAGTTCTAGCAGCAGTGACCCTGCTGGCATTTCCAGTGGCTAATGCAAATGAACTAGTCACCGCCGATCCAGCCAGTGGTTCGACTGTTTTGGTTTCACCAAGTGCGGTAACAATCATTACTTCGATGCCTCTGATGGCCGAAGGAAATAGTGTTGAAGTCACCGACCCTTCAGGAAAACGAGTCGACGATGGCACGTTAGCAATTGCCGATACCGAAGCTCTTGTTGGTCTAACGCCGCTAACAGTTGGTGGTTACTACACCGTTAGCTACACATTGTTTGCCGAAAATGATGTGCCACTAACCGGAAATTATCGCTTCAACTTTATTGCACCAGACACAGTTTCATCACAGTCTCCAACTCCAATTGCAATGGAGGCCACTGAAAGTGCTCAGCCAAGTGCTGGCAGCAGTAAAGGCACAGATTTCTTAGTGATCATGTTGTTAGTTCTATCTATATTCGTGTTAGTCGGATTAGGAATGTACGCGCGGAAAATCTTTAGCGAAAGATGAGCCAATCGTTTATAAGTGCCTTATTAAATCTTTTTAAATTCACCGCAATAACTTCTAGCTTTTTCTTAGTTGGCGTTCTTCTGGCGATAACTTTTCTAACTCTAGATATAAACGGAAAAGTTGCGCAAACAAATTTAAGATTAAGAAAACTTGCAGCAATTGCTAGTTTGATTTGGCTGCTTTCAAATCTCGCTTTCATTGTTTTGACTCTGGCGAATATTCTGAACTCCAGCATCTCTGATGTTTTACAGCCTAATATTTTGCGCTCATTCTTACTGCAAGTCCCACTGGGCCAGTATCTGTTTGCCCAACTCTTGATATCGATCATGATTTCCTTAGTTATTCCTCGCTTTAACTCAATCGGCACGGGTGCTTTCTTGTTTCTTGCCACCTTGCTGGCGATCGTGATTCCGGTTTTTCAAAGTCATTCAGCTTCAAGCGGCTCACACCTAATGGCCATTGGTTCACTCGCAATACATGTAATTGCCCTAGCTCTCTGGGTCGGCGGTGTATTCGCGCTAGCCGTTTTAACCCCTGAAAGTAGGGCAGCTGCCGTGCCCCGCTTTAGCGTTCTAGCCCTTTGGGCAGCTATCGCGGTTGTAGTAAGTGGCAGCGTAAATGCCTTTATCCGTCTGGATTTCAAAGAAGCATGGACCAGCAACTATGCATATCTAGTTCTGGCAAAAGTCTTTCTAACCGCTGGTCTAATTGTGATTGGCTACTTACATCGTAAGAATTTAAAGAACTTGCCTGAACTAAAAGGTCCTAAGTTTTTACAATTAATTCTCGCTGAAGTTTTCATAATGGTTATCACGCTGGTTATTGGTTCGAGACTCTCTTCAAGTCAGCCGCCAGAACGCGAGTCTGGATTAGCGGTAGATCGCGCTCTATCAATTGTCGGTATCAAGACACCGCAACCACCTACATTGTCGCGCATACTTTTTGGTTATGAACCAGATGCGTTAATGATTGGGTTACTAATTTTTGCAGTCGCTCTATATATAAAAGGTGTCATGGTTTTAACAAAGCGTGGCGATAAGTGGCCAGTTGGCCGCACCATTTCTTTTGCAATTGGAATAAGTGCAGTCGACTTTGCTACAAGTGGTGGTTTAGGTCTATACGCACACTTCAGTTTCTCGTGGCACATGATTGCGCATATGACACTTGGAATGATTGCACCCATCGCAATTGTTCTAGGTGCACCAATTACTTTGGCACTTCGCACTCTGCCACAAGGCAGAAACTCACAAGAGCGCGGTGTTCGAGGAACTTTACTTTCAGCTTTGCATTCGCGGTATTCAGCCATAGTTGTTAACCCAGTCGGAGCGCTGATTATTTTCGACGGTTCGCTCTTTTTGCTCTATTTCACTTCGCTATTTGGAAAATTAATGAATACTCATGCTGGTCATTTGTTTATGAACCTTCACTTCTTATTAGCCGGTTTTCTCTTCTTCCATGTGATCATCGGGATTGACCCAAATCCAAAACGACCACCATTTCTAGTGCGTATTGTGACTTTATTGGCTGCGATGAGCATTCATGCATTTTTCTCGGTAGCTTTGATGTCATCTTCAACCTTGATCGATTCAGGCTACTTCGCAGCACTGCAAACACCTTGGGCAGGTGACTTATTAGCTGATCAAAATAAGGGCGGCGCAATTGGTTGGGCCATGGGCGAAATTCCAATCCTGATCGCGTTAATTGCGACTTTCATTATGTGGACTCGTGATGATGCGCGTGAAACGCGCCGAATAGATCGCACAGCGGAACGAATGGCGGCCATGGGTCAGCCAGATGAGTTGGCTCAATATAATAAGTACCTACAAGAACTTGCTGATCGCGAACGTCGGTCTGGCAATTAAGTGATGGAGTAACAATGGACGCGCTCTTTGATCTACCAAGTGAATATAAGGATCTGCGTGCAAGTGTTCGCTCGTTAGCTGAAAATGAAATTGCTCCACATGCACAAGCAGTCGATGAAGAACACCGATTTCCGCAAGAAGCCTTTGATGCGCTACAAAAAGCTGGCTTAGCTGCTTCGCACGTACCAACCGAATTTGGTGGCGAAGGTGCAGACGCTCTCGGCGTCGCAATCATTATCGAAGAAGTTGCTCGCGTTTGCGGATCTTCATCTCTTATTCCGGCGGTAAACAAACTTGGATCACTTCCGCTGATGATTGGTGGAAATAAAGAACAGAAAGAACGTTGGCTTACTCAGTTAGCAAAAGGTAAAGGTTTCTCCTATTGCTTATCTGAATCAGAAGCTGGATCAGATGCCGCTTCTATGCGCACTAAAGCAGTTCAAAGTGGTGACAAGTGGATCCTTAACGGCAGCAAGAAGTGGATCTCAAACGCAGGTTTTTCAGATTTCTACACAGTTTTAGCAACTTCAGATGCATCTCTTGGCGCAAAGGGAATTACCGCGTTTGTAGTTGAAAAATCAGATCCAGGCGTTTCTTTCGGAGCACCCGAAAAGAAGATGGGCTTTAGAGGTTCACCTACTCGCGAAGTTTATTTTGACAACGTGGAGCTATCTGATGATCGTCGCATTAGCGAAGTAGGCAAAGGTTTCGCGCTTGCGATGGATACTCTCGATCACACTCGGATAACAATTGCGGCGCAAGCACTTGGTCTAGCTCAAGGCGCACTTGATGTAGCAACAAAGTATGCACACGAGCGTAAGCAATTCAATAAATCAATTTTTGATTTCCAGGCAGTGCAATTTATGTTAGCTGACATGGCGATGAGCATCGAAGCTGCTCGCTTGTTAACTTACGCCGCAGCGGTTAGATCAGAGCGCAACGATGGCGACCTAAAGTTCTATTCAGCTTCAAGTAAATGTTTTGCTAGCGATGTAGCGATGAAAGTAACAACTGATGCAGTTCAGATTTTAGGCGGCTACGGATATGTTTCAGATTATCCAGTCGAGCGAATGATGCGCGATGCTAAGTTAACTCAAATTTATGAAGGCACTAATCAGGTTCAGCGAATTGTTATCGCGCGCAATCTTCCTAAATCTTAAAGCGCACAACTAAATCTGGAGTAGCCGCGGCATCTAGCGGAATGTCATGCGGTTCGCGCGGCAATTTTTGACTAGATAACTCACCATCATGAAGCAAGCCAATTTTCCAAGCTTTAACTTTCGGTAAGAAGCGATCATAAAATCCACCGCCTTGACCCAATCGATAACCGTCAGAATCCATTCGCAGTGCAGGAACTAAGACCACATCGATTGCTGCTAAATCTGTAAACGGTTGTCCAATTGGTTCGGAGATTTTAGTTTTAGTGTTGAGTTGTGATTCATCGCCTTTCCATTGCACCCAGATCATCTCGGTCCCACTGATGCAAGGAAGCAGGAGAGTTTTCCCAGCTTTAATTAAGGTCTGATTTAACAATTTTGTCACTGGCTCATCGCCATAAGAAAAATAGCTAGCGATTACTTGGGCAGCAGCAATTTCGGGACTTTGCGCTAAATGGGTGAATTCAACCGGGATGAAACCATCACGACGTTCGACTCGAAAACGCTTGCGTAATCGTTCTTTGTCAGACTTCACATCTTCATTCATAGTTAAATCCCTAAGAAGTATCGAGTTACAAAGTATGGTGGGATTATGTCAGAGCGTACAAAGGTAGATGAGTTTCTCACCTCACTAATTTCTATTTGTAAGCCGCTTGAATCATTTGATATGCCACTGCTCGATGCTCACGGAGCAACTTTGGCTAGCGATGTTCATGCCGGTGAGCGATTGGTGTTGCGCGCGGGGGCGCGAATCAGAGCTACCCAAATTGGTTTAGCGGCTTCGATTGGTTTAGATCATTTACCAACGAGACCACATCCACGCGTAGTGGTTCTTTCTGCCGGCCCTGATTTAGTTGAACCTGGAAAATCGCTAACTGGTAGTGAAGAGTACGAAACTAATTCTTGGCTTTTGACCACAGCCGTTCGCGAAACCGGTGCTATTGGTTACCGCGTTCACTCAATTCCAGATGACGAAGAACAACTACAACGAGTTATTGAAGATCAATTAGTGCGTGCAGATTTAATTATTATCAGTGGCGAACGTCAAGACGATTCCTTTGATCTAATTACTCGCACCTTAGCTAAATTAGGCGAGATCACTACAGTTGATTTAGCCATTGAAGCAAGTGGCCGCCATAACTTTGGCACCATCGGCCCAGATAAAACACCTGTTGTAACGCTTCCAGGTGATCCGATTTCGGCATATATCTCTTTCGAGCTATTCATTCGCCCAATGATTCGCACTTTGTTAGGCGCTGCCACAATTCATCGCCCAGCGGTAAAGGCAAAGCTAGAAAAGCCTGTTGCATCTACTGCAGGGCTGCGTTCATATATTCGCGCGATTCTCTCTGAAGATGGCGCTTCAGTTCTGCCGCTGCCATCACAAGATGAGCAATCAACACTCTCTGATGCAAATGCTTTTATTGCTCTCTCTGAAAGTGATGTAGAAAAAGCTATTGGGCAAGAAGTCACTGTCGTTGTGCTTGAACGTCGATATATCTAAGTAACTCTCATGAGCGATCAACATTGGCCGGTCGTTTTAAAAAATAAAGAATTAATTTTGCGCCCGCTGCGATTACGCGACCGGGCAAAATGGTTTGCAGTACGTGCTGAAAATCGTGAATGGCTTACCCCTTGGGAAGCGACCTTGCCCCAAGTGCCAGAACATATTGATAGCGGAGACCTAATTTCAAAAAGGCCATCTTTTCTTGAGATGGTGCGTATTTATAACCGTGATGGGCGCAGCGGCCGTACGATCTCACTGGCTATCTGGCAAGGCCCAAATCTGATTGGTCAGATAACTATGGGTGGCATTATTTTTGGAGCGCTACGTGGTGCACATATTGGGTATTGGATTGATCGCCGCTTTGCCAATCGAGGATTTACTACCCAGGCCGTTGAAATGATTACTGCATACGGGTTTGACGAGCTAGGTCTGCATCGCATCGAGATTAATTTACGTCCTGAAAATGGTGCTTCTCGTCGGGTGGCCGAAAAAGCTGGCTTTATTTTCGAAGGTGACCGCCCTCGTTTTCTACATATTGATGGCGCATGGCGCGATCACATCTGCTTTGTAAAAGAGAATCCAGCAATTAAGTAGCGAGTCTCAAAGACCCTTAAATACCCGATTTGAGCGTGAACCCCCTCTATCTTTAACCATCATGACTTCTGGACTTATCTATCTCGCGATCGCCGGAATGTGGGTTTCCTACTTTCTGCCGCGTTGGATTCACGACCGCGAAGAATTCTCTGGAAAATCTGTAGAGCGATACAAGAGTGCGTTAAAAGTTGTTGCGAGTAAATCGCCAGGTGGATTACCTGATACTGGAATTATGCATACCGATTTAGATTTCGTTGCCAAGAACGCTCAAAAAATATTGCGTCGAAGAATTATTTTTACCTTGTTAACTTTTTCCTTAGTAGCTACTTCGGTGGGTGGAGTCATGAATAGATTACAATTAATTTATACCTTGGTCCCAATTTCGGGAATCGCGCTTTACATTGTGCAAGTACGACGCGAGACAATCTCAGAGCGACTTCAACTACGTCGGGTTAAGCAACTGCAACGTGAGACCAACGGCGTATCTACTACCAATTTGGTTGACGTGGTTGCTCCTAAAGCACCTACCGATCATTGGATTCCACTTTCAGAACGTGAATTAACTGGCGTAGTTATTTTGCCAAAGGGTTCGGCTGAAGAACGTCGTACCTGGCAGCCAGATTCAATTCCAGCCCCAACTTATTTGAGCGCACCTAAAGCTGTTTCACAAAAACGCGTTATTGATTTGACTGAACCAGGTCGTTGGAGTGAAGAGCAAGAGAAGTTAGCGATTGCAGCACTCAACGCAGTAGCGCCATCAAAAGATCAAATCTTTGATCAAATACTTGCTGATGAAGCCGTTGATCGTTTGAACGAAAGTAAAGTAGTTAACGAATAATTAAATCCAAGAAGGTAGCCACATTCGGGCATACCAAGCATCGTAGGTAATTACTTCGCCGGTAAAGATCGGGTAGAAGTAGATAAAGTTCAGCGCAATCAAAATTACTGCAACTGTTATTAGAGCTTGCGAAATTTCCTTTCTAACCCTTGATTCCATTAGGTATTTAGCGCAATAAACCAAGGCAAAAATCAGGAATGGCTCGAACACAATTGCGTAGAATGAAAAAACTGTACGTTTTTGAAATAGGAACCAAGGTAGATATCCAGCAGCTAACCCAGCCCAGATAAAGATGGGCGTTAATTCATACTTTCTATTTAAAAAGTTGCGAATCAAAATTCCAAATACAAAGAAGATTGCAATCGTGCCGAACCACCAAAGTAGAGGCGTGCCCAACGCAAGAACTTCCTGCGAACAACTCTCCGACCCGCAACCTTTCGGCGTGCCATAAAAGAAAGATGTTGGTCGGCCTTGAATTAACCAACTCCATGGGTTGGCTTGGTAGGAATGTTTTTCAACTAAGCCGGTATGAAAACCCAACATCTCTGCGTGATAGTGCCATAGAGATTTGAGTGCACTCGGCGACCAATTGCGATCCCAGCCCAGATCACTTCGGAACCAACCAATCCAACTTACTAAGTAAGTCGTTATTGGTAGCAACCCGTATTGCACTGGAAATTTTAGGAGTGGTTTTAATAATCCTCGGCCAGAATTGTTATTGCTAATTCGATAGAAAGTTATCAGCGCGAAAACAATTAAGAAGTAAAGACCGCTCCACTTAGTCGCTGCCGCTAGACCAAACGCGATTCCAGCCAACCAGTGCCAATTTTTAAGCCAAGCCCAGAGTGCAAGAACTACAAAGAAAGTAAGAAACAAATCAAGCAGTGCAGTTCTGGAATGAACTAGCGCTAAACCATCAAGGGCTATCAATCCACTTGCAAGTGCGGCCCAGCTATCTGATTTAAATAATTCCTTGGCAATTAAACCAACGACAAGAATTAAAAGTGAACCAAAGAAGGCAGAGGCAATTCGCCAACCGAATTCCCGATCGCCAAATAGCTCTATTCCAAGGGCAATTGCCCATTTACCAACTGGGGGATGAACGATGAATTCGGGTTTTAAGCCATCGACTTCAACGCCATATTTCAAATAATCCTGGGCTCCGTTTACATAGTAGAGCTCATCAAAGATAAAGCCCTTTGGCTCTCCTAAATGCAATAGCCGCATGCCGAAAGCGATTAGCGAGATCAAATAGATCGCATATGGCGCTAGCGCTGATCTGGCGAACTGCTTCATGACGGTAGCGTATGCGCGTGAGCTTAATTTTGGCAGCAACCCCACTTGGTAACCCAGGCGATGCCAGTGCGCGCTTAATTGCTGCGCTTACAGAAGCCGATGTAATTGCCGCCGAAGATTCACGCCGCTTTCACCGTTTAGCTGCGGATTTAGGCGTGACCTTTACGGCTCGAGTGCTCTCTTTCTTTGAAGGCAATGAAGATGCGCGAACCCAAGAAGTTTTAGAGCTGCTTAAGACTGGTTCTAAAGTTGTGGTTGTCTCAGATGCGGGCATGCCGACTATTAGCGATCCGGGTTTTCGATTGATGCGCGATGCGATTGCAGCGAATATCGAAGTGAGCGTTCTGCCCGGACCAAGTGCGGTCACAATGGCAATCGCACTAGCAGGGCTACCAACTGATCGATTTACTTTTGATGGTTTTGCACCACGTACCAGTGGAGCACGACAGAAATTCTATGAATCGTTGCGATTTGAAGAACGCACCATTGTTTTTTTTGAAGCACCACATCGTTTAGCCGAATCGTTGGCTGATGCGGTAATTGCAATTGGTGGCGAACGTCAAGGTGCTATCTGTCGCGAGATGACTAAGCGCTATGAAGAAACAATCCGAGGCACACTTTCGGAATTGCAAAATTGGGCAGATACCAATGAAGTATTAGGTGAAATCACATTGGTAATTGCCGGAGCACCAGTTGGCGATGCTGCTGCAACTTCGGCAGATATGGTCGCTCGAGTGCGCGAATTTGAAGGTGCCGGTATGGACCGAAAAGGCGCAATTGCTACCGTAGCCGAGGAATTTAAGATCCCCAAGAAAATCGTTTATGCCGCAGTCGTCGATGCCAATAAGATGTCCCAATGAGCGCAGTTAATAAGTCTTTCTATCTAACGACGCCGATTTACTATGTAAACGATGCGCCACATATTGGCCACGCTTACACAACAGTTGCAGGCGATGTTCTAACTCGCTGGCATCGTCAACGTGGCGAGTCAGTCTGGTTCTTAACGGGCACCGATGAGCACGGTCAGAAAGTAATGCGCACTGCTGATCAAAACGGCGTAGCACCGCAAGATTGGTGTGATCGCTTGGTGGCAGATGCTTGGAAACCTAACTGGACAGCGCTAAATATTGCTAACGATGATTTCATTCGCACCACCGAGCCTCGCCACACTGAACGAGTGCAAAAGTTTTTACAAAGCTTAAAAGATGCCGATCACATTTACGCGGGCAAATACGAAGGCCCATATTGCGTTGGTTGCGAAGAATTTAAATTACCAGGCGATTTAATTGAAGCTGGCGATGAAAAGCTTTGCCCAATCCATAGTAAGCCAGTTGAAATTGTTAACGAGAATAATTATTTCTTCCGGTTATCTGCTTTCACTGACCGATTGCTGGCGCATTACAAAGCAAACCCAGAGGCGTGCCAACCAGAAAGTGCGCGCAACGAAGTTATTTCTTTCCTCGAAGGTGGCGTCTCAGATCTCTCTATTTCACGTTCTACCTTTGATTGGGGAATTCCAGTTCCATGGGATACCGATCAAGTTGTTTATGTTTGGTTTGATGCACTACTTAACTACGCAACTGCAGTTGGGCTAACTGATGCACCAGATTCCGAAGGTGGCCAGAAGTTTGCGCAAACTTGGCCAGCCGATGTGCACTTAGTTGGTAAAGATATTTTGCGTTTCCATGCCGTCATCTGGCCGGCCATGTTGATGGCAGCGGGCCTTGAAGTTCCGAAGAAAGTTTTTGCGCACGGTTGGTTGCTCGTCGGTGGCGAGAAGATGAGCAAGAGCAAGCTCACCGGTATCGCACCTAAAGACATCACCGATCATTTCGGCGTTGATGCTTTCCGCTATTACTTCTTGCGTGCGATTCCGTTTGGCAGCGATGGTTCTTTCTCTTGGGAAGATATGAGCGCCCGTTACACCAGTGAATTAGCTAATGATTTCGGCAATTTAGCTTCTCGTTTAGCTGCCATGATCGAAAAATACTGTGGCGGAGTCTTGCCGGCAGCAAGCAATGACGCTGGTTTGAGCGCCGCTTTAACCGAAACTGTGGCTAAAGCAGATGCTGCGATGGTTGCCTTAGATTTCCAAGGTGGCATCAATGCGATTATGGAATTCTGCAAGCGAGTAAATGGTTATGTAACTGAGAGAGAACCATGGAAACTGGCGAAAGACCCCGCAAATCAGGCCGAACTCGAATCGGTTCTCTATAACACTTCTGAAGCTTTACGTGCGCTAGCTGTTCTGTTAAATCCAGTAATGCCAGCAACTTGTGAAATTCTCTGGCAATCACTTGGTGCAAACGAAAAGCTAGGCGCAATTGGCAACCAACCAATTTCAAAGGTTGCGACTTGGGGCCAATTGCCAGCAGGTTCGACTGTTACCAAGACGCCAGTACTTTTCCCACGCCTTGAAGCTGCGGAATAATTCGCTTTCATGGCTGATCGGCACAATCGCGATTTAGATCGTAAACCTGCGCCGCTTCCTGAACCACTTCCTGTCCCTTGCGTTGATGTGCACGCACATATGGAAATCGTTACCGATGCAGCTGCTGATTCAGCCGCCGTTGGTCAAGTGATAGCAGATGCCGCATCTGTTGGCATCAATCGCATTGTGCAAGTTGGTTATTCCGCCGAACAATCGCAATGGTGCGTTGATGCTGCTGAGAAATGGAATACCTCTGTACTCGCAGCAGTAGCGCTGCACCCAAATGAAGCACCTGTAGTTGAAGATCTAGCAGCTGACTTAGCAATCATCGAAAAATTGGCGCAGCATCCGCGAGTGCGCGCGATTGGTGAAACTGGCTTAGATTATTTCCGTACCCCTCCTGAGTTGCGCAAACGTCAACAGGATTCCTTTAAGTGGCATATCGAGCTAGCTAAGCGCACCAATAAAGCTTTAGTTATTCACGATCGTGATTCGCACGATGATGTGCTCTCTATTCTGCAGGAGGTGGGCGCTCCTGAAACGACTATTTTTCACTGTTATTCAGGCGATGTTGCAATGGCCAAGATCTGCATTGAACGTGGCTACATCTTGTCATTTGCGGGCACCATTACTTTTAAGAACGCACCTGAACTTCGTGAGGCAGTCAAATTGGTACCGATAGATCAACTTATGGCCGAAACGGATTCACCATTCTTATCGCCAATGCCCAATCGCGGTGCGCTAAATGTTCCAGCGCAGGTTGCAACGGTAATTCGGGCAATGGCAGCCGAACGCGGCGATGATTTGGCTGAGTTCGCAAATGCTTTGAGCGCCAATGCTGAGCGAGCTTTCGGAAAGTTCAACTGATGTCGCTGCTAGGTGCTGCTGAAATTCGTGAACTGGCCGAACTGTTGGATCTGCGACCTGCCAAATCACTTGGCCAGAATTTTGTAATCGATGGCAACGTGTGCCAGAAAATTGTGCGCGTTGCGGGCGTAACTTCCGATGACATCGCACTTGAGATTGGCCCAGGGTTAGGTTCACTAACTCTGGCACTGCTCGAAGTAACTTCTAACGTAATTGCAGTTGAAATCGATCAGCGCTTGGCTGATCGTTTACCAATCACAGTTGCTGAACATAAAGATTCAGATTACAAGTTAACTGTCATAAATACCGATGCGCTAGCCCTTCGAGAATTACCGGTAGCGCCAACTGTGTTGGTTGCAAATTTGCCTTACAACGTTTCAGTTCCGGTTTTGCTGCACCTGCTAGAAATTCTACCTTCGCTAAATACCGGTGTAGTAATGGTGCAAGCCGAGGTTGCAGATCGCCTAGCGGCTAAACCAGGCACGAAGGAATATGGAATTCCTTCGCTTAAAGCGTCTTGGTGGGCCCAAGTAAGTGGTGCGGGCTCGGTTTCGCGCTCTATTTTCTGGCCAGTACCTGGTGTCGATTCGAAATTAGTAAGTTTTAAACGTCATGAGACGCCGGGCGATGAAGCGATGCGCAAGGGTGTATTTCAATTAGTTGATGCCGCATTTGCGCAACGTCGCAAAATGTTACGGGCTGCGTTATCGGGTATCTTCGGAAGCTCGGCAAAAGCCGAAGCAGTTCTAATTGCCGCCAGCATTGATCCAACTTTGCGCGGTGAATCTTTATTAATTGATTCTTTCTGTGCCATCTATAACGCCAGCCAAAGCGTCAAGTAGAGTTCAATTGTGGCCACAAATTCAGTAACTGTTCGCGTTCCTGCGAAAGTGAATCTGCAACTTTCAGTTGGCCCGCGCGAAAACGATGGCTTTCATGGTTTGGTCACAGTTTTTCAAGCAATTTCAATTTACGACGATTTAACTATTACCCATGCAGCGCCTGGTTCAGGTTTATCACTTTCAATTACCGGTGACCACATCGCTGGCGTGCCAGCTGATGAAACAAACTTAGCCGCTAAAGCTGCTCAGATAATTGCTAAAGAGTATGACGTTGACATTGATGCAACTATGCAGATTCACAAAACAATTCCAGTTGCTGGCGGAATGGCTGGCGGAAGTGCAAATGCCGCAGCAGCAATCGTGGCGATCGATGCGCTTTATTCCTTGGGCATGACTCGCGAAGAAATGGTGAAAGTCGCCCGACAACTCGGTAGCGATGTTCCGTTTATGTTAAACGGCGGCACTGCAATTGGTCGTGGTCGTGGTGATGAACTAACTGCAGCGCTCTCAAGAGGCACTTACCATTGGGTTTTAGCGCTCTCTTCAGCTGGGTTATCAACGCCATCTGTTTATGCCGAATGTGATCGTTTACGTGCAGGTTTAACAATTGCAAACCCGCAAGCAAGCGATAAATTAATGCAATCACTTTTAGCTGCCGATGCAAATTCAGTGGGTAAATATTTAATTAATGATTTACAGAGTGCAGCTTGTTCGCTGCGGCCAGCGCTGCGTTTAATTCTCGATGTTGGCCAGGAATATGGCGCACTTGGCGGAATTGTTTCTGGCTCTGGGCCAACTGTGGCATTTTTAGTTTCCGATGAAGAAGCTGGCTTAGATTTAGCAGTAGCACTTACTGCCAGCGGAGTTGTCGGAAGTGTGGCAAGAGCAACTGGGCCAGTGCCTGGTGCGCGAGTTATTGAAACGCGTTAACTAATTTACTTAGTAGTCTCGCTAAATCAATCTGCTCTTCTTTAGTTAGCGCTGATAACAATTCTTCTTCGCGCCCTAATAAATCTTCTAAGGCGGCATCAACGGCGCTCACGCCGGTTTTGGTTAGCGTAACCAAACTGCCTCGGCCATCGGCCGGATCAGGTTCGCGCGTGATTAGTTTTAACTCTTCTAATCGATCAAGCCGATTTGTCATGGTGCCACTGGTTACTAAAGTTTCAGCCATTAGCGCACTTGGTGAAAGTTGATAAGGGGAACCTGCGCGACGAAGTGCGGCAAGAACATCGAATCCCCATGTTTCTAGATCAGCGAATGCACTTCGGCGAGTGATATCGAGTTGGCGCGAAATTCTAGTTACACGACTAAGTACGGCTAATGGCGCAAGATCAAGATCGGGGCGTTCTGATTTCCAGGCGGCGATCAGGCGATCTACTTCATCGCGCATTTTTACCCCCGCCTCTTGTAATTTTCTTGGCAATTTTCTTAAGAAATCTCGCTATGGGCAAGGTTAATGGTCAAAAGCAGTCCCTCGGATGAGGGAGAATACGGGTTCCGCCATTGTGTAGTGGCTAGCACATGGGCCTTTGAAGCCCAGGGTCCAGGATCGA
>CAXNEB010000008.1:0-38928 GCA_964201645.1 Candidatus Planktophila sp.
TGATTTACTGTTTTTTCAGTTGTATTAGTTCCAGAAACTTGAAGTAATGATTTGACTTCACTTTTTGAAAATACTAAATCACCTGCAGTTATGATTGATAAGCGATTAATACTAGAGAATCGTTTAAGCGAGACTGTCGGAATTACTCGTCGCAGCGCAAATATGTGAATATTATCTGGAATCGCATCCATATAAGATTGAGCGGTATTTAATTGATAAGTAAAAGAATCAACAACATTATCTAAAACTAAAACGAGTTCACAGTTAAGCATTGAGATTTCTTTGTAAATTGTGGTCACCGTGGGCTTTTCCAAGTCAGGGGCAAAATTAGGAATTACTTGCCGAACTGCAGCTAAGAGATGGCTGGGAACCTCTTCCAACCTGTCGGTTTCGGACATCGTGTACCAAATAACTTTCTTCTTACACTGTTTGACCCATTCAGCAATCAGCGAAGTTTTCCCGTAACCAGTCGGTGCCACCACCATGGTGTAGCCAGGGGCTCGACCGTCAATTAGCTCAAACAGATGACGCCTGGACAGGAAATTAGCAGGCAGTTCAGGCGGGCGGATTCGCGAAAGGGTGATATTTAAATCAAGCTTGCTCATGGGTAAAGGGTTACTCAGATGGGCGATAATTGCCATCTCTAACCCCTAAATAATCGGGGTTAGGTACTAAATAACCCCATGATCTAACCCCTTCACGCGCTTAGCGGCAATGATTACTGGGCGACCGTTGTCGAGGGTATGAACGCTGACTCGGTCATCAAAGGCGCTACGTAGTTCGGGTGAGTGAATAACTGATTGTGACTCACCATCTAATAAAACTCGCCCACTTTGCATGATGATGATTCGCTCAGCATACATAGCGCCCAACGTGATGTCATGCATGGTTGAAATAATGGTGACGCCAGTTGCTTTAATTTCTTCAACTTTGTTAAGTACTGATATCTGATGATGTAAATCAAGGGCACTAGTTGGTTCATCAAGCAACATGACTTCAGGTTCTTGAACAAGAGCGCGCGCGATTAAGACTCGCTGCATTTCGCCACCAGATAAGGTTGTGACTAACTGGCTCTGCATTCCCAGTAATTGGGTTGCTTCTAACATCTCATGAACAATATTGCGACTATGCGCGTTTTCCTTGCCCCAGCCATCTAGCTTGGCACGACCTAACATCACATATTCAGCAACACTCATGGCTGCTGGAATTGATGGTCGTTGTGGCACAAATGCAATGTTTAGTGATTTGTTCTTAGCAATCTCACGTTCGTTAAACTTAATCGAACCTGAGTACGGTTGCATGCCTAGCATTGTGCGCAGCAGCGTCGTTTTGCCAGCGCCATTAGGACCAACTAAACAGCTCCAGGTTCCTTCTGGGATATCTAAATTAATTGATTGCAAAACTTCAGCCTTATCAAACCGCACTGAGAGATTTTCGATATTAATCATTGGCTGCCTCGATTGCGAGCTCGTAGAACGAATAAGAAGAATGGTGCTCCAACGAATGCGGTAATAACACCAATCGGAAGCTCTGCTGGTGAGAGCAACGTGCGTGCGCCAAGGTCGGCAATTACTAGAAACGCTGCGCCTACAAATGCGATTGAAAGTAGTGAACGGTTTGTGGCCCGCTTCGTTAGTCCTCTAACTAGGTGCGGGACCACGATTCCAACAAAGCCGATTAGACCACTTGCGGAGACTGCTGTGGCCGTAGCTAAAGTCGCTGCAGCAACGGCGATCATACGGATTTTCTGAGGTGAAACGCCTAGGGAATAGGCCTCTTCATCACTTAGCATCAAAGCATCAAGCACTTTGGAAATACGGATTAAAACGAAAAGCGCAATCAGAATATAAAAGCCGGCCCACTTAACTACATCCCAATTGGCAACTGTTAGCTCGCCCAGGATCCAGGAATAAACCGGACGCAAGGCTGCACTATTACGTTGTTGCAAATAAGTTTGAAAGGCAGTTGCAAATGAGCCAACTGCAATACCTGCCAATAACAAGGTGCTGGGATCTGCAAATAATCGACCTGCGACTAAGAAAGTTGCAGCTACTGCAAGTACTCCCCCTAAAAACGCAAAGATTGGCAGCAGGGCGTGTAAGTCTCCGCCACCGTTGGTAATCGCAATCGTGGCACCGAGGCCGGCACCAGATGCGACGCCAAGTAAGTAAGGATCAGCTAGTGGGTTTCTAAAAACACTTTGATAGACCGCACCACTTGTTGCCAGAGCTGCGCCAACTAGTGCGCCTAATACAACTCGCGGTAAGCGCAACTCAAGCAACAAGGTGCGGTCTTCATTTTCTAAGCCGTTAGGTAGCCCCAATAAAGTTCTAATGATTGATCCGAAATTTAAATTAACTGGACCAAAACCCACGCCAAGTAAACACGCAATCAGTAACGCCGCGGCAGCGCTGGCAGTAATCTGCCAACGCCACACGCGATCGATCTGATTCTTCTTCATTTACTTATTTCTTCACCTTTGTAAGGCAAGCGGCAACGTAGCGATAGAAATCAACCAGGCGTGGCCCCCATCTAGAAGGAATATCATTTGGTAGCGCAAAAACATTCTTCTTAGTAACAGCAGTAATGCCAGACCAACCAGCACGTGCCTTTACCGTAGCTGCACTTTCGCCATATTCGGCATCGGCTAGAAAGATTATGGCGGGATCAGACTTAACTAGGTACTCAGCTGAAAGTTGCGGATAGCCATAAGAATCAGCCCCAGCAGCCTTATCTGCGATATTAATCAGGCCAAAGTCCTTATAGACCTTGCCGATGAAAGTATCGGAAGTAACTGAATAGAGCGTGTTATCAAGCTCATGGAAGAAAGTAACTTTGCCGCTCACTTTTGCTCGGTTGAGGATTGATTTAATTAGCGCAGCCATTTTGAAAGTCACTCTTTTGGCTTCAGATGTGCGATCAGTTACTGCGCCCAATATTTCGATCTCTTTATATGCCTGAGCTAAGTTCTCTGGTGCTTTCTCCATCAAGACTGGGATCTTTAATTTTTCGAGTGCTTCTTTGACCACCATAGATTTCATGGCATCGACTGACAAGACCACCAGATCTGGCTTAAGTGCAATGATTGCTTCAACATTTGGCTCGAATGCACTTAGCTCAGTAATCGGTGCCGACTTAGGAAAATTTGAATATGAGTCAACTGCTAGAACTTGTTTGCCTGCACCGATTTCAAATAGTGATTCGGTCGCACTTGGGGAAAGCGAAATAATGCGAGTTGGTTTTTTAGTAATCGTTGTCGAGTATCCGCCAGATGAAATAATTAATGGATATTTTGTTGCCGTAGGTGCTGCGCTAACTGGTGCCAGCGGAACAACTAATATCGCTGTGACCAAAAGCGCGATTGATCGAAAATACTTCTTAAACATAAAAATACTCCCTCAAGATTTTTGAGGGAGAAAGGGGGCGATTAAACGAAAAGTTCCGCGTAAAGGCCCAACCTTCCTCCGAGGTTGGATAACACTTTCGGCGTCACGCCAGGCGACCTGGCTTAGATCTTGCGATCTTTACAGTTGCGGGACAGCACCGGAATCAAACCGGATTTCGCTAAACGCAACGCCACTTGTTCATGGGCGGCCGCAATCATTAAAGACTGGGCTGCTTGGATCAAGTGCGCTGAACTTATCACGGCCGATCCCAAGTGGCTATTAAGCCCGTTTTCTTCGGAATTTCGCGCTTAAACCCCAAGCGGTTACTCGATAAATAGCTTCGAAAACAATCTTTTTAGACATTTTACTAACGCCATATTTACGTTCCACGAAAGTAATTGGAACTTCCAAGATATTGCCATCAATTTGGGCCATGCGTTTAGTCATCTCAATCTGAAAGCAATATCCCTCGCTTTTAACTGACGCTAAATCAATTTGAATCAACTTAGCCGTGCGATAAATTCGAAAGCCAGCGGTCATATCTTTTACTTTGCCGCGAAGTAATAATCGTGCATAAACATTGGCAGACCTGGAAAGCCATTCCCGGCGTCTGGCCCAATTTTGAACTGCGCCCCCTGAAATCCAGCGCGATCCGATTATTAAATCTGCATCTGAATCGTTCATGGCGTTAATTAAAGTTAGAAGATCACTGACTTGGTGTGATCCATCAGCATCCATCTCAATTAAAAACTTATAGCCACGATCTTTGCCGTATTTGAAACCAGCTTTATAAGCACTTCCTAAACCTAATTTCTTCTTTCGCTCAACTACCACGATGCGGCCACTTTCCAAACCGAATGCGCGACAAGCATCAGCGGTGCCATCAGGTGAGCCATCATCTACGACCAAAATATCTAGGTTAAGTTCAAGCAACTGCGGCAATAAATGACCGACGCTAGTGATTTCGTTGTAAGTGGGAACGATAACTAAGTAATCGCGGTTCATCTCGGAAAACTCAAAAGGTCAGTGAGTAAGCGTAACTTTTGAGAGACCTACGGGTGCATCTGGATCAAAGCCAGATTTCTTAGCGAATTCAAGTGAGAACCGCTGCAATGAAATTGCATCAACGATGGTTGATTCCATTTCATCACGGCAATCAGAGCCAGCAATCACAATGTCACCAGCTTCTGGCGAACCACCATTGCCAACCCAAATAATGCGTCCAGTTATAGCCCGAATGCGGGTAGTTGCCTCAGAAATTGAATTTAGCGGCAGGTGCGCTGGCGCCAAGATAAAAACTTGAGTTTCTGGAGTTAGCGCCGAAATAGGGCCATGTAAATAATCAGCGGTTGAAAGTCCTTGCACTGAAACTTTGCAAGTTTCTTGAATCTTAAGGGCTGCTTCGCGGGCATTTGGATATGCAAAGCCGCGACCAAGAACGACAGTTTCATGCTCTCGGCTGCAAGCCGCAACCGCTTCAGAGACAAGTGCGGCATTGCTAGTTAGCTTTTCAGCTTGAGCAACCAATAACTCGCCATCAATTTTCAAGTTGGCCCAAGTTGCCACTAACAAATATGAAGTTAAAAGTTGAGCTGAGTAACTTTTAGTTGCTGCAACAGCCAACTCAGCACCGGCTTGCAGATCTAAATGATGATCGGCGGCTATAGCTAGCGGTGAATTAGCATCATTGGTTAATGAAATTAACTTTGCCCCTGCGCGCTTTGCTGAATTAGCAAAAGCAACTAGATCTGGTGATTGCCCGCTTTGGCTAAGTGCAACTACTAGTACACCTTGATAATGAAGTTTTGCATCATAAATAGTTACCGATGATGGCGAGGTAAGCCCGCATGGCAGACCAAGTTTGGTCTCAATTAAATATTTCAGAAAGTGTGCGGCGTTATCTGAGGTGCCACGAGCCAGAATTAAAATTGAAGAAATCTTATTTGCGGTCAAAATATCTTTAATTGGCTCTAGGGCATCAAGGTTGCTCAAGATACGGCGGAACACCTTTGGGGTCTCAGATATCTCCGAAGCCATAACTGCGCCTAAAGTCTCATTTGCCGTATTCATGAGGCTATCTTCCCACAGTATCTAACGTGCTTCCATGACCTCTTTTAAGCGCACCAAAGTCTTAGCAACGACCATTTGAGTCCAGGGATAAGCCTTACGTGCCTTTAACCAGGCTTGCGATATTGATTTACGGCCATCAAAAGTTTCGGTGACTTCGCATTGATTTGGGCTGATTTCGCGAATCTCATAGCGCCAACGCCAATGACCTAAGTGGCGCCAGGCGATCAGTTTATTCTCCTCAAATTCAACGACGGTATTCCTAATTCTGTAATCAATTCCTAAGTGCATTGACATGCCAAATTTGGCACCTAACGAGAGTCGCTCTGGCCCGCTTATCTTTCCTCGAACGGTGTTCGAGCCATCAATCTCTTTATGGCGGCTGGGATTTGCTAAGAGATCAAAAATTTTGGCAGCAGGTGCATCAATGATTATGCGAGCAGCCTTAACTCGTTCATTACCGGTTTCAAAAATCTCCGCCCGAACATTCTTTGCTTCAGCCATTATTACTGAGCCCTCTCTAATAGCATCACCTAATGCTAATCCTCTTGCCTCCTAGTGAGAAGAAGAAAGCAGCAACTAGCCCTGAAAAATTCAATTTAAGTTCACTTACATTTACAGCTGAACTATCAGATATTCGATCTCAAACCACGGCCGGATACGACTCTTCACAAACATCGCCAGCCATTGAAATCTATGACGGGGTTCTCTACCAAGGTCTGGATTGGGATTCACTTTCGGCAACACAAAGGAAGCGCGCGAATTCAAGGATCTTAATTATTTCGGCGCTATTCGGACTAGTTAAACCGCTTGATCAGATTTTCCAATACAAAATGAAGATTGATAACAAGTTATGGCGTGATGCGATTGCAACTGTTTCTGAGAAATTTACTAACGAACTAGTTATTGATTGCCGCTCTTCGACATATAAAAGTGTTTGGACTATTAATCCAGAGAAAACCGTTGATGTAAGGGTGTTTAAAGTAAATGGCGCAGAGCGAAGTGTGATCACGCATATGTCTAAGAAATATCGGGGCGAACTCACGAGGCATTTACTAGTGCAACCGAGCGACCCAACAACGCCCGCCGATGTGCAACATATGGCAGCGCAGTTATTTGAGTGCGAGCTATATCCGCCTGCTGACGGCCAGCCATGGGTGCTAAATCTGCTGATTTCTTAAGGGCAAAGTGGGCGAGATACAATCGCGCCATGGATTTACACAAGGTCATTTTGTATTACGGCTTCACGCCGATATCTGACCCTGCCGCGGTTAAATTATGGCAGCGCACCCTTTGTGAATCACTCGGCTTAACCGGTCGAATTATCATTTCTAAGCACGGCATCAATGGCACCTTGGGTGGCGAGATTGAAGCACTTCGCACCTATGTTAAGAAGACTAAAAAGTACGACGGTTTTCGCAAAGTAGATTTCAAGTGGTCAGCCGGCGATGGAACCGAATTTCCTAAATTATCCGTAAAGGTACGTAAAGAACTAGTCGCATTTGGTCACCCTGATGAAATTAAAGTTGATGAAAATGGCGTAGTTGGCGGTGGCATTCACTTACGTCCGGAACAAGTCAACGAATTGGTTGCAGAACGTGGCGACGAGGTAGTTTTCTTTGACGGTCGCAATGCATTTGAAGCCAAGATCGGTAAATTTAGAAATGCGATAGTCCCTGATGTTGAAACTACTCGCGACTTTGTGGCTGAAATTGAAAGTGGTAAATACGATCATTTGAAAGATAAGCCAATTGTTACTTATTGCACCGGCGGAATTCGTTGCGAAGTTCTCTCTGCCGTAATGAAAACACGTGGCTTTGAAGAGGTTTATCAAGTAAAGGGCGGAATCGTTCGTTATGGAAATAAGTTTGGCGATGACGGCCTTTGGGATGGCTCGCTCTATGTCTTCGATGATCGCATGGCGATGGATTTCTCTTCAAAAGCTAAAACTATTGGTGAATGCGAATCTTGCGCAGCGCCTACTAAAATCTTTGTTAATTGCTCAAATATCGCCTGTCACAAGCTGGTTTTACTCTGCGAAACGTGTGCGGCTAAAGATCGCTCAAGTGGCTGCGAGCATGATTTATCTAAAAAGCGCGACTCTTCTCTTATCGGCTAACCTTTTAGAGATTAGCTGCTTCGCGAATCATGCGAATATAGAATTTATTAGCAACCCGTGTGCTTAATTGTGGCTCGCCCATTGCCACAAAATCCAACTTCTCATATGCCGCAATCGCTAAATAGTTATCTTCCCAAACACCCAGCCCTTGGCGCTGCCAGCCCATTTCTTGCGCATGTTCATCAACGAACTTAAACATGGCTCTTAATAGCCCAACTCCGCGATATTCCGGCGAACTCCAGCAACCACCAACCCAGGCAGTTGCACCGAAATCCCCTTTTAAATTCTCAATCGTCATGATCGCGCTATCAACACCATCGACAGATGCAACTAGGTAATTGAGAGTTTCAAACTTAGCTCGCCACTCGGATTCGCTGTGCGCACTTTCGGTTTCTAGATTCCCACCAAAAGCATGTGCACTATCTCGTAGCGAAGCTAACCGTAAATCTCGAGCTCGAGCCCAATGTTCAGCAGTTAATAGTTCTACCTTGATCCGGCTCATGCCCCATTATACATTTTGAAAAATCAATTTGTAGGAGATTTAGAAACTGCTGGTTTCTTGCTTGGCTTGATCGGCTTAACCGATTTGGCTGGTTTTGCCGGTGGCGTTGGCGCAGGTACTGGTGTTGGTTTAGTTGGCTTGATACCTGGCTTAACTAAAGATTCCAAAGCGACATTGCGCGCGGCAATTACTAAATCCAATTCGATTTTTCCGGCAGCGTTAGCAGCTTTCTTTTCTTTTGCTGTGGCTGCCGCTGTTACAGCTGCTGCTGTTCGTTCTTTTATTGCATCGGCATCAACTTTGAATTTAGCCGCAATGTCCTTGCGAGCTTGTTCTGCGGCCTTTACTGCTGCGTTCCAATTTTGCATTGCAGTTTTAAAGTTTTCTTGTTCGGCTTTTACCGCAATGATCCAGTTAGCTAACGCACTCTTATATTGCACTAGCGCTAACTGGTAGTCGCTCTGCGCATCAGCTTGCGCAGTATTTGTCGAAGCAAAAAGCGCGCTCACAACTAGCGTGATTATTGCTAGGCGCTTGTTCATCTTCGACCTTTCGATAGCCCGTCCCTGGGATGAGTTAAGGATGCGGGATAAGTTTGTGAAATCCTTGTGAATCTTAAGGTTTTGCAAATGATTTGTCCCAACCTGCATGCCTGCTATACCCAATAAGTGCTCTAAGAACTAGCCTTGGCGACATGTCCCAGCAGCCAAAAGTACTGGTAATCGATGATGAGCCAGGTGTTCGCGACCTAATAAGCGAGGCCTTGAGCCTCTCTGAAATTACCGCGGTGCAGGCTGCCGATGGTCTTGAAGCGCTTTCGTTCCTCCGTCGCGAAAGATTCGATCTGCTGGTCCTTGATATCAATATGCCAAAACTAGATGGTCTAGCGCTACTCGAAAAGTTACGCACCGAAGGCATGTCGGTTCCGGTTCTAATGCTCAGTGCACGCGCGGATAAGACCGATATTAATCAAGGTTTACGAATTGGCGCCGATGATTATTTAACTAAGCCCTTTAGTATCGAAGAGTTGGTGCTGCGAGTTAAAGCAATCTTGCGACGTAGTAAAGGTGAAGTTGCCGAAGTCAAGGTGCTTACTTGTGGTCCAATCTCAATGGATTTTTCAAAGTATTCAGTGAAATTCAACGACCAGCCAATCGATCTATCCCCCACTGAGTTCAAACTACTTGAACAGTTGATCCTAAATCGTGGAAATGTGGTTACCAAGGAAACTCTGCTTTCTGAAGTCTGGGAGATCGATTTCAAGAGTAGTTCGACCGTTGTTGATACCTATATTTCTTACTTACGCAAAAAACTTCACATTGATGGTTTTGATGGAATTAAGACAGTTCGTGGCATCGGTTTTCAGATTGTCGCTGATTAATGAAGTTGCAGACCCGCCTTACCGCACTTGTTTCAGCCATCATTATTACGATTTCGGCCGCAATCGGTCTTTTTGCTATTAGTATCACCGAAAGTAGCGAAGTCAGCCGAATTGATTCGATTCTTTCTTCAGCCGTAAACCAATTAGTTGATACCCAAGATGATCCGCTATCTCTAGCGCTGCTATTGGCAGATCAAAGTGACCTTAAATTTACGGTTTCTTATATATCCGCAGTACGAGATGTAACTTCGCTGAATCAAAGCTCCGGGGATTTACAAGGCGTGCCAAATGACCAAGATTTATTGGCATCGCTTTCAGGTGGCGTGACGCTAGAAATTGATGGAGTTAGTCGCATTAGAACAATTGAGCTTCCAGATGACGAGTTCTTAGTTCTCTCGGTTTCACTTTCCGATATCAATACAGCTAAAGGCCAAAATATCCGCTACTTATTCCTTTTCACACTAGCAATGGTGCTGCTTGGAATTGCAGTTTCAAATTATCTATTCCGTCGAGATAACCAGTTAAATGAAGTTGTTAATTCGCTTCAGAAAAATCAAGATAATATGCGTGAGTTCCTAGGCGATGCCTCGCATGAACTGCGCACCCCATTAACTGTAATTAAAGGTTATGTGGAGATTCTAAGTAAGAATCAAACAGCTGATGTCACAAAAACTGCCGAATACTATGCGCGCGTAGGTCATGAAATCGAACGAATGCAATCCTTGATCAATGATCTGCTCTTGATTGCCGAACTAGAAGATCAAACACCGATTGCACCTGAAATCATTAACTTCTCTCGCGAAGTTGCACATTTGAGTAATGACTTAAAAACCTTGCAGCCTATGAGACCAATGGAGACAAAGATTGAGCCAGGGATTCTGGTAAATATTTCTCATAATTACGCGCAGCAGATGCTGGCCAACATATTTGCCAATATTCGCCGGCATACTCCCGAAGACTCGCAAGTGCTAATCATTCTAGCTACAGCAGGCAATAAAGCAGTCTTAACTATTTCTGATGCTGGGCCTGGCTTGCCTGAAGAAGTGTATAAATCTGGCATTCAATATTTTCAGAGATTTGATCGTTCGCGCTCACGTGAATCAGGCGGCAGTGGGTTAGGCATGACGATTATGAAGCGAATCATTGAAAATGCTGAGGGCACAATTACGTTACGGAAAAGTGAATTTAGTGGACTAGAAATCGAAATTTCTTTGCCAGTCAACCGTGGCTAATGCGGTATTTGAATTAGAATTTCAATCATGAATTCAACCTATTTGAACTCTCTCAAGAATAAAACTGAAATTCACATCGAGATGGTCTGTCTAGGAAACATCTGTCGATCACCTATGGCTGCTGCGGTGTTACACAATAAGTCGAGTAATTTCACTAAGCCCAAGTTTTTGGTATCTAGTAGTGGGACATCTGAATGGCATAAAGGCGAAGGGCCAAATCATAATTCGTTGCAGGTTTGGGAATCGGCGGGCTACAAGTATGAGCATGTTTCAAGGCCCTTTTCGGCTGATTTATTCGATCAAAGAGATCTAATTCTGGTGATGGATCTAGCAAATAAGGCCAATATTTTAAAAAGTGCAAGAAATAAAGCCGACATCGACAAAGTAATGTTGCTTCGCTCTTTTGATCCCAGGTTGATTAATCTAGATACGACTGCACCTGATGCGGAATCTTTACAGGTTCCTGATCCATGGGGCGAGGAAATTACGGCCTATCGTGAAGTTCTTCAAGTGGTTGAAAGCTCAATCTACGGATTAATTAAATACTTTAAAGATTAAATAACACCAGTTGCCAGCAATACCAATAAGAGTGAGCCAAGCCCAATTCGATAGATAATAAATGGCGCAAAGCTCTTCGTAGAAACAAATTTAAGTAGCCAAGCAATTACGGCATAGCCGATTACAAATGCGATTCCAGTTGCGATTAGTGTTTCGGCAATTGTGAAAGTGGCCGTATCGCTGCCTTGCTCGATAGCGCCTTTAAGTTCATAAAAACCGCTACCAAATACCGCTGGTAGCGCTAACAGAAATGAATAACGTAGAGCTGCGGTTCGGCTGTAGCCAAGAAAACGACCCATTGCAATCGTGGAACCTGATCTAGAGACACCTGGAACCAGTGCCAGTGATTGCGCAAAACCATAAAGCAGGCCATCGCGCACACTTAGATTAGATAGATCGCGATTACTATTTCCATACTTGTCAGCTATGCCCAGGATTACGCCAAAGATGATCAAGGTACTGGCAATCAACCACAGCGAGCGAAAATCATTTCTGATTACATCTTGGCCAAGGTAACCCAATGCTGCTATAGGCAAGCTACCGACAATTATTAGCCAACCCATGCGGGCATCTGACTTTTCCGTCGAACTCAAAGTCGGACGCTTTGTAATCTGACGGAACCAAGCCGAAATAATCTGCTTGATGTCGTTACGAAAGAAAATCAACACCGCAAGTTCAGTGCCGATTTGGGTAATTGCCGTAAATCGCGCGCCTGGATCTTCAGTAGTCCCAAACAACTCTCCGGCAATTCGAATATGGGCACTGGAAGAGATCGGCAGAAATTCAGTTAACCCTTGCAAAGCACCTAAAAACATCGCTTCGAACAAGGCAGCTCCTAGAGTTGGTCTGAATTAGAAACCCATCTTATCGAGGGATCTACTCTAAACTCTGGAATTATGAATGATCACGAGGCAGAGGTTCAAGAGCGATGGGGCGATACTGCTGCTTTTGAGCAATCTCAAGCACGCACCTCAAATAATTCGCACGCAGATTTTGCTGCAGCCAAAGTAGATCAAGAAGCCGTTACTGAAAGGTTTGCAACAGCACTTGGTAATGGCGTTGATTATAGGTCGGCAGATGTACAGGCAATTGTGGTTGCTCATCGAGAAGCTATTTCTAAATGGTTCTATGATTGCTCAATTGAAATGCAGAAGAATTTAGCTTTGATGTATGTAGGTGATGAGAGATTTAAAAAGTATTACGACGGTCGAGTTCGGGGCCTAGCTCAGTATGTGCACGATGCGATTATGGCGAAGGGTTAAGAGGTGGCTGAGATCAGTACAAAAACCTCGCTGCAGCCTTCAACTCGCACAACCGACATCTTGAGTTATTCGCATGATGCCTCACACTATTTACTTAAACCGAAGGCGATCTACATCCCTGAAACTAAAGAACAACTGGCTGAGATCTTTACTCTCGCCACCGAACTTGGTATCGGCGTAACGTTTCGTTCAGGTGGCACCAGTCTCAGCGGGCAAGCAACCAGTGATGGATTTCTAGTAGATACCCGCAAAAATTTTCGTAGTATAAAAGTTGGCAACCAAGGCGAACAAGTCTCGATTAGCCCAGGCGCCACAGTTCGCGCAGTCAATACTTCGCTAGCTCGCTTTAAACGCAAACTTGGACCAGATCCAGCAAGTGAGGTCGCCTGCACAATCGGCGGTGTTGTTGCCAATAATTCCAGCGGCATGTGTTGCGGCACCGAACAGAATTCTTACCGAACTATTGCATCAATGCTTTTAGTTCTACCAAATGGCTTAGTAATCGATACTGGCGCTAGCGATGCTGATGAGATTCTGCGGCAAAAGTCCCCCGGTATTCATGCTGGCTTAATCGCGCTTCGCGATCGCGTGCGAAGAAATCCAGATTCAGTGGCCCTAATCAATAAGTTGTTTAGTATTAAAAACACCATGGGCTATGGCATAAATTCCTTCCTTGATTTTGATTCCCCAGTAAAGATTCTGGAGCATCTAGTAATCGGTAGTGAAGGCACGTTAGCTTTTGTTGCCGAAGCCACCTTTAACACCGTGCCGGCATATTCGCACTTAGCTACTGGGCTACTGATATTTGAATCATTGGCAGATGCCACTGGCTCGTTACCCGAACTTGTTAAGGCCGGCTTTGCCGCAATTGAGCTAATGGATGCCACAAGTTTGCGCGTGGCACAGCGTGACCCTGAAGCAACTGCCGAGTTAAAGGCAATCAATGTGGTTAACCACGCAGCGCTATTAGTTGAGTTTCAAGAGGCAACGGAAGCAGACCTGAGCGGCAAAGCGGCCGCAGTTACGCCTTTATTTAGCACTTTGCCATTGAGCCAGCCAGCCCAATTAACCAGCGATGCTGCCACTCGTAATCAAATCTGGCATATCCGTAAAGGTTTATATGCCGCCGTTGCCGGCAACCGCCCATCAGGTACAACCGCGCTACTTGAAGATATCGCGGTGCCAGTATCTGAACTATTAACGACTTGCGAAGAGCTAATTGCGTTACTTGTAAAACATGGATATACCGATAGCGTGATCTTTGGCCATGCTCGCGACGGAAATATTCACTTCATGATTAATGAAGAGTTCGAAAATCCAGCCATGTTGCAGCGTTATAAAGAATTCACCCAAGAAATGGTTGAACTGGTTCTAGCCCATGGTGGAACCTTAAAGGCTGAACACGGCACTGGTCGCATGATGGCTCCCTTTGTGCGCAGACAATATGGTGATGAACTTTACGAAGTGATGTGGGCACTTAAGCGCTTAATTGATCCAGCTGGAATTTTAAATCCTGGAATCATCTTGAGTGAAAATCTAGAAACTCACCATGAGAATCTAAAGGTTTTTCCGAAAATTCAAAAAGTTGCGGACAACTGTGTTGAGTGCGGATATTGCGAACCGATCTGCCCAAGTAAAAATTTAACGCTAACGCCTCGTAAACGAATTGTTATGCAACGCGAATTAGTTTTAGCGAAAGCCGCTGGCAATACCTCACTTGTAAATGAGATTGAGAAAGAGTTTGCCTACGATGGCACAGACACTTGCGCCGTCGATGGCATGTGCGCCACTACCTGCCCACTTTCGATCAATACTGGCTCTTTGGTACGTGAACTACGCGAAGAAAAAGCTTTCCCAATCGTCAAGCAAGCCTGGAAATTAGCTGCTTCTAATTGGTCGCTCTTTACGCAAGCCGCCGGAACTGCCCTAAAGATCGCGAATCTGATTCCTGGCTTGAATAGATATCCAACTGGCGGAACTATTCGCAAAGGTGCGCCAATTACTGACTTTGACGCGATTTTCTTCCCATCGTGTACCGGCACCCTATTTGGAACCAGCGACTCGGCAGGTGCTTTTATGGCTTTAGCTAAGCGCGCAGGTTTAAGAATCTCGATTCCGGCTGGAATTGATTCGCTCTGCTGTGGAACCCCTTGGAAATCAAAGGGTTATTCCGAAGGCTATGAAGTGATGAGCAATTCAGTTACAGCTGCACTAACTAAAATTTCTAATGGGCAACAAGTATCGATTGTGACCGATGCCGCCTCATGTTCACATGGCCTAACCGAGCTACTTGCGCAACACCCGAATTTGAAAGTAATTGACGCCGTTGAATTCACTGAAAAACAGATATTGCCAAAGCTTTCAATTAGAAAAGTTAAATCTGTGGCAGTTCACCCAACTTGCTCAACTACCGCCCTAGGTATTAGTGGTTCACTGAATAACTTAGCTAAAGCAATTGCAGATGAAGTATTCACCCCCGAAAATTGGGGTTGCTGTGCTTATGCCGGTGACCGCGGAATGACTTTCCCAGAATTAACCGCATCGGCAACTTCGCTTCAAGCCAGCGAAATAGAAGTGCGTGATGATGCTTATTTCATTTCAGCTAATCGCACTTGCGAAATTGGCATGAGCAAAGCAACCGGTAAGGCTTACCGGCACGTAATTGAACTACTTGAAGAAGTTTCTCGCTAGATATCGAAACGATCTGCATTCATAACTTTTACCCATGCTGCAACAAAGTCTTTGGCAAACTTAGCTTTGTTATCGTCTTGGGCATATAGCTCAGCGTAAGAGCGCAATACCGAGTTAGATCCGAAAACTAAATCTGCACGGGTGGCAGTGAATTTAACTTCTCCGGTTGCACGATTGCGAATGTTGTAAAGATTTACACCCGCTGGCTCCCAGACATAAGTCATATCGGTCAAATTCACAAAGAAATCGGGGGTTAGAGCGCCTACCTGATCAGTGAAAACACCATGCTTGGTGCCACCGTGATTTGTGCCCAGCACGCGCATTCCACCCAAAAGTACGGTCATTTCAGAGGCTGTTAGCCCCATCAATTGTGCGCGATCAAGTAGCAACTCTTCAGGAGTAACTACATAATCTTTGGCTTGCCAGTTACGGAAACCATCGTGAATTGGCTCAAGCGGAGCAAATGATTCAGCATCGGTTTGTGCAGCTGTTGCATCTCCGCGACCTGGAGTAAATGGAACTTCGATTGTGTGACCGGCAGCTTTAGCAGCTTGCTCAACACCAACGCCACCAGCTAGAACGATTACATCTGCAATAGATGCGCCGCTCTTCTGCGCGATTGGTTCAAGTACTGAAAGCACTCGAGCTAAACGTGCTGGCTCATTGCCTTCCCAATCTTTCTGTGGTGCTAAACGAATGCGGGCACCATTAGCTCCACCGCGCTTGTCTGAGCCACGGTATGTGCGCGCACTATCCCAGGCAGTTGTAACAAGGTCAGCAACTGATAAGCCAGAAGCGGCAATCGCTTGCTTAACTTCAGCAACGTTGTAACTCTTATTGCCAGCTGCAATTGGATCTTGCCAAATTAAATCTTCGGCCGGAACATCTGGCCCGATGTAGCGAACCTTTGGTCCCATGTCGCGGTGCGTTAACTTAAACCACGCGCGAGCGAAGGCATCATCGAACGCTGCCTGATCTTTTTGGAAACGCTCTGAAATTGCGCGATAAGCCGGATCCATCTTCATGGCCATATCGGCATCAGTCATCATTGGGTTGTATTTAATTGATGGATCTTCAACATCTACTGGCTTATCTTCTTCAGCGATATTAATTGGTTCCCATTGGGTTGCTCCAGCTGGTGACTTCTTTAGCTCCCAGTCATACTTAAAGAGAAGATCGAAATAACCGCCATCCCATTTAGTTGGGTTGGTTGTCCAAGCCCCTTCAATTCCGCTGGTTACAGTGTCGCGGCCAATGCCACGAGTGGTGTGGTTCATCCAGCCAAGGCCAGCCTCTTCGAGCCCGGCAGCTTCTGGCGCTGGCCCTAGGTTCTTAGCTGAACCATTTCCATGTGCTTTACCAACTGTGTGACCACCGGCAGTAAGGGCCACAGTTTCTTCATCATTCATTGCCATGCGTGCAAAAGTTTCGCGAATGTGCGCTGCAGTCTTAAGTGGATCTGACTTTCCATTTACGCCTTCAGGGTTTACATAAATCAAACCCATTTGAACTGCAGCAAGTGGATTTTCCATGGTTGAGGCGTCATTTAAATCGCCATAACGAGAATCACTTGGTGCTAGCCACTCTTTTTCATTACCCCAATAAATATCGGTCTCTGGGTACCAAATATCTGGGCGACCGAAAGCAAAACCAAAAGTCTTTAGCCCCATTGATTCATAGGCAATCGTGCCAGCTAGGACTAACAAATCTGCCCAGCTAACTTTGTTGCCGTACTTTTTCTTAATTGGCCAAAGCAAACGACGTGCTTTATCTAAGTTGGCATTATCTGGCCAAGAATTTAGCGGTGCAAAACGGTTGCTACCTGAACCTGCGCCACCGCGACCATCGGCAACACGATATGTACCTGCTGCATGCCAAGAAAGACGAATCATTAAACCGCCGTAGTGACCCCAATCAGCTGGCCACCAACTCTGGCTAGTAGTCATTAACTCATGCATATCTTTCTTAAGCGCTGCGATATCTAACTTCTTTAACTCTTCTAAATAATCAAAGTCCGCGCCAAGTGGGTTGGTCTTAGTGTCATGCTGGTGCAGAATTTCCAAGTTCAGCGCCTTTGGCCACCAATATTCGTTAGCAGATTCGGCGGTGGTAGTTGCGCCGTGAGGTACTGGACACTTTCCTGAATCAGACATGAGTTGACCTTTCGATTCTTAGTTAAGTTTTCTTGCTAAACCTGATATCTAAATCCTAAAGGAGTTCCTGAAAATCGCAATTTCTAGCCTTTTTGCCCTCAAAATATGAGATTTAAGTGAATTGAAATGGAACTTCCTTGAACCAGAACCAACTGGCGGTTTAAGATCACAATATGAGCGATCAATCACTAGTAAAACTTTTCAAGCACATGTCCTGGGCCAACCACTCTGTCTTTACAGCTCTTAGCGAGCTACCTGAAGAAGCTCTTTCTTTTTCGGCCTGGGACCCAGAATGGAGAGTTGGCACAATTGCTAACCATATTGTTGTAGCCCAACCACGATTACTGGCGCGGTTAAAGAAAGAAGAAGCGCCAGCTGACCAAGATTTCCCAATGACCTCGGCAGGCATGAAAGCACTTGCTGCCCAATCACTTAAAAACGATGCCGAATTTTTAAACTGGATTGATCAACCCGAAGAAATGTTGACCTTTGTGCGTTATGGGAAAACCGTATCTTTCCAAAACACCACAATCGTTGCGCAAATAGTTAATCACTCGATTGAACACCGTGCCCAAATTGCCGACATCTTGGCAATTAATAAGATGAATGTAATTAACTTAGATGCGCTAGACCCTATTTCTTATGAACGTGCGCACCGCTAATTAATGAAACGGGCGTAGCTCAACTTTCCGGTTACATGCCTTCGATGCGGCAAAAGCTAATTTCTCAGCAGTCTCGGCATCGGTCACATCAATAATCCATAAACCACTGAAGTTTTCTTTAGCATCAAAAAGTGGTTTGCCGGTGCTCAAATTTGCCCCGTTTCGATTATCAATAACGATGGCTGATTCAGGCGCATGCAGCCCCCAAGCAAATATAAATTGCCCATTGGCACGTAGTTCATCGTTAAATTTATCGATCTCAACCATTTCGCCAGGAGTCCCTGAATTAGCCAAGTCATCAATTACTGAGATTTGAAATTTCATACTTAAGCTCTAAGTTAGTTGCCATTCCAATTAGCAAGTTCTGCGGCAAATGGATCAAGACCCATTGGGCCAATCTTTAGCGCATAAGTGTGGAACTTCTTTAGTGAGAAGTCGGCACCTAAACGCGCTTTGGCATCTTCGCGTGCTTTCATCCAGACGCGCTCTCCTACCTTGTAGGAAATAGCTTGGCCCGGCCAACCTAAGTAGCGATCGGTTTCGCTGCGTGAATGATCTTCATCAAGGAGTGCTTGCTCGTTAAGAAGTTTGCGTGATGATTCGGCATTCCAAACATTGCCATCGAAATCGGTGTAGCCAAGGTGCATTCCGATATCTACAACAATGCGAGCTGCACGCAAAGCTTGTGCTGATAGATAACCCATTTCGATACCTGGTTCATCAAAGGCGCCAAGTTCATTCATGAAGCGTTCGGCATAGAGCGCCCAACCTTCACCATAACCACTAATCCATGCTGCATTTATCTGAAAACGTGAGAGGCGATCTTTTTCAATCGCAACAGTTGCGCATTGCAAGTGATGGCCCGGTACTGCTTCGTGATACCAAGTCGAAACTAAGTGCCAGCTACTGACTTCATCTTTGCCCAACATTGGAAGCCAGGTTGTGCCTGGGCGAGATAGATCCTCTGAAGGTGAGTTGTAATAAGGCGCAGATGCGCTGCCTTCAGGGGCTAAACGCGCTTCGCAGATTTTGATGCGATCATCGATTTCAAAGTATTCGCCATCCATACGTGCCATTGCGGCATCAGTGAAATCTTGCAAGAACTTAATTACATTCGCTTCGCCCTTGATTACATACTTAGGGTCGTGATCTAAGTGATCGGCAACTTCGCGAAGAGTCTTTGCGCCAGGCTTAATTTGTTCAGCAATCTCCCACATGCGTGCGTTGATCGCTTTGAGATCTGCCATGCCCCACTCGTAAGTTGCGCGCAGATCTAGCTTTGCACCAGTGAAATAACGTGCCCATACTGCGTAGCGTTCTGCGCCGACTGCGTCATTTGGGTTAGCAATCGGTAGGTATTGCGTCTTTAGGAATTCTGCGGTTTCGGCGGCAGCTTTTTCGGCAAGCTTGGCGTTGGCGTGCATTTCTGGATACTTGCCATCGGCATCGAAGTTTTTACACATCGTGCTAAAGCCACCGTTGGCATAACTTTCTAGTTGCTCGATAACTCCGCGTACTTGACGTTGCGCAGTTGTCTTGCCGTTTTTAGCAACTTCCATGATGGTGCCAGTCCAGGACTTAAATGCGCCATCGACTGCAGCTAAACGCTTAGCAATATTGTCGAAATCTTGATCGTTGGCCTTTGGCATCAGTTCAAAAATTGAGCGCACATTTGAAGGCGGCGAAGTTAGTACGTTCCAAAGAACGAATGACTCTTGGCTCTCATGTAGGGCCAGGCCTGACTCGAGGCGCTCTTTCATGACAGTCTGGGCAATTCGATCAATCTCATCTATCGGCTTTAGCGCCATCAGCTTGGCCAAGGTTGCCTTGGTTAGATCGGCAGATTTCGCAGCGCCGGCGATTGAGAAATCATCAAGTTTGTCTTGATTGAGGCCATTGCCCAAATAGGTGCAATCCATCGGGCTAAGGGCGGCAGCGTCATCAATATAGGAGTGGCTGAGTTCGAAGATAGGAGATCTAAAGGTCATAGGCGGATTCTTTCAATTAGCCGTTCATTTGTCCATAGGAAAAGCAAAAGGGACTTGGAATGAACCAAGTCCCGATTACTACCAAGCGATCGTGGATGAAGTATTGCCTAAAACTTTATTACGCGGGTAATAAAATGTAACTCAGCCAGTTGTGTGGAACTTTAATTTGATTCCAACATAACTTCCGAGGAATACAAAGGCAAAGAATAACCAACCAGAAAGCGCAAATGCTTGGGTGCCAGATAGTAAAACACCAATGGTGCAACCAAGTGAGGTCATTGAGCCCCAACCAAGAAGCACTCCGCCTACCAGCGCCGTAGAACTATTAGTTACAGTTAACTTAGAAAATTTAAATCTTCCGCCGGCAAGTGCTGCTGCAAATGAAGTGCCCACTATGCCGATAACCAACCAACCATTATTTGTAATGGTTTCAGCCAGCACTGCAACGCAACCTGCCAATTTGTCTAGGCCGAATAAAGTATCTGCACCGATTTGATTATCATCCATAAAAGTACGAGCCGAAGTGCTCAGTTGGCGGGTAACGCCGAGAGGTTCAACGCGAAGATAAGCAAAAGTTCCGATTAAACCCACGATAGCACCAGTTGATATTGGGCTCCAGCGCTGGGTAATTAAGTTTTTAAGCGTTGCACTTATCGAAATAGCAGCACTTGGAGCGCTTCTAATCGGATCAGAATTGGTACCTTTTTTAATCGCAAATACGGCCAATAGAAGTAGTGCGCCAAGAGTGATCAAAAGTGCGCCGGAATATCCAACATAGTGAGGTAGCCAAATTGTTGGGGCATCTGAAATTGCATTTAAGTAGAGCCAATTCCAGGTAAGAAAAGCTAGAACGAAGCCAATTAGCGTGCCAAACAGCGCTGGGATAGCGCGCAAATAACCTTGACCAAGGCGATATAGATGTCCGCTGATGCAAGCACCAGATAGCGCCATGCCGATTCCAAATGTAAAAGCAGAAACAGCAAGTACCCAACTAACCGGCCCGATATGCGCAGCTGGAGGCAATATATCGGTGCTGGTATTGGGCAAAAATTGACCGAAAATAATGGTGTAGCCAAGTGAGCCAACCGCAATAGCAACTAAGACCGATAGAAATGGTGTGGTGTTCTTATCTTCAATTCCATCTCTGAAAATACAGAAGAAACAGAAGCGGCCACGTTCGAGTAACAGACCCAAGCTCATGCCAATCAAAAGTGAGATTGGCGCTGTTGAATTCTCAAGATTTGAAGAGAGAACAAAAGCTGTAGATAGAAGCGCTGCAATAACTAAGAAAGAAATGCCAGTGCGGATTTTTTCTTGTTTAGTCCATAAAGAACCAGCAGCCCCGGAGTTACCGGGGCTGCTGCTCTCTAGATTTAACGTTGAAATTAGAATGATCCCCAGATAGTGCCGGCAGGATTACTAATTGGCGCACCAACTGAGTTTCCATATTCAGTCCATGATCCATCGTAATTCTTTACTCGACTGAATCCAAGAATCTCACTTAAAACGAACCAGGTAAGCGATGAACGCTCACCGATACGGCAATAAGTAATAATTTGATCTGCTCCCGTTACACCTTTATCCGCATAGAGTTTCTTAAGTTCTGCCACAGTTTTAAATGTGCCATCAGAATTAACATTTAAACCCCAAGGGACATTGATCGCACCAGGAATGTGACCGGCACGAACTGCTGTTTCTTGGAATCCAGGTGGTGCGAATATCTTTCCGCTGAATTCATCAGCAGAGCGAATATCAATCAGCGTTGCTTTTCTCTCTTTCTTGGCAACTGGAAGAACGTCTCTTGTCAAGGTGGCACGTAGATTCTTATCAGCAGCTTTAGCTACAAAGTTGCCAGTCTTAAAAGTTGGAACTGCAGTTGTTAGCGCTCGGCCATCCTTTTCCCACTTGACGCGGCCGCCATCTAGTACACGTACATCCTTTTGACCGTAAACATTAAAGATCCAGGCGCCCCAGGCTGCAAACCAGTTGTTCTTATCACCGTAGAGAACAACAGTGGTGTCCTCATCGATGCCAGCCTTTTGAGCAAGCGCTGTGAACTTAGCTTGGCTAATGATGTCGCGATTAACTGTGTCCACTAGATCTGTGTGCCAAACTAATTTAACTGAATTCTTAATGTGACCGCGCTCGTAAATACCTGGCTCGGTGCTAACTTCAATAATTCGTACCTTTGGGTTATCAATGTTCTGCTCTAGCCAATCAGGTTGAGCAACAGCTCGGGCTAGATTCTTTGGACGAGCTTCAGCAGGCAATACACCTGTGGTAGCCAGGAGACCAGAAACAATAGCTCCCGCGATCAATTTCTTTGAAATAGACATTATTTTCCTTTGTTAGTTTTTAATTAGAGTTTTGCTTATAGTTTTTTTACAGCAGAATATTGACGTGCTAAAAATTTAGAAGATTAGCAGCTTGTGCTGGTGATGCGGCAGTAGTCAATTACGCGACGTTTAGTGAAGTACATCGTGACTACCTTCCACTCAAAACATTTATGTAACTATAAATGAACTAGGTAGAAATATAGGGCAGTGAAATCTCAATGTAAAAATGCGAATCAATTGCATCTGCAATCTAAAGTCCGGCAGTCTCCTTGATTAGTTTTATCGTAATTTCGCGGTGGTTCCACATAATCACATGAGCACAATTTGGCACTCGAATCCATTTTGCATGCTTGGGCAGAATCGACTTTTCTTGGGCTATTTCTTCGGGCAAGGTAATGTCAGAATCCCCAAAAACTACAGAAATCTTTACTTCTGGGTCTACGGGTGAATCAAATTTTCGTCCCCTGATTCCTTGCCATAAGGGTTTGTATCCCTTAGCTCGAGCCATCGCTATAACCGAGTCCCGGCAAGTTTCATAACTTAGTTCACGCCATAAGTGCGTGATTTTGCGATAACCAAATGCTTTCAGCGGCGGCAGATGAAATGCAACTGGTATGAAGAATTGCGAAATCTTGGCCAAAATTCTCGCATCGATACTTGGCGGAATCTTCATGGTCGGGCCTTCGTGCCACAAGCCAGCTGGTGCTAAGGCAGTGACACTTTCAACCAGTTTTGGTCCAAGTGCTGCCATCTCCAAAGAAATCCAACCTCCAAGCGAGTTTCCAGCTACGTGCATCTTTTGCACTTTGTGAACACTCTGCATGTAACTCAGAATCATTTCACCAAGTGAACGCGGGTCATATTTTTCATCTTCGCCCAAAGCTGCTTCGCCATGTCCCGGTAAATCGATGGAATAAACAGTGAAAACTTTTTCTAAATCAGGAATCAAACTTTTCCAAATAGTCCCGGCAGAACCTAGACCATGAACGAGCACAAGGGCAGGATTAGAACTTTTAGTCATTGCCACAGTTGAGGTAATGCTCATGGGGCAATTATGGATCAGAAGTATAGAAAAGTCGCTTTACGGGCCGTTAGCCAGCAAGGCAGGAAACTTTTCGCTTATCTCTTTGGCGTCGGCTTTTCCTTTGCATTAGTTATTCGGCCCGCATGTGCGTGAGCACTTGGATCGCGCTTTACCTTAATTAAGCTGGCGATAGTTGAAACGATCAATATTGCTGCGATTACCGCAAGGCTTACTAGAGTCGGAATCTTTGGAACTTCATTCCATACTTCATGAACGTAGGTCAAAATCAACTTAACCCCGATAAACATCAGAATTACTGATAGTCCCAGAGATAGGTAGACCAATTTATCCAAGAGTCCCTTGAGCAGGAAGTAAAGAGCGCGTAGCCCAAGTAAGGCGAATGCATTAGCTGCAAAGACTAAAAATGGTTCTTGAGTTACGCCAAATGTTGCCGGAATAGAATCAAGGGCAAACAAAAGATCTGTCGAGGCAATAGCAATCATCACTGAAAACATAGGTGTTGCAATTCGCTTGCCATTTAGGCGGGTAAAGATCTTAGAACCGTCATATTCATCGGTCATTGCAACGCGTTTTCTAATTGAACGAACTAAGAAGTTATCTTCTGGCGATGGGTCCTCGTCCCAGTGCTTGAAGAGACCAACACCTGTCCAGATCAAGATTGCGCCAAAGATTACAAATGTAAAGCTAAAGGCTGCAAGCGCTGCGGCTCCAACGGCAATAAATATTCCGCGAAGAACCAGAGCAAGAATTACACCAAACATCAATACTCGTTGGTGATAGATCGAAGGCACCTTGAACTGGGCCAAAATAATGATGAAAACAAAGAGATTATCTACTGATAAAGACTTTTCAACGAGGTAGGCCGCAAAGTATTCGGTTCCGAATTGAGGACCTGCTGTTTGCCATACCCAAATTCCAAATGCGATGGCTACGCTTATGTAAAAAATCGACCAGATAGCAGCTTCTTTAAACATTACATCGTGGGGTTTGCGGCTAACCGTCAAAAGGTCTACAACTATCAAGGCGAGAATTGCGCCAAGAACAAGAAACCAGGTAAGCAGTGATACATCCATGTTTAATACCTATTCGTTAAGGGGCCAATGACGCCAAGGTCTCCCTCAACCAGAATATGGTTGCAACTCCGGGATATTTCTATCCGTATTGACGAAGGTGCATTTACGAGGTACTCCCCTTAACTGTTGCTAATTTTAGGTGGCAGATTGCCATTACTGCAAATTAGCCACTCAAACTAAAAGAATTGGCGCTAATTATTATTGTCTTGAGGATCTTCGGCACCATCGGGCCATGAAGCAATGCATACTTTATTTCCGGAGTGATCTGAGAGGATCCAATAAGCAGGTGCATGAGAATCATCAATGATGATGCCTCCTGCATTAACTGCGGCTTTGAGTCTTGCTTCGGCGTGTTTCTGTGGAACTGAAACATCTATGTGCATTGCATGTTTAAGTGGTTTAGCTTCATCCAGCTCTTGCATCCAGATTGTTGAACTATTTCCAAGTGGATCGATCGCGTTATCACCAAGCATTGCTTCATACCCCAGAACCGCACGCCAAAAGTTAAGATCAATTGAATCTGGTTTGGCAGAAATCGCTACCTGCACTTCTTGGACTTGGCTCGGATCTGCAACCACACCGAGCGAGTCAGCAATCTTTGAGATTGACCGCGCAAGGTCAATGTGCGCGTTTTCAATAGTCCAAACTTCACGAGTTAGGCGAATAGTTACACGCTCGGAGACGATATTTACTTGAGTTTTAGTCCCATTTATTTCCGGGAGTTGCACGAGCGCTTGAAAAAAGTTTGCCGCTTCAGCAAAAGTCTTGGTTTTAAATACTGCAGTTGGGCCGCCGTGCAATACAACCCAGTCCGTTAGATCATCTGCGGCTAGGAATGCCTTCCAACCTTGCTCACTCATGAATTCTCCTTTTGTGAAGACTCATGGTCGCCTTGGCTAGTCTTATTACCAAGGCGGTAAATAAATGTAAAAGCAGATAGTGAAACGAGAGTCGCTGCGATGCCACCGACAATTAGAGGTAAGCGCAAGCCACTCTGGGCAATCACTCCACCAAGAAGTGCTCCGATTGGCATGACTCCCCAGACAAAAGTACGGCGCGCTCCGTGAATGCGTCCATATAATTCAGTAGGAATAAGTACTTGATAACAAGACATCAACAAGATGTTCCAATTGGTGATCGCAAATGTAGATATAAAACCAATGACTCCAAAAACCCACACATTAGGGCTAATTCCTTGGAAGATAACTGTTATTGATGAGATGAAAATTGCTACCGCGAGAACTGCCCCGCGTCCAAATTTCTTCGATAGTGCCGGTGTGAGAATTCCACCCAGCACTCCCCCTGAACCAGCACTAGCCATGAGAACGCCGAAGTATTTGGCCTGAACTTCGAGAATTTCAGTGATAAAAAGAATGAGAGTTGATGTAGATAGGGAGTAGAAGAACCCCAGAGCAGTTGTCGTAGCGACTATGCGCCTTAGTGGTTTGTCATTCCAGAGATAGTTAAGACCAAACTTAATCTCACCAATAAATGATTTCTTCTCTGCGTCAATAGTTTCTGCTGACGATCCCTTCGAGATTAAATGCGCCGGAATCATAAAGACGAAAATGGCGGCGATTAGGAAACCAAGGCTATTGAGAATAAAGGGCAGGACGATTGCGGTGGCGTATAGGAATCCACTCAATGGCGCACCAATAAAGTTCTGGATCACCGTCTCGGCGATGTTCATGCGTGAATTGGCTTTCTCAAAATTCTTCTTATCTAGAATTATTGGAATCAATGATTGTGCTGCCGTATCTGTGGCAACTTCGCAGGTACCTATTAAAAAAGTTGCCAGCAGTAGCCAGTAGATCGTGATGGTATCTGTGGTGATTGCCAGTGCAACGAGGCCAGCAGCGATGAATCTTATTGAATTAGTTAAAGTAACTAAGAGCCGTTTATTCGAGCGATCAACGATTAGGCCGATTGGAATTGCAAAGAGAAGCCATGGCAACATTACAAATGCGCTGAGCAATGAGATAAGAATTGGATCTTTTGTGAGAGAGATCGCTAAGAGTGGTGCTGCTACAGCTAAGAGACCATCTGAAAGATTGCTAATTACACTTGCGCTAAATAGGCGATTGAAAGCCGGCCCTAATTTCTCAGACACCTGTTTCGATTTCATATGCCCACAAATCTAACTCATCTAGGTCCAAAGGCTTAAATCCCTTTGCCTCTAGCGCAGATGCTAGCTGAGCCCGATGCTCGGTGGCATGGTGAATTGATTGAGACAAGATGGTTGAACGCCATCTCTTTACTAATTTATCTTCATAGTTCATAAATTCAATTTGAATATCATCTAACTTCACGCATTCAAGCAGAGCCTTATCAACAATTGCAGCTTGTTCCTTAAGTCGGGCCAGGTCTGCGATTTCTTTGACATCATCAATACATGGGTCATCTGACTGCGTAAGGGCAGGTATTCCACTAATGCGAAAAGCGTAATGGTCTCCTGAATCCACAATGTGATGAATTATTTCTGCCACATGCCATTCGGGATTTGTTGCAAAAGCAGAAAGAGCTCCTTCAGGCAGAGTTTGAAGGTGGGTGATTGTCTTAGCATTTGCCCATGCCATGTGGCCCAGCAAGCGATTCATTGAGATAGTCATACCCATACATTAATGCAAGATTTAATTGTGAAGAAAGGTTTCTCTATATTAGAACCTAAAGTTTTAGTGCACCAGGGAATAACCGGCTGCCTTTACCGCACTCTCAATAGCTTCCCCAGATATTTCTAGTTCAGATGTGATGATTGCGTGTGCTTTCTCTGCACTCACGACCACACCTACTACACCTGGAATTGCCTTGATCTTTGCACTCACACGACCTTCACAGTGGCCACAGGTCATTCCCTTAATTTCAACTATCTTTTCTGCCATTTCTTACTCCTTTAACTCTCAGTGGTGCCAATACTATTCACTATTCCTGCATCTGTTAGGCAACAGAAATTGCCCACGTTAAGAAATTTTCCTGAAACTCTTACCTTTATTCTTTGATGTAAAGATATCTGAGCCTACAGTTACTAGCATTAATTGATCGCTAGCGCTCAGAATCCCTGTAGTCCCTTTAAATGTGCTCTGTTTTTTCCACGTTTTACCAGAATTTGTTGACTTATAAAGTGAGCTGCCACTTAATGCGTAGAGACCTGATTCACGCCATTCAATCTGTGTAATTTTAAGGCTACTTATGATTTTACTTGAAGTCTTGAAGGAATTCAGAGTAAGCAGTAATTCAGAATCCTTGATTGCAATTGCTACGCCTGACTTATTTGGTGACACTGCAATATCTGAAAAAGTATTTATTCCTATTGTTGTCCAAGTCACTCCTGAATCTGCTGAGTGCATTAACTTTCCAGTTTGTGAATCCGCTCCATATAGATCACTCCCCGAACCTTCCAGAAAATGGAAATCTACCTTTCCGCTTAAAGAGATAGTTTTCCATGTTAAGCCTCCATCGAGAGATTTCATAACGCCGATTGGGTTTGGCATTTTGGAACCTTCGGCAGGATGCCCACTTGCAAGTAAAGTTTTACCCAAAGTCGTAAACCCCATAATATCAATTTTTTCTTTTCCAACTAATTTCATATTATTCTTTCCAACAAGTTCATAAAGACCCTCATGAGTCAAAACAAAAACTTTATTATCTACAACTTTTATATGATGTATATGTGAGACTGAATCGAGAGTCGCCGCGCTTGCGCTATTGCCAAATACCATCAGTAAAGCAACTGCGAAGATGTAGAAACTTACTTTCAAGCTCCCAGCTTTTGACCTTTTCATTTCTTCCTCAATCTCTATCGTTGGTAATACTTTTAGACTCGGCCCGCATAGGGCATTAGGCCTTCAACACTGTAAATATTTGAAAAACGAAGTCCACTTTTCGTTGATCGCGCTTCCCACATCATTCCATTGCCTGCATAAATACTCATATGGTGAATTGTGCTGATAGTTCCTTTGTATGAGTAAAAGAGAAGGTCTCCTGGCTGCATTTCGGCCAATGGGATCTGTTTTGTGTATGTGTAGTAAAGGCCAGAGTTAAGTCGATCCCAAATTGGCCAACCAAGTCCAGCATATATATAAGCGGCATAAACTAAACCAGAGCAATCAAAGGCGTTTGGCCCTTCATCGCCCCACACATATGGTTTCTTTGCAAGTACCTGTCGTTTAGCGAATTCAACGGCCTTAAGACGTTGAGCTTCTGATGTTCGGGAACTTTTTACCCCAGTTGGACCACCAGTTTTCCAAACTTTAGATTGCCCAGTAACTTTTGTTGCTTCATTCGCGCGTGTTTCTTCCAAAATTGCTAGTTGGCGTTTTTGCTCAAGTGTTATGCGAACCTTTTTGGCTGAGGCTAGGTCTCGTTGTAGTTTGTCTTGAACTGCTTGCAGTTTATCAACCTCTTTTTGCTGCTCTGCTTGTGCGTCTTCAGCTTCCTTTTTTGTCGCTGCCACGCGAACAGTCACTTCTGCCTGCTTTTGTCTAGCTAATTCAGCAACTGATTTAGCTCGCTGAGCGATAGCTTCTGCGGCTTTAAATCTCTTCAGAGATGTTCTATTCCCAACGCCTAAATTTTCTATGGTTGAAAGATTATCAATTAACTCCTGTGGACCAGAAGAGCTTAAAATAGGTTCTAAATCTGTTAGGCCACCACCATTCATGTAAGCATGGACTGCTAACTTTCCAATTTCTCTATGAGTAGCCGAAACTTCAGCAACTGCTGATAAATAAATTTTATTCGCGGAGTTCAATTCGCTTGTAGCAACTAATAATTCTGCTTTGGCAGACATGTATTTTTGCTGTGCTTGACTTGCAATAATACTTAGTAACTTCAAATTCCCCTTGGCACTAGCTAATTTCTTTAACGCTTCATCGGCGATTTTTTTCTTAGCCACTTCTGCTTTTTTTGCAGCCTCAATCTGCGCCAGAGTCGGCTTATGCTTTGTCGCGCTACTCGAATAAATAGGAGAAATAACTGAGATAGTGGTAGCCAGGGCTACGGCAATTAACCATTTGCTCTTTGGACTCATAACCTTCTGGCTCCTACAAACGGCTTTCTTCCAAACATCTTCGTTAACGGCACTACCTCGACTCTTTTGCCCGGTCTTGGAGCCTGAACCATTTTTCCGCCACCCATATAAATCGAAACATGGCTAATTGGTTTACCAAAAAATAGTAAATCTCCTGGCTTCACATTCGAGTAAGCGATCGACTTTCCATATCTGACTTGCACCCGCGAGGAGTGAGGTAGTGAGACGCCAGCTTTTTGGAATGCTCGCATAGTTAATCCAGAACAATCCCATCTAGTCGGGCCTGCGGCCGCCCATACATAAATATCACCAATTTGCTGAAGTGCGTATTTCAAGGCAATAGAACCACGAGTGTTATCGCCTTTATACGAAGCTGCATACCCTTTCGAAGCATTTTGGATTTTACTTTCCCTAGCAGCTTCCTCCCGCAGTAAACGTTCTCTATCGGCTTTTGCCAATGACTTGAAAAGTTTTTCTGCTTTTAACAAAGCAGCCTTCGCTTCCAAGACCTGGCGATTAAGTCGCTTTTTTTCTGCGATCAAAAGCTCAGTCCTATCAGCAAGTACAAACTGTGTTGCCTGAACTCGTTGTTTGGTAGCCGCGAAGTCCCGCAACTGCTTTGAAAATCCTTTACTTACTCCATTTAAGACTGATGCATCAGAGAGGTAACGCGCCGGATCTGATGAAAAAAGTAATTCAAATGTTCCACCAAAACCACTTCCTTGATATTCAGAAATTGCAATTCTTGCCAAAACATCACTAGCTATCTTTAATTCCTCTTGGATATTTGCCTCTCGCTTTTTAAGTGTGGCTGCTTCCTTTTGGAGAGAACTAATTTTTATCGTCGCTTCATTAGCTGCTTCAAATTTTTCGGCAGCCAAAGTTCTAAGGCGGTTAATGTCACGTTGCACTGATGCCACCGTTGGGGCAGCCTGTGCCTGTATCAACTGAGCCATGAAAACTGCAATGAGCAGTAATGCGAAGACTTTCTTCATATCAATTACCTTCGGCCTTATTAAGCCTTAGCCAATAACTTCTTCATGAAAGTGATCTCAGCTAATTGCCCCTTGGCAATCTCGGTAGCAATCTTCTTGGCTTCAGTATTTTTCGTTCTTTCAAGCAGGTCTAGCATTTCTAGCGCTCCTTCATGATGTTCAATCATGGCTTTAAGGAACGCAGCATTGAATTTGGCCCCTTTGAGTTTTTTTAAAGCTGCCAAATCACTTTTTGAGAGCATGCCGCTCATTCCCATGTCGTGGTCCATGGTCATTGATGATTTAGTTGCTGTAAGCCAATACTTCAACTGACTAATCTCTTTTTGCTGAGCAGAAATAATTTCTTTTGCTAACTTCTTTATTGCGGCACTAGCACCATTTTTTAGAGCCATATTAGACATGTCTATGGCTTGCTGATGATGAGGAATCATGCCTTGAGCGAACATGATCTCGTTCATTCCCAAGTTCTTTAAGCTATTAGCATGACTACTAGCTGATGTCGGTTGAACAGAAAATGAAAGCAAAATAACGGTAAGCAGTAAAACGATTTTCTTATACATTTATGATCCTTTTCTCGATTTAACAAAACAGTGTTTTAAATCTAAGCAGGATTAGATGCGAATAACTCCCAATTGTGGGCGAGAAAGAACGAGATAGAAAACTTGGGGTCGATTGACTACAAAAAATTCTTGCCTTAAAATTATAAATCTATTTAAAGGTGAACTTGGGGCCTTTAAATTCAATAGCTTTCGGCTGAAAAAGATTACGGCAATGAAAAGTGCCACACATCCGGTATCAATTAGCCGCTCCGAAACAGAATTAGCATTCAAAAATGTTGTTGCTGCTGTCGCGGCAGAGCCATGATCCGAATGGTTGTGCTGAATCGCTACTTGATTACTGGACACGGAGTGACATTGATGCGCAATCACGATACCAGTCGAAAAGACGCTCAAGAAAATGACAAAGATCAAAGCAAGTCGCTTATTGCCCCTGGCCACCGCGCGCATGAATAGACTTTAGCAGTTGAGTCTTTTTATTCGAATATTTGAGAAAGAGTTGAGACTTTACTGTGATTGAAGATACACACGTACGCTCAGGCCATTTGTATGAAACTGCCCATATCGGTCCATGGCTTCTTAGAATGAAATATCAGAAGTCTTTAAAACTTGACCAATCTGGGCAAAGGAAGCGTTCTTCTCATTAATCAAGTCACTAGCTTTTTCGGTCTCTGAATCCTCAGTTGTATGAGCATCGCTCACAAGCGTCACTTGATACCCAAGTTCCACGCCTGCATTTGAAGTAGCATTCACGCAATAATTTGTCTGTGCGCCAGTGATGATTAACGCCTTAGTGCCAAGTGAATCTAATTGAGCTTGTAAGTCAGTTTCCGCGAATGAACTTCCCTGAGTTTTGTAGATCCGAATTTCATTTGGGAGCGGCTTTAATTCATCGACAATTTCCCAGCCGGTTGAGCCTTTTTCCAAATAATCATCTGAATGCTGAACCCAAATGACTGGCACTCCTGAGGTGCGAGCACTTGAAACCAATGAATTTATATTCGCTATGACTTCAGAAGTTCTCAGCGCATTTACAACCACGTCATTTTGGACATCGATTACTAACAGGGCTTTTGTACTCATTGTGAAATTATAAGGAAGAGCTCTCCTATAAGCCAGCCGAGGGAATAGTTTTAGGAATACCGATTGATCAGTTAAAAACTGCTCACAATGCGACTGCCTAATTCCTGCATGATCAAAAGAGCAATTACGCCATAGTTGATAATTATGAAAACTGGTAGATACGAGATTCCCCAAGAACTAACTCGGTTTCGAAGTCTTACTCCCCAATAACCTTGAACAATCGTTACAATCAAAACAGCCCACCACATAGGAATCGTTGCTAACCAAACTACCAGGCAATACGGGCAGAGGACGCCGATGCTATAAACACTTTGACTGAAGAGCCATGTCACAAATACCCAAGCAGTGCCTAGGCCGATGACTGCGATACGCCAAAACCAACTTTTGAAATTTGCGCCTGCAAACATACCAACACCGATAACTATTGGAGCTACGAACCCAGCTACGCCAAGAATCGCGTTGGGAAACCCGAACAGTGAGGCTTGCCATAAATCAAACAAAGGTCCGCAAGAGACGAATGGGCTGATGTCACATGATGGCTTTTCAGTCGGATTCTTTAGTGACTGAACTCTTTCCACCAATAAAGCAAATGATGCAAACCAACCAATACCGCCAGCTATCACGAAGATTCTTGCTAGTAATCGCCAAGCTCTATCGAGATCTTTGCTCTCTGGTGCGAGATCGGTGAACTCAGGTTCATTCGTACTCATGATGTAAGTATTCCCTAAAAGCCGCGATCTGCAGCGCTATTTAGATTAAACAATTTAATCCATTTCATGAAGTGATCGAACCGCTAACTCACTGAGCAGAGCAGTTCCTCGATACAACACGGCATCGTCGAACATTGCTCGAGGTGAATGGTTTACTTCAGACTTAGTAAAGTCTTGATCAACTGATGCACCAAGGAATACATAAGAACCCTCAACTGCTTCTAGAACACGTGAATAATCCTCAGCTCCAGCAATTGCGTGTGGCATATCCATATAACTCTCATTGCCAAAGAGATCAGCAGCTACTGTGCCCACAAATTGTGCTTGTACATCATTATTTACTGTGACCGGATATTGCTCGACAACTTTAACTTCGGCCTTAAGCCCATAACCCTGCGCGATTGATTCACATAAACGCACTGCCTCTATCTTGATGCGATCTCTGTTTTCGGGCGAGAATGTGCGAATCGTGGCTTGGAATTCTGCCGTATCAGGAATGATGTTTGCTTTGGTGCCCGCATGGAATTGCCCGACTGTAATTACTACTGGATCAAAGGCATCAAAGGAACGAGTAATCAATAACTGCAGCGCACTAACCATTTCAGCGGCAACTGGGATCGGATCTTTAGCAGTATGAGGTTGTGAACCATGTCCGCCCATTCCAACAACAGTTACATGTATTTCATCGGCAGAAGCCATCATGGTTCCGGGCTTAGTGGTGAAAACTCCACTTGGAATTGCAGATGACATAACGTGAATTCCGTAAGTTCTGTCGGCTTTTCTGCCACTTGCGGTCAGCACGCCTTCTTTAATCATATGTCCCGCGCCATCGTCGCCTTCTTCGCCAGGTTGAAACATAAAGACCACATCGCCATTTAGCTGTGACTTGTTTTTCACCAGTAGCTTGGCTGCACCAATTAACATCGTTACATGTAAGTCGTGACCACATGCGTGCATGGCACCATCAATCTGACTCTTATATGAAATATCGGCAAGTTCAGTAACCGGTAGCGCATCCATATCTGCGCGTAACAAAACAGTCTTGTCAGATTTGCCAGCTCTAAGCACAGCGGTTACAGAGCTAAGTGCTTTTCCAGTTGTGATCTCAAGACCTAAACCATCGAGGGCGGCCAAAATTTTCGCCTGAGTCTTGGGTAGGTCCAATCCAATTTCTGGTTCTTGATGAATCTGTCGGCGAATTGCAACTAGATCGCCTTGGATTTCACTGGCTTCAGCTAGAAAATTACTCATTTACGCCTCCGTGGATTGAACTATGTGCGCGATCATAACTATCTAGTTAAGCCGATGTCTAGAAATCTCTCGCTCTCACAAAAATGAATTCTCAGACTTAGCGAATAGACACCAATACTGCTATTGGCCATCCACTGCCGCTGCGATGAGATTACTAAATTTAGCTCGGAACGAACTCAAGTCAATCCGATCGCGTTGAGGATGAACTCTATTTGTCAGAAGCACGGCAGCAGTCTCGCGTTTCCGGTCAACAACAAACATCGTGCCAGTAAATCCAGTGTGGCCTAGACCTTCGACTTCCCCCATAAAAGCGGGGTCTGCAAACCGCAAACCCATGCCGTGCCCGAAAGTTACTCCCTGCTCAGGTCCAACGGTTGATTCAGACATAAGCCGAAGTCCTTGCTTTCCCAAGACTTTTGTTCCGTCGCCTTCTCGAATAAACATCTTCGCAAATGTCATTACATCAGAAGCTGTGGCAAAAATTCCTGCATTACCAACTTGTCCCCCTAGGGACCAGGAATTTTCATCGTGCACTTCACCGCGCACCATGCCGCGATCTATATATGACTCGTCTTCTGTAGCAACCGCTTGATCTCGATCTACTGGCCAATATGTCATAGTTTTCAAACCTAAAGGTTTTGTAACTCGCTCAGATATCAATGTGCTCAATGATTTTCCTGAAACAATTTCTGCTAACTTGCCAGCAACAATGTAGCTAAAACAGGAATAGCGAAAAGTGGCGCCAGGAGTGCCTTCTAATGGTGTAGCGAAAGCAACCTCGAGTTTTTCTTTTGCACTTAAATCTTTCCGCTTCCAAACAAAAATGTCGCTAGATATCCCTGAAGTATGTGTCATCAAATGCCTTAGGGTAATTAAATTAGCATCAGGCCCACTCCCCACAACTAGGTGCGGTGCGATTGGTTCGTCCGGGTCCAGCAAACCTTCCTCGACTAGGGAAATAATTGCCGCAGCTACGATCGTTTTTGAGACCGACGCTAAATCGAAAAGACTCTGGTCGGTAACGGGTTTTGGATCATCGAAGGCGTGTGTGCCTTTTACTATCGAAATGAGGCCATTAACCGGTGTTATTACTTCAATAGAAGCACCCGAAAATAGCCGGGCAGATAGTCCTGCTTCGAGGAGTTGGGAAAGTTCAAGATTGAGGTCCATTACAAACGACTCCGACCAAGCCAGAAAGTTTTCATTCCACTCCTATTCCCGCCACGCAAGCGAACACCTACTTCGACGCCAACAAGAAGAGAGCGATAAGTGGAATCATTGTGCTCAGGGTGCTGGTGCTGATTGACAGCGATGAGTTTTGCAGATGGAGCCCTTGAACACAAGAGATTTTCTCAATGCAATACAAATATAGAGAAAGGTCGCCCTATAAGCCAGAAATATATGAAAGGTATATTTCTCATATGAGCGCCAGAGTTGCACTTGAAGATCTAAAGAGTTTTGCCAAGAAAGGCAGAGTAGGTGACCTTGCTCGCTTCTATAAGACGGCTCCAGGTGGATACGGCGAAGGCGATCTATTTCTCGGAGGCTCAGTTCCGCAAACTAGATCTGTTGCAAAGAAGCACCAGAACCTAGAACTGCGAGAAATTGAGAAACTTTTTAACTCGCCTTTTCACGAAGCACGTTTGTGTGCAGCCATCATTCTTAATTTGCAGTTTAAGGCGGCCAAGAAATCACAAGACCGCAAAAAGATCTTTGATTTCTATCTAAAGCAAGTCCGAGCTGAACGTGTGAATAACTGGGACATTGTTGATGTATCAGCTCCGTGGATGGGTGTTTACCTGACTGAAGTTAAAGATCCGATGCCACTATTAATCAAGTTCGCTAAGTCGAAATCACTATGGCAAAGACGCGTTTCAATTATTCTCACTTTTGCGCTTATTCGTGATGGAGATTTAGCGCCAACAATCGCTATTTCAAAGTTATTGCTTAAGGACGACCAAGATCTTATTCACAAGGCGGTGGGTTGGATGCTTCGTGAACTGGGCAAAAGAGATGTCATGTTGCTCAGGCAGTTTCTTACGCATCATTCGCATCAAATGCCCCGCACCATGTTGAGATATTCAATCGAGAAGTTATCTGAACGCGAGCGCAAGAAATGGCTTATCAAAAGCAAAGAACCACAGAAACAGCTAAGCGCTCGCCGACCGGAGATAGAGAGTTAACGATTTCTTGTTATTGAGCTGACTAATTTCTCAAGAGGCCCTTGGTTGAACTTCTTTAGCCATTGTGCTGCGAAGTAAGAAAGCAGTAGCCAGATCGCAAATGCAAGTACAAATACCTGCCACGTTTGCAGATCCTGGAATAAGCCCAACCCCCAAGGACCAAAGATCAGCGAAGTGATAACCGATTGCGAAATGTAGATAGTCAAGGACATTTTGCCGGCTGGTTTCATCCACAAAACTAGATTTGGCCGCTCCTCAACTAACTTACGAATCAAGCCCACATAGAACATTGAAAGTAGTGGTGCTGTCACAAATGAAACAAACAACGAGATTAGATAAACACTTTCGGAAGGCTCAGCTGATTGTTCATTTTGGAGAAGGATCGCCGCAGCAATAATCTGAATTGGCAATCCAAGAATGAGACCCTTTTTGATCAATCTTTCATTAGCTGCTTTATCCATCGGTGAAGATAACAAATTAGCGCGAGCCAAACGAACTCCAAGCAAGAACGCCGCAAAAGCCAAACCACCTTGTAGGAATATCCCCGTTGCTATGCCGAGTACCCAGACTTCTAGTCTCGCCGGTATTGATTCCAGGAAAGTTCCGCTCCTAAGAATCTCATCAAGGCTCACCACAGTACTTGTTCCAAGATCTTCATCTAACAAGTACTCAGCCATGAGGGCCAATGCGCCAATCAACACTATGAAAAATGTTGAGAGGAAAAATACAATTCGGGACCAAATCTTAAGTGTTCTATCTGCTCTAAAAAAGAAAAAGGTAAGAAGTAAGCCAAATAGCCCATAGACAAAAATGATGTCTCCGTGCCATAAAAAGGTAAAGTGAAGCGCTCCGAAAGCTATAAGCACTAAGCAACGCTTAATCCATCGAGCTCTATTGGATCTATCGTTTCTAATTACATAGTTTGAGCTGTAGCCGAAGAGAAAAGAAAACAGTAAGTAAAACTTCCCGGCAAAGAGTGCTGCAATGAGAAAGGTTGCTGAACCATTGGCAAATCCTTGAGTCCACTCCCCGCGTGCCCCCTGGTCGCTGTTCAATCCCATAAACTGGATGTTTACGACCAAGATTCCAAGTAGAGCAAAACCTCTTAGGACATCAGGAGCTAAGTCGCGTTGCATACTGTCTACTCTTTTCGCTAAATCGTTACATCGAAGGCGACCATTGCGATTGCAATAGCTACAGCCCACACGGTCAAACTAGTGATTATTAGAATTGAAGCTCGAAGTGGCTTGACCCCAGCTGTCACTGCAGCAGCTGCCGCAAATTGAGTTCCTATCAAAATTGGGCCAAGGGCTGCCAATCCATAAACTCCATACTTATCAAATGCCTTGAGCGCCTTTTCAAGTTTAGGTAGTTCAGCAGATTTTCCCTGCTTCACTCTCCTGTTGATCAATCGCTCTCTGATATTTGAAGCAAAGTAAGCAAAGAGAACAATAGTTATCGAATTTCCGACAACAGCTGCAATCAAGGTAGCCACTGGATTAAGGCCAACAAGAATTCCTGCGGGTACTACTGCAATAGCTTCCATCCAAGGAATTGCGCCGGCAATGAATACTCCCAGTAATCCAAGGTTTTCAATGTCTAGCATTTAGATATCTCGTTCTCGCCAAGCCATAACCATTGATGGTAACGAGCTGCCTAAGAACAACATAGAAATCATTAGGTAACTCCCATCATTACCTTCTGGCTGAAACATCTTTACTTCAGGCCCAATAATCATAAGAAGTATGACTACTAGTGCGATTGTTTCAAACCCACGATACGCATATCTGAATGAAGTATTTCGAACTGCAATCTGTCGCTCATCTAACAACTCATCCGGAGCATCTGCAATTGATCTAACCGCTATTCGCAAGAATGAATAGACGAGAACCATGGCAAAGATTACAAAAATGGCCGTAACGGAATAAACGATTATTCCAACCTCAGCACTTAGGTTCAGGTTCGTCTTAAGGGTTGGCCAGTAGCTGCCCATCGATGTGAGCACTAAGCCAAGTGCCATAAGGATTACTAAGATGCGTCTATTGCGCTGAGGTCGTAGCCATCTGAATTTAGAGTTTTCATTATTTAATAAATCCTTGACGCCCTTTTCCGTAACGCCCTCAATCCAATAGATCTTGTTTTTTGGTTTCACAGTAACTCCTAGAACTTTAATCTCCGTAGCATCTTTCAACTTCCACATTATGACTTTCCTTTCTTGAATGGGGTTTGTGAAAACAGCTCTGATACCTCTTGGTTCAGTGACTTGGCAATACGTAAGGCCAGAACAAGCGATGGGCTGTATTCCTCACGCTCTAGATAGCCAATGGTTTGGTAGTGCACTCCTGCCTTATCGGCAAGATCCTGCCTAGATAGCCCTAAGGCCACACGTGCTTCTTCGATGCGGTTATAGACCGGCTCTTCAGGGTTGCGACTCATAGGAAATAGCATATATGCTATGTAGCATTAATACAACATCTAGAAAGAAGAGTCGCCCTATAAGCCGGATTCTGTCGTTCTTACGAACGGATCACCATCCATCTAGTTCTGCAATTGCTTGCAGAATCAAGCGACCTACCCGATAACTTGAACGAGCCGTTCTAAGCGCTATCTGTTTAGTCTTGCTCCAAGTGGGGTTTACATAGCCAACTGCATCACTGCAATTGCTGGT
>CAXNEB010000009.1:0-38322 GCA_964201645.1 Candidatus Planktophila sp.
GTATCAGGAGTTAATAAGTAATCAAATCCCATATCTTCTAAGCGTTTGGCATTAGGGGCGGTAAATCCTGCCGATGGTTCATTAACAACGCCGATCTCAATCATCTTTGCCCCTTAGTTAGAATATTTTCAAGAGTAAACCTCATAGCCATGTGGGTCAATTACCTAATAAAATCAAGGCTATGACTGTTATCGCTGGTGGAACAATCCCAACGCTATTTAAATTGGGTCAGATCAGCGTTACTCAAGCAGAAGTTCCAACTGCACAACCTGGCGAAGAGTTAGTAAAAATTATAACTGCTGGAGTTTGTGGAACAGATCTACATCTCTATGAAGCTGACTGGGGTTTCATGCCAGTGGTGTTAGGCCATGACGCAGTTGGTGAAATAGTTTCAACTGGTCAACGAGTTGCAATCGACCCAGCAATTAGTTGTCGCAATTGTGAACTTTGTTTAGCGGGCAGACCAAGTGCTTGTGTTGAATATAAGTTCCTTGGATTAACTGCGCCGGGCACATTTGCTTCGTATTTAACTTTGCCAAAAGAGAATCTGCACCCGTTGCCTGAATCAGTAAGTGATGAAGCTGGAACAGTGCTTGAACCAATTACTGTCGGCCTACATACAGTTGAACGTTTGTTGCAAGTTGTTACATCGGCAGCGCCGCTTATTATTGTTGGAGGTGGCCCGATTGGAATTGTTGCCGCCAAACTTTTGCAACTTAGTGGATTCAATGTGCAATTAGTTGAACCATTATCTGCCCGACGTAAAAAAGCAATCGCTTGGGGAATTCCGGCAGTTGATTCAGCGGATTTGAAACCACATGCAGTATCTGGCGAACGTGCAGTTGCAATTGAAACTTCTTCTTCCAAAAGCGGCGCGCAATTAGCATTGGATTGGGTTGGCATCGGGGGAGTAATCGTGGCCGTGGGGGCCGCCGACTTACCTCTTACTTTTGCCCAAGCAGTTCTAAAAGATCAGACTTTAATCGGAATCCGCGGTGGTGCCAGAAGGTATGAAAAAGCGATCGAACTTGTTGCCAGTGGCGCGATTCCCGTGGGCGAATTAATCTCGCATCAGGATTCAATTGCAAACCTCGAAGCCGTCATCAATGCAACTAATGCCAATCCGTTAGGCGTTTATCGAACCGTATTACGACATTAAGGCCATTTGTCAGTAGCCGGCCGTAAGATCGGGGCAATGAGATTAGATGCCCGCGCCGCTTTACAGTGCCATGAGTTTTTGCATAAATCTTTCGCCCCTGGCTGTTTTGATTTAAGTGAACGCGCCCCTGAATCCGAGATGATGCGCGAACTTAAGCGCCAAGGTGATCTTCATGAAGCTCGCACTATTGAGAATTTAATGACTAAAGGCCTTGATATTTTGGTTATCAATAAAGATCAAGGTGAGATTGAAAAAGAGCTAACTACAGCCGAAGCTCTAATAAATTCAACCGCGCAAATAATTATCGGCGCTTGGATTAGTTCGGTTTGCGAAGAGAAAATCGCCGAACTAACAGGGCGCACCTCGATAAATGATCCTGATCGCGTAAGTCGCCCCGATTTGTTAATTCGAGTAGGCGAAGGCGCTGATGGAAAACCTAGGTGGGCACCTGTTGATATCAAGAGTCATGATCCAATTAATGAGAATAAATCCAGCAAACTTTATTTAGCCAAATGGGATTCATTCTTGCCAACCGATGGCATCGAAACTATTGCGCGCTTAGATTTAGAGGATGCTGCCCAGCTTGCGCATTATCACGAGCACTTGCGCACGCTAGGGCTGGCAACTGATGAAGGATTTGTCGGTGTAGTTGGTCGCGATATTGAAACCATTGCGTGGGCAAAGCTTTCTGAAACTGCCTTAGGTTTGGGTGGCAAAGCAGGAGATGCCGGCACTGATTATTTGTTTAAGTTTGATGTTGCCAAGAAAATTGTGGCAGCTGCGCAGGCCCGACAGAAAGATCCCTCACTGCCACCTGCTGCTTTTTCAGCGCTGGAAAGTGATGCCAAATTTGGTTGCGGTGCATGTACTTTCCAGATTGTTTGCGAGCGCGAACTTAAGAACCACGATGGCGGCGCTGGCCACGTAACGCTGTTGGCTGGTGTAACTAAGAATGTGCAAGCTAAATATTTCCCAGATATAACAAGTATTCGCGATTTAGCCGCAGTAGCTGGACTTCCAAAACCTGCCGAAAAGCACCAAGTGCAGGCTCAAGCCAAGGTGCTAGATAAGGCGATCTTGCTTGATCCCGATAAGGAGTTCTTGATCCCCGAATTTGATATCGAAATTGATATCGACCTTGAAAACAGTCTTTCGGCGTTTCAAGATAACGGTTTAACTGAAGTAGAAGGCAAAGATCGGGTTTACCTATATGGCTTTGGTATCCACGATCGCACCTTGAATAAAGATTGGCACAGTGCCTCATTTGATTCATTTGCCGATTACTCAAATACTGAAGAAGGCGAATACCAACTTCTTATGAAAATGTGGAACTTTCTCAAAGACCACGTCACACAAGCAGAATCAGCTGGAAAATCCATTGGCATTTTTCACTACAGCAGCCATGAAAAAACATGGTGGCGCAACTTTGCGCGAAATCATGAAGGTAAAGCCGGTGTACCAACTCTTGAGGAAGTTGATGATTTCACTGGCGATTATTTTGTTGACCTTCTTGATTATTCAAAGCAAGTTGCTCTCGGCACAACAGGATATGGAATCAAGAAGTTAGCACCTAAGGCTGGTTTTAATTGGCAAGTGCAAGATCCAGGTGGCGCGCTGTCGCTCTTGAAATATAAAGATGCAGTAGATCCAAGCAAGTCACGTGAAGAACAACAGGAATCAATTGATTGGTTATATTCCTATAACCTCGATGATGTACGTGCCACTTTTGCGGTAAGAGATTACTTACGCAACTTAACTTTTTAAGACTGCCTGCGCGATTTTAAAATCGCGTTCAAAGACCATGAGTGCTGGACCGTCATAAGTTTGGGTCAGATTAACTCGAATATCAGCAGCCAATAGTTTCTGCTTTTGCATTTCGGCTTCGATGTAATTCTTCGGCGTTGGTAAAGCGACCAGTAACCCGTATTGATCTTTCTTGCCCGCTTGATCTGGCGTCACGACAAAATTCTTATCTTTGCCACGATTTCCAAAAGCCCATTTCAAAATAAGTGCTAAAAAAGCCAAGGCGAAAAAGCCTCCAAAGGAGGAGAAGAAGAGTGCATTATTGATTCCGCCCAGCATTTGCAAAGGTTATAAGACCAATTAATTTTCTGCATTACGAGCGATCTAGGCACTCGAGCACATATCTTTCGATAAACTTCGCAAGTGAATGATTTCCTCGTAGTTCTAGATTTTCTATCCACCTTTGCCTTTGCGCTCGTAGGTGCTCGCCTTGCTGCTAGCCGCTTCATGGATTACGGCGGCATCCTTTTCGTGGCATCAGTTGCAGCCCTAACCGGTGGAACTTTTCGTAACTTAGTTCTTGATATCCCATTAACTTGGATTGAAAAGCCGTATCTACTTGGCGCAGTGCTGCTAGCGGTGGTTTTAACAATTGTCTTTAAGTGGTCAAAAGAAGTCGGTAGCTTTGTCCTCTTTATTGATTCAATTGGTTTAGGTGTTTCAACAGTTGCCGGAACAGCTCTGGCGTTAGATTTAAATTTGGATCCAATCCCAGCGATTTTGCTTGGCTTGCTTAGCGCAGTACTCGGCGGATTAACTCGCGACCTACTGGCTCAGGTTCCACCTGTATTGCTTCACCGGGAAACTAATGGCACCGCCTCATTCATCGGAGCTAGCGCGTTTGTTGTTGCGATTGAAGCTGGCGCCAATCAAGAGTTAGCTTCGGCTATTGGATTCGTACTAGTAATTGGTATTCGCTTAATCTCGATCAAACAAAACTGGAACCTTCCTAAAATCAAAGGTTAGATTTAGGGACTCTGCTCAATTGATGTTTTTAGACCAGAAAAACTAGTCTATTGATGGTTGTTTTGTGATTACGATAGATCCATGAATCAGTATCGCGCTGTACTTGTTGCTGCATCCCGCACTCCATTTGGAAAATATCGTGGCGGCATATCATCTGTTCGCCCCGATGATCTATTGAGTCTGACTTTTCAAAACTTGGTATCGAAGGTACCCAATCTTGATGCAGCAACGATTGATGAAGTAATTGCTGGTAATAGCAATGGTGCTGGTGAAGATAACCGCAATGTGGCACGCATGAGTGCGCTGCTGGCAAAGATTCCAGTTACGGTACCTGCAGTTACGGTAAATCGCTTGTGCGGGTCTGGCGCTGAAGCAATTGCGCAAGCGGGTCGATTGATTAATTCTGGTGAAGCCGAAATAGTAATCGCCGGTGGTGTCGAAAGCATGAGTCGAGCGCCCTGGGTATTACCTAAATCAGATACCCCTCTTGATCCCAAGCAATTTTTACAACAAACCACAATCGGTTGGCGAATGATAAATCCTTTGATGCCCGTTGAATGGCTATCATCTTTAGGTGAAAGCGCTGAAAAAGTAGGCGAGCGTCTTGGAATTTCTCGTTCTGCGCAAGATGAGTGGGCAGTTAGATCCCATCAGCTCGCAGATGCCGCTTGGCAAAAGGGTTTTAATGAATATGTATTTGAAGTTAATGGCGTTAGTAAAGATGAGTGTATTCGTCCAGATAGTTCAACCGAAAAATTGGCAACTTTGCCGCCGGCGTTTTCCAAAACTGGCCCTGTAACCGCGGGAAATTCATCTCCATTAAATGATGGCGCAGCAGCAACGCTAATTACTTCAGAGAGCAAAGCCAAAGAACTTGGAATTGAACCAATTGCATATATTCTGAGTTCGGCCGTTGCAGCGCTTGCCCCTCATGAATTTACTGTGGCGCCAGTCCCTGCTATTCGCAAAGCGTTAGCACGTGCTGGTAAAGATATAAGTGATGTAGCAATCTTTGAAATCAATGAAGCATTCGCAACGATGGTTTTGTCAGTACTGCATGAAATGCCAGAGATTGATCGAACAAAAGTAAATCCAAATGGTGGAGCTATTGCGATTGGCCACCCAATAGGTGCATCTGGTACTCGTATTATTGCTGACCTCGCCCGAGCGCTAAAGGCTCGTGGTGGCGGTATTGGTGTGGCAGCTGCATGTATTGGTATCGGGCAAGGAATCGCAATGGTGATAGAAGTTAAATAGTTTTTAGATTCGTTCGGCACGACGAATTAACGCCTCTTGCCTGACTGAAACAGCGAGTAAACCGTCTTTAGTAAATATTTTTCCGCTAGCGATGGAGCGTGAACCTGAATAGCTAGCGGCTTCTTGCTCAAATAGAACCCATTCATCAGCCCTAAATGGACGGTGAAAGTGCATTGAGTGATCGAGAGAGGAACCAAGCTGTCTAGATTGCGGATTGTTTAGCGGCATATGGGCAGTTCTGGTCAACGTTAAATCAGTAATGTAAGTGAGCGCGCAAGCATGCAGTAGGGGATCATCAGGCAATTGATCCTTGGACTTAAACCAAGTCAGTTGACGGGCATGTGATGGCACAATTGAATTTGGTGGCCCATATGGCCAACGGAAATCTATCGGTTCTCGCACTCGAGAGTTACTTCCAGGTGGAATATATCCAGCAAGACCACATTCTTCGGGAGGAATCACAGATGGCATCTGGTCTTGGTAACTTTGACTATCTTCATTAATATGAAATGAGGAGGTCGAAGTCAATATTAGGCTTTCGTCACCCTCGATATCTTGATAAGCATCTACTCGATAAGTGCTAAGTGACTTGCCATTACGCAATTCGCTTACAACATAGCGAACCTCATATTCAGGTATGCCTGGTCTAAGAAAAATACATGAATAAGAGTGGATATTTCGGTTATCTGGTCTAACTAAAGTAGCAGCACGTATAGATTGTGCTGCTACTTGGCCACCAAAAATACGTCCAGTAGCACCCGGCAAACAATTACCTTCAAATATATTCTCAGAGATCTTCGAGACCTCAACTAGCTCAGCTAAAAATAACTTATTCTCTAAACTACTCACAATGACGCACCTGACATACGGATATCATAATCGTGAAGACCCTTCCCTTCCAACTGTTTAGCATGGTAACTTTACTGAAACGATCATGGGGCATTGCTTTTAGTAAAGCATTGTCAATTGCATTGAAACGAGTTGGTTTACCTAAAGGTGATCCGAGTACTAATGAAGATTACTGGAAATTGATTCAGACTTTTAAATCAAAAACTAAACCTACTCCCGAAGGACGGTAAATGAAATGAGTGAATTTGGTATCCGTGGAGTAATCGAAGGTTTCTATGGAAAGCCTTGGACTCATGTTGAACGCATCGACATGATTAACTTTCTCGCGAAAGCCAAATTCAACACTTATTTTCTAGCTCCTAAAGATGAGCCTGGCCATCGCCGTAATTGGCAAGACCTACGTCCCGATTCTGAGTTAGTTATGTTGCGAGAGTTAGTTTCACATGCCGCCAGCCAAGGTATGGATTTTGGAACAGCAGTTTCACCGGGCCAAACGATTATTTATTCAGACCCATCTGAGCTAACTGCGCTTAAGGGCAGATTGATTCAGTACCTAGAACTAGGGATAAACTTAGTTGGAGTTTTCTTTGATGATATTCCACATGATTTTCAATCTGAACTAGATGCGAAAGCGTTTACCTCTTTCGCACAAGCGCATGCCTCTTTATGCAACCAACTCTACGAATGGCTGCAAAGAGATTATCCGAGCGCACAATTGGTTATTTGTCCTACCGTTTATCGTGGACTAGGAAATGAAGATTACTTAGTTGAAATTGGAAAACTACTGAATCCAAAAATTCATATTATTTGGACTGGGTTGCAAATTTGTTCTTATCGGTTAGATGTACGTGACGCTCTAGTCTTTGAAGAGAACGCAAAACGCAAACCTCTTTACTGGGATAATTATCCAGTAAATGATGTTGCAATGGTTTATGAACTGCATATTGGTCCGTTGCTTGCACGTGAGTCAGGTTTAGTTGATCACAGCGAAGGATTACTAGCTAACCCGATGACGCAAGCCGAAGCATCTAAGATTGCACTTTGGACAATTGGCGAATATTTATCAGATCCAGTCAATTATGATCCCGATGCTGCATGGAATCGTGCGCTAGGTGAATTAATTTCTAATAGTGCTGATTGTGCCGCTTATCGAAAATTTGCGCGAACCTCGCTTGGTTCATGTCTAAACGATAATAGTGCGCCTGATTTTTCAGCAGCGCTCGGTGAGGTGGCCTTTAACTACCGTAGTGGTCAGATGCCGACCGCTATTGCCAAACTTAAATCGATGGCGCAAGAGATATCAGATTCAAGTTCTCTCATCCAATCGCCCGCTTTCTCAAATCGAAAGTTGGCAGACGAGTCAGCCCCATGGGTTGAGGACTATAAGCGTGGCGGGGAAATCCTTGAGCTACTTGCTGAAAATTTGGCGGGAAAGGGAGACGGAGACTACGTTCAACGGCTCGCCGATGAAGTTTTGAAGTGGCGTAGTCGTGTTTTTGGCAGCTCGCTCCATATGTTTCTGATTGAACTCGCTGATGATCTAAATTCTGTGGAATTTCGTTGACCCGCGCTAAGTGCTTGGAATGAATTCTTACTGGCTCTGGTCTATATTCAAATTGATGACTTAAAAACTATTCCGACTGGACTTCTAACTTTCTTAACTAGGTACTCAACTAACTACCACTTACTTTTCGCAGCGCTAACTATCGTTACGATTCCAATGATTATTGTTTACATTATCTTTAACCGTAAAGTGATCAATGGTCTAACAGAGGGCGCGGTTAAGTAACAAAAGTAAAATTAATTTAGAGCCTCTCAGCAAATTATGCTATGCGCCTGTATGATTGAACAATGATGGAACTTCAACTAGGTGAAGACGTAAAATTACGACCCTCATCCACGAGTGATTTACCAGGGCTTTTAAAAGTATGTTTACAGACTGCTAATGGTGGGAAAGGTGCTACCCATCTACATAATTTGCATGACTTAGTTGGAGAAATTTACGTCGCCCCATATGTACTTCACGAGCCAAATTTTGCTTTCACTCTAGAGGCAAACGAAAAAGTTGTTGGGTATGTGTTGGGAGTTTTAGACACTGGCAGTTTTGAAAGTAAACTAGACACCCAGTATTGGCCAGCTACGAAGGCAAAATATGCCTCTTTAACTCAAGATCTCACCCCGAAAGATGTAAGCCTAATTGAGGAGCTAAATAGGCAAGGTTTTAGTCCAGAAGGGCTGATTTCCAAGTATCCATCGCACTTGCACATAGACATTATTGAATCGCATCAAGGTTTTGGTTACGGAAAAACAATGATCCTGCATCTACTTAAAGCACTACAAGATTCAGGATCATCAGGAGTTCATTTGCATATGTCAGCAGCAAATGACCGCGCAAACGGTTTCTATAAAAAATTGGGTTTTGTCGAAGTTGAAGCCAATAAAAACGAGATTATTATGGGACTAGTTTTCTAATTCAAAAATTAGACCAGATTTTTTTAGATAATTAAATCTAAAGTCGCTAACATAGGGTTTTATCTTGCAGCCCAATATTTTGGAGGCGAATCAATATTTCAAATATATTTTCCAGCCAAGATAAAAATTATAAGGTTTTCTTTTTCTCCACATTCTTTACTAATACTGCAATTTGGATGCAAAGAATTACTCTTGATTGGTATGCCCTAGAGATAACCGGCTCTCCTAAGGCGCTAGGAATAATCACCGCCGTGCAGTTTCTACCATCTTTCATATTTAGTCTTCTAGGCGGCCGTTTGGCTGATAAATACAACAAGGCCTACATTCTGACACTGCTAACTTTCTTGATGGGAGCACTCTCCCTGGTTACTGGATTTCTCATCTATGGCGAAAATCTTCCATATTCTTCTTTGATTTTGGTTTCCTTGGTTGGCGGCGTTTTAACCGCACTTGATGGACCTATGCGTCTTTCACACCTTACGGATTTGATTAGCGATGGAGCAGTATCTAAAGGGGTTGGGTTAAATTCAGTAAACTCTAATTTTGGCCGGCTAGTTGGGCCATTGATTGCTGGATTCGTAGCGCATTCATTTGGCAATAGCTACACCGTCATTTTTATGGTCGCTTTCCTATTTCTTTTTTCTTCAATCATGATTTGGTTTTTCAAGAAACCAGTAGAAAATGTAAGTGAAACTGATTTTGAATCGAATGCAGGAACAATTAGGGCAGGTCTTTCACATCTGAGATCGAAGCCAGATTCGATGATTGCCTTGGTTTCCGTGTTTATTGTTGCTTTCTTTGCGATGCATTTCCCAACAACGATCGCTCTTATGTCGAGAGACGAATTTAGACTCGATATCAGGTTTTTTGGCATACTCTCATCTTCCATTGCGCTCGGTTATGTTTCTGGTGGCGTTCTAATGGCAAGAAGAAATGGCTCAATCACACTGGAAAAATTGATGAAAAATGTAGTTATATTTTCGATTATTCTTACAATAACTTCAATTTCTCCTACTGTTGAAATATTTGCAGTCCTTGTATTTTTCTGTGGTGCAGCCGGATCAAATATGGTGGGATCTTTTAACGCATTTGTACAAGAAAATTGCAGCACTTTTTATAGAGGGCGAGTCCTCGGTGTCTATCTATCCTGCTTTACCGCAGGAACAACTTTTGGAGTTTTGTTGGTCGGATTCGAGGCGCAACTACTTGGCCCAAGGTTCCCACTTTATGTTGGCGCGTTTACTTCTATGTTTTTAGCGCTCGTCGTATTGCGGTATAAGAATGGAATTAGATACCGTTTACAGATTAAGAATTCTTAGCTATTTGAATGCTGAAATTCCAGTAAGTCCCTTACCGATTGTCAAAAGATGCATCTCATGAGTTCCTTCATAAGTTAGAACAGACTCAAGGTTATTCGCATGTCTTAGAGGGGAATAGTCACTGGTTATTCCTGAAGCGCCCAGAATTGTTCGTGCCTCCCTACATATATTGATCGCGTTCATAACATTATTGTATTTTCCATAACTTATGATTTCAGGAGAAATTTTGCCATCTTGCTTGAGTTGACCTATATGCAATGCAAGTAACATCATTAGATTCAAGTTAGTTGACATTTCGGCAAGCTTGCTTTGAGTCAGCTGGAAAGAGCCAATTGGTTTTCCAAATTGCTCGCGTGAAATTGAATACTCTTGAGCCGTTGTAAAACTATCATTGGCCGCGCCTATAACCCCAAAAACTATTCCGAATCTGGCCTCATTGAGGCATCTAAGTGGCCCACTTAAACCATTTGCACCTGGTAAACGCGCCGAATCTGGAACCACTACATTTTCAAGATAGACCGCCGCGGTCTTGGAGGCTTTCATAGATATCTTGCCTGGGATTTCAACGCCTGAAAAGCCTGGCAAGTTAGTGGGCACTAGAAAACCGCTAATTCCATCATCGGTTTGAGCCCAAACTACGATTAAGTCAGCGATAGAGCCATTGGTAATCCACATTTTAGATCCATTTAGAACCCAATCCCCACCTTTCTTCTTAGCAAAAGTTTTCATACTTGCCGGATCTGAGCCATGGTCAACTTCAGTTAGGCCGAATGAACCTATCAACTTTCCGCTAATTAGTCCTTCGGCGTACTGATCGATCTGCTCTTTACTTCCGTAAGTTAGCAAAGGATATATAACCAAAGAATTCTGAACCGAGAGACATGATCTGAGGGAAGAGTCCATTGCTTCGATTTCCATAGCGGCAAGACCGTATGCGATTGCATTTTTTGAGGTGTGCGTGTTTTCTTCAACGTTAAGAGAAAATAGACCAAGATTTCCAAACTCAAGCATCAACTCTCTTATTGGAGCACCTTTATTCTCATACCACTGTTGAACATTTGGTTTGATTTTCTTCTCAGCATAATCTTTAATCCAATTTGTAATCTCAAGTTGTTCTTGAGTTATTAGCTGATCGATTTTCAATAATTCAAATGGGTGTTTCATAGTATGTATTTCACTCCAATTGTAACTATGCTGATATAGGTTGATGCTCAATAGACTTTATGGAGGTAACTATAATGGTAAACGTCAGTAATGAACTAGATGGACAGGTAGCAATTGTTACTGGTGGCGCAAGAGGTATAGGCGCAGAAATTATTCGAGAGCTAAGCAACAAAGGCGCAATAGTAGTTACTCTAGATTTAGACCAGATGCAGATAGATGAATCTTTGAAATCTATAAAAGGTGAATGCATGGGTATTGCAGTGGATATAACTAAGCCACTAAAAGTCAAGGAAGCGGTTGATGCAGTCTTAGCTAAATTTGGAAGAATAGATATTCTGGTCAATAACGCAGGAATAACAAAGGATGCTCTTTTTCACAAGATGACTTTTGAAGAATGGTCTCAAGTAATTGATGTAAATCTAAGCGGGGTATTCCATGTAACCCAACTTGTACAAGCAGCTATGGTTAAAGGCGGCTATGGGCGTATTGTTTTCATCTCTTCGCGGTCCTCGCTAGGCAAAAGAGGTCAGGCTAACTATGCAGCCTCAAAAGCGGCGTTATTGGGCTTAGCAAAGACGCTAGCAATAGAACTTGGTCAGTTTGGCATAACAGTAAATGCGATTGCTCCTGGCTTTATTGAAACTGACATGACTAGATCTATAACTGAAAAGACTGGTCAAGATTGGGCAGTACTTGCTTCTACGATGAGTGATCAAACAGCAGTGAAGCGAATCGGTAATCCATCAGATATAGCAAATGCAGTTGCCTTCTTTTGTAGCCCTAAGTCCAGCTTTGTTACGGGTCAGACTCTCTATGTAACTGGGTCACCTAACGTTTAATTCTAGAACCGAGTAATCAGAAATTCAGTTTTGCGCCTGTCATTTTGATTAACTCAGATTTACTTAATCCCGGACTCATCTCTCTAACAAACATCTGCCCATCTTTTACATCAAGGGTAGCAAGATCTGTGTAAACAGTCGTTACAACTTCCGTTGCTGTAAGGGGAAATGTGCACTCTTCCAAAATTTTAGGAGTGCCATCTTTACCCGTGTGAATCATGATCACAAAAATCTTTTTAGCTCCTGAAGCAAGATCCATCGCACCACCAACTGCTGGCGGATATGTTTCATCATTAGTGGCCCAATTAGCTAGGTCTCCTTTCTGGCTAACTTGGAGTGCACCCAAAACCGCTACGTCAATATGCCCGCCGCGCATCATGATAAATGAATCTGTGTGATGGAAAATAGAAGCACCAGGTTTCAGAGTTATAAAGTCCTTACCAGCATCAATTAGATCAATATCTTCTTCACCTGGCAGAGGTCTTGGACCAACCCCCAAAACTCCATTTTCACTATGTAGGACAATTTCCTTATCGTCAGGCAGGAAACTAGCAACCAAAGTCGGCAGTCCGATTCCTAAATTCACGTACTGGCCATCTCTAAGGTCGTTGGCTACTTTTTTCGCGATTTCTTCCTTGCTCAAAGGTTTGAAAGTCATCGTTTTACCTTCACAACTTTGTCGACGAAAATTCCTGGTGTGATTATGACTTCAGGGTCTAACTGACCCAAGTCAACGATGTTCAAGACTTCTACTGCAGTGACTTTGCCGGCCATAGCCATGCTCGGTCCAAAGTTTCGCGCCGTCGTGCTGTAAACCAAGTTACCCCAACGGTCTGCTGTCTTCGCAGAGATGAGCGCAACATCAGCGAAAAGCGGATACTCGAGTTGATGCAACTTACCATTGATCATTTTCTGCTCTTTATCTTTTCCAAGAAGAGTGCCAACGCCAATTGGTGTGTAGAAGGCACCAATTCCAGCTCCAGCTGCTCTAATTTTTTCCGTTAAATTTCCTTGAGGCAAAAGCTCCAATTCAATCTCACCAGACTTATACAATTCTTCAAACCAGATTGACCCGCGAGATCTGGGATATGAGGTAACTATTTTTTTCACAATACGTTGTTTAAGAAGTGATGCAACACCGGAATCTCCACTTCCTGCATTATTAGTGATTATTGTTAAATCTTTTACTCCCTTAGCAACAACTGCTGCAATTAAATTATTGGGTATACCAGAATTACCAAAACCACCAATTAGTACAGTGCAACCATCTTCGACATCAGATACCGCTTCGGTCAAGGACTCTACTATTTTATTGATCATTTAGTGTCACCAGAGTGATTCTTTCAGCAGACAAGATCGGCTTAGACTCAGTTGGACAAAGAACTGTATTTTCTTTAAGAATTTTCATTCCAGATTTAACTTCCTCGATTGAGATCAACTTTGTCGTAAGATAAATTTCGGAATTGACTTTCAGGGGGGTAATGAATCTCAATCTATCAAGACCATAGTTAATTCTTACCTTTACATCGCCGATTGAGTAGCTCTGGCATTCAAGTGCGGTTATGAGTGAAAGAATTAAGAAACCATGAGCGATAGTTGTGCCATAGGGACCTTCGCTAGCTGCTATTGGATCATTGTGAATCCACTGATTATCCAGAGTTATCTCAGCAAAACGATCAATTCTTTGCTGGTCTATCCTCATCGTAGGACTGGTACCAATTACTGAACCAACCAATTTACTTAACTCGTTAAGGGATTCATATTCAATAAAAGTCATGGGGCTGTCACCTTATGCGGGTTGGAACTCAATTTATAGTCGAAACCTTTGGTTCTGATTCCAAGTTTTGCTGGTCTAATTGCAGGTAACTTGATCTGAGCTAAACCTGCGGAATACTTTCCTTTCTGGCGCAAAATGGATGGCTTATCAATCATTCGCGAACCTCCAAATTCAATCTGGTCTAAAAAGATTTTCGAAACTTCTTCACTTAATTATCAGCATATCACCAGTTCACTTTAATTTATTAATTATTTTTTAATAACAATTTTCGACTGGTCTATTTTTATTTGCATCTTTTTGTTATTTAAAAGCAAAAATAATTTATTAATTATTATTTTGCAATTATTACATTTTTGAGTTTGTTGGTGTAACTTGTGGCTCACGGCAATATGAAGTTGCCAGAAGTTGTTTGGCTCCATTGTTATAAGTGAACACATTAGGAAGTAGAAAGGAAAAAGTAAATGCTAAAAGTTCATATCAATAAGCGTAAAGTTTTTGTAACATTACTAAGTGTTGCCATGGTTTCTTCCATGTCAGTTTCTGCGCGAGCAGCTCAAGAGATAAATGTCTTCGTAACTGTAAGCCCAAGTTCTGATGCACTAAAAGCTATGGCTCCAGGATTTACAGCCAAGACCGGAATTCAAGTTAACTTTATTACCGTACCAACGGGAGATATTGTTACAAAATTACTTTTGGCTTGCCAAACTAAGTCCTCTACTAACGATGTAGTTCAGTATGACAGTCAGCATCTAACTGCCTTGGCCAGCGGCGGCTGTCTAGATGAAGTTGGGCTTCGAGCTGTTGCGTCTCGCGAATATCAAGACTCACGTATTGCGAACCAACTAAAGGCATATGGAACTTTCGCTGGAAAGCGATTGGGATTACCTCTCTCAACTGAGCCTTATGTCTTGTGGTACAGAAAAGATCTTTATGCAAAGTTGGGTCTAAAGGTTCCAAGGACTTGGACACAATATGCCAGCAATGCAAAGAAGTGTAATGATGCCGGATACTTCGGATCAGCAGTTCCTTATGGTCCAGCAGCAGCTGCTTATAGAATCGGTGCGATGATTCATAACTATGGCGGGGCATTCTTTGACCAAAAGACCTTCCAGCCTACTTTTGATTCTGCGCCTACAAAGGCAGCGATAAAGATGGCCATGGATCTTGTCTATACCACTCCAGCATCTGTTATTTCTGGAGGCGGGTTGAATGCGGTTCAAGCAATGCAGGAACTTGAAGTTTGCCAGATGCTAAATGCAACTGGTTGGTATTCAATCCTTGGCAGCGAAAAGCAATCACCAAAGGTATTTGACAAACTAGCTTTAGCTGATGCGCCACACATGAACGGCTCAAAGGAAACATTCCTATTTGGATGGTTGATTGGAATTAATCAATATTCAAGTCAGAAAACTAATGCCTGGAAATTCTTGGAATACACACTTGGCAAGACAAATGCCGAGGCATTCCTAAAGGCAGGTGCACCTCCTTCAGGTCGTACTCTCGTTAGCTCATCACAGAAGGCCTTACTGGCAAAGGTTGCTCCGTACACCGCAGTAATGGAGACAGCTAATAAGAATGCGATTCCACTATACAGAATTCCAGAAATCACGGAAGTAATGGATGTGGTTAATCGTGGCCTAAATGCTATGGCAACAAAGCAAATTAGTTTTGATGCCGGAATTGCGAAGTTGAATGCTGATGTTAAAGCAATCTTCGTGAAGTCAGGCAGATTGTAGGGATAGTAGTTGCAGCAGGATGATGGCCCTAAAGGCCATCATCCTGCTTTCTACAATTTAGTTCTCAGGTAAATAAATGGGGTGGAGCATCGATGGTTTCAACAGAGATTAGAAACGCAAGAAGGTACTCTCGCTCTAGCGGACTAGCAGTTTTGTTTTCACTTCCTGGTCTTTTGCTGCTGATATCGGTTGTTTTGGCTCCGCTTATTACTGGTTTCTACTATTCATTGACAAATTCCAGTTTGATTTCTTCGGAACCTACAAAGTTCGTAGGGCTAGCGAATTATAAGAGTGATGTATTTTCAGTTACATTCGGTGAAGCACTTAAAATAAGTTTGCTGATTACATTCTTTAGTATCTTGACCCAATTGACTACTGGTTATGTAATTGCCAAAGTGCTCTCAAGGTCCATGAGGGGAACGAGTTTCTTTGTCAGCGTCATCATGCTGCCAATGCTTTTGACACCCGTCGCGATAGGCATGATGTGGTCCTTAATGCTAAATCCTGACATTGGAACCATAAGGTGGTTGCAGAGCTTTGTCGGGCTCGATATCAATTTTCTGAGCTCACCAAGCGCAGCTATGAGCGCTATTATTTTTCTTGAGTGGTGGGGACACCTTCCTTTCGTAGTTCTAGTATTGATGGCAGGAATTTTGAATTTGCCGAAAGAAGTACTTGAGTCTGCCTCGATAGATGGCGCAAATTGGTGGCAAACGAATCTGCGAGTGATTATTCCGATGCTGGCACCGGTGATTGCCGTAATTGTGATTATTCGTTCAGTGAATGCTTTTAGAATGTTTGACACAATCTTTGTGCTTACAAGCGGTGGACCAGGTAATGCAACAGTCAACCTGCCGTTTTTGGCTTTTAAAACAGCTTTTACCTATTTTGATACTTCCCGAGCCTCGGCAATCTCGGTGGCGATTGTGGCGATTGTGATGCCTGTGTATTTTATATTTTTAAAGATGACGAAGGTGTGAAATGAAAACCTCATTTATCGGTAAAGTTTATGGGTATTTCCTATTGATTAGTATTTCTATAATCATCATTTTTCCAGTTTACTACACGCTATCGACTGCTCTTAAGTCAAATGCAGATGCACAAGCTTTTCCGCCACTACTGTTTAATTTTCAGGCGACATCAGAGAATATTAGATACCTTGCAGGGAATGAAGAATTCTACGATGCCGTTAAGATCAGTTTTTTGGTAGCTACCTTTACAACTTTATTGGTTGTATTTGCTGCGACTCCGTTAGCTTATTCATTAAGTAGAATGAATTATCCAGGCAAAAAACTAATTATTTTGCTTGTAACTCTAGTTCAGGTGACGCCTGCGATCGTTCTCTTAGTTCCGCTATTTGCGCTAGTTTCTCAATTTGGACTCTACGATAAAGTCATAACGCAAGTTTTGATCCTTTCTGCCTTAATTCTTCCTTTTGCAACTTGGATTTTGGTAGCTTTCGTAAAATCAATTCCATATGAATTGGAGGAAGCAGCATTCGTAGATGGTGCCTCACGCTTACAGGTTATTTGGCACATCATTAGGCCATTATTGACTCCAGGAATTGTGACCGTAGCAATATTCACACTCATAGGTGCCTGGAATGAATTCTTGGTTCCTGTGATTATGTCGGAATCTAAGGCCAAGCCAGTAACCGTATTCATTACAAGGTTTATCACCGAAAAGAATATTGATTATGGCCTTTTAGCGGCGGCCTGTTCATTCCTATTTGTTCCAGTCTTACTGTTCACCATTTTTGCAAAGAAGTTTATTGTAGGTGGCTTATTAGCAGGAAGCGTTAAAGGTTAAACGATCATGACCAACCAAGCGAATATATGGAGGATGTAATGCAAAATCAGGCTAGGTTGGGGAATGGTTCGCAGTTTAGTGAGATTGATGTAGCAAATTTGATCTCGAGTCTAGGTGTTAACGCCGTGAAGTCACAGCTCAGTCAGATTAATGAGGTCGCTAATCTGATCGTCGATGTCTATTCGGGTGGCGGCAAAGTATTCACATTTGGAGCTGGACACGCTCAGGCTTTCGCCATGGAACTGGCCAGCCGCGCAGGAGGAATGTCCTTTTATACATCAATGCATCTACAGGATTTCAGAGAAAAAATTCGTAATGCGAATTGGGATCTAAGAGATTCAGAGCCCGAACGACAGTCCGAAAATGGCGTAAAGCTATTGAATCACCATCAAGTTACCGATAAAGATCTAGTTATTATTGCTTCGCAATCTGGAAGAAATAAAGCAATTATTGAAATGGCAATGGAATGCAAAGCCAGAAAAATTAAGGTAATCGGTATTGGTTCATTACTGCATACCTCAGAGTCTATTTCAAGACATGAATCTGGAAAGAAATTGTTAGATGTTGTAGATATTTTCCTTAATAATGGATCTGTCTACGGAGATGCCACAGTTGAGGTGCCAGATGGCAAGAAAATATGTTCAGCTTCGACTGCGTGCTTCGCAATATTTGCCCAGGTAATCAATTTCGCAGTAGCTAAGGAAATGCTCTCAAGAGGAATCACTCCGCCAGTTCTTGTCAGCGCAAATGTTGATCAAGGCGATAGTGCCAATGCCACCCTTAAACGAGAAAAAGCTCCGCCGGCGGTATGACTTTGAACGAAGTAGACTCTCTTAATTTAGCCGTCGACATAGGCGGCTCAAAGACAATAATTGCACTTGCCATAGAAAATAAGATTATTGCCACGAAACAAATTCCCACATCTGCTAATGGTTTCGATGAATTCCAGCGAGATTTCTATTTGGCATTCACGACTCTTTGCAGCGAATCAAGTATTGATCCGAACGGCATTGTCTCGGCCGTCATCGCATCTCCAGGGCTTTTAGATATAAAGAATGGCGTAGTGATAAGGGCTATAAATCTTGATTGGAACTCGGTAAGCGTTGTCGAACACTTCAGGTCCTTGTTAGGTATTGAAAATATCAAATTGGAGAGCGATAAGTCTTGCGCGGCACTTGCTGAATACTCTGCTCGAAAAGGCAAGTATAGAAATCTCCTCTATTTCACCGCCAGCACTGGCATCAGTTGTGCATTTGTTATAGATGGAAAAGTTTGGGGTGGATCTAATAACTTTGCCGGAGAAATTGGACAGACAATAATTGACGGAAATGAAATAGATCGCGATAAAACTCTTGAGAGAGCTGCTTCTGGTGGAGCAATTCTGCGTGATTCTGGAAAATTAGCAGCTGACCTGCAAAAAGAAGCAGACCAGGGCAACTTAGAATCAAAGCGAATATTGGTTGAAGCAGGGAAAACCTTAGGTTTAGCAATTTTTAATCAGATTCAAATCCTAGATCCTGAAATATGTGTGCTGGGAGGCGGCTTAGCGCTCGGGAGCGACACTTATTTCCAGGCAGTTACAGAGACTCTCAAAAATGCAGAATCTAATTCAGTCAGACGGAGATATTTAGTCGAAAGAAGTTTTCTTGGATCTGATGCAGTAATTCTCGGCGCAGTAGAGCTAACAAATTCGAAAGAAGGCCTTTACTATGCCTGAGAATCAGTTGACGCTCAAGAATGCCACAGTTGTTATGCCAGATAGAGTCATTGAAAAAGGTGTAATAGATATTGAAAATGGCCGAATCAAGCAAGTAACGGAGCAATCTGATTCAACGCCTGAGGATAGAGATGCCCTTGATCTAACGGGTAAATACATTTTTCCTGGTTTTATTGACTTACACGTTCACGGTGGAGGAGGAGGCTCCTTCAACTCAGTTGAAGCTACAGATCATGAAAAAGCGCGAAGTTATCACCTTCAGCATGGAACTACATCAATGCTTACTACTACCAGTACCACGGAGTTTGTATTTCTTGAAAAAGTTTTAGCTTCCTTATCGGCAAGTGCAAATGCGCCTAGCAAAGGATCACGTGTTCTTGGAATTCACACGGAAGGCCCATTTATCTCGCCGAAAAGGAATGGTGCGCACCATATTCCATTGATTCTAGAGGGATCTATCGAACTTATGGATCGACTAATTTTTGCATCTAATAATTCAGTAAGCATGGTTACCGTTGCCCCTGAGATTAAAGGTGGATTGGAACTTATCAAGTACTTAATTTCTAAGAATATTGTTGCCTCGCTGGGACATTCCGAGGCTACATTTGAGGAAGCAACAAAGGGTATTGCACTTGGAGCAACATCTACCACTCATACGTTCAATGCAATGTCGCCTCTTCGCCACCGTGAACCCGGCATGGTAGGGGCAGTCTTAGATGCTGAAGATATCTTCTGCGAAGCAATCCTTGATGGAGTTCATATTCATCCAGTGGCATTTCGAGTACTGCTAGCTCGCAAAGGCATGGACAGAGTTAATTTAGTTACAGATTCAACAAGTTATGCAGGAGAGGGCGATGGAAAGTTCTCGCGACCTGATGGTAGAACTTTAGTAAAAGAAGGTAACCGCATAATTATTGAGGGATCAGACACTCTTGCCGGAAGTAGCCTGAATATGAACTTGGCATTGAAAAATTGCCTTAAATTTTCTGATATCGAGCTACATGATTTAAGCAAGTTGGCTTCTCTAAACGCTGCAAAAATCGTTGGGCTAGATAGAGATTTGGGTTCTATCGAAGCTGGAAAAATCGCCGATTTAGTTGTATTGGATGCAAACTTTGATACCCAAGCCGTAATGATGGAAGGAGTTTGGGCGCGTAACGATTTGAGCTAGAAAATCACAAAACTAAACAAACTAACGAAAGGTAAGAAAATGGTCAGATTTGGAATTGTTGGTCTTGGAGTTATGGGTCTGGGTGCCTCAAAAGCTCTTTCAAAGGAAGATTACAAAGGCGGGTCCTTGGCGGCTGTTTGTGATTTGGATGCTGAGCTAGCAAAGAAAGTAGGAACTGAACTAAACGTTCCATACTTCTCATCTCTAGAGGACATGATCGCTGCTGGAAATTTGGACGCAGTTTATATCGCAACCCCAGATCCTCATCACCGAGATCCCTTCATTACAGCTGCAAATAGCGGTTTAGCGATCATTGTAGAAAAACCTCTCGCTACCAATATTGAAGACGCTAAGGCAATGGTTGCAGCAGCAGAGAAAAATAACATTGTTTGCCAGGTGAATTTCAGTAATAGATTTAATCCTCCGTTTGTTAGGGCGAAGGAAGCAATCGAGGCTAATGAAGTTGGCGATTTATTATGCTTTAACGTTCGCCTAAATAATGCTTTAGTTTCACCTTCAAAGAATTTAAAGTGGGCTGGAGATTCAACTAGTGGTTGGTTCTTACTTAGCCATTGCTTCGATCTTGCTCGTTGGTTTGGAAATAGAAAGCCAGTGCAAGTTTGGGCTAACGGTACTAAGAATAAGTTGCAAGGAATGGGCATTCCAACGTGGGATTACATTCACGCGATGGTTAAGTACGACGATGGTACAGATGGCATCTTTGAGTCTGCTTGGGTTCTTCCGGATTCCCTGCCATTCGTTGTTGATTTCAAATATCAGATAGTTGGAAGCGAAGGAACGCTATGGATGGACACCTTTGAACAAACCAGTATAAAAGCGACACCAACTAAATATAGCTATCCAAGAGTTTTAGCATGGGCACCAGCTGCTTGGGGTTCATTTATCAATCGCGTAAACAGTAATGACAGATCTTTAGATCTTATTAATGATGGTTTACTGAATACTAATTTATTAGTTGCGATGCATGAGTCTCTCGAAACAGGCAAAATTGTAGAGATAAAGTCATGACCAGCAATTCTGCTCTTTGGCTAGGTTGCGCAAAGGTAGAAATTACGCCGGAAAAGCCGATGGTGATGGGCGGGTACGGGAACCGATTAGATAAGTCGAAAGGAACCCACGACCCGCTCTTCGCCCGAGCCATTTATATTTATGATGGTAAAAAGTCAGCGTTGATTGTTGTTTGCGATCTAGTCGCGGTTGGTGATGACTTAACTGAAATCCTTCGCACTGAACTTCTGCAAAAAGTGGGAGTAGAAAAAGCAAATATTATGATTTCAGCTACTCATACACATGCCGGTCCAGCAGCTGTACGAAACTTATTGGATCCCGAGTACACCGCACTACTAGTAGCTATGGTTTGCAAGGCCGGAGCAAATGCTATGGCGAACAAGCAGCAAGTGACTTTAAAGCTGCTTAGAGCAGGCGTAGAAGGTGTTAGCCAGAACCGTCGAGACCCAGATGGACCAAATGATGAAAATCTAGATCTGCTTGTTGCGGCAAATCAAAAAGGAGAAGCAGTCTCCACAATTGTTTCGTTCTCATGTCACCCCACAATTATGGAGTATGACAACCTGAATTTCTCCGCTGATTTCCCCGGCGTTGCGATTTCACTGATAGAGAAAAACTTTGGCGGCATTGGTGTCTTCATTCAAGGAATGTGTGGAGATATCAATCCAACTTGGAATGCGCATACCTGGGAAAATGTTGAACTAAACGGAAACATTGTTGGCTCAGCAGCTTTAGCTGCTGCTTACAAGTCACAGGCACTGGGCACGGATCGTTATGCCGTTAACTTAAGCTGGGGTATAGATACTCCACAAAAAGAGATTGCTGGATCTGTAATTCAGGTGGATGAGATTGTAGTAAAAAGTGAGTTTATTACACTGGTTAGACAAAGACCTGAGGATGTTGAAGAAGATAAAGATGAGATCGCCGCTCTTGAGAAGAATCTCCAGTTAGATTCGAGTTTGGCTAATAAGAAAATTTATCAGCCACGCTTAGCTTTTCTAAAAGCAAAAAGATATGGATGGACCCACCCAAATCCAAGGTATCAAGCAGGTTCAGACAATTTAGAAATTCAAGCGATAAAGCTTTCTAAAGACCTGGTATTTCTGGGACTACCAGGTGAATATTTGGTTGAAGTAGGCGAGCAGATTCGCAGTAAATCTCCTTTCAAAAATACGATAATTATCGGTTATGCAAACGGATACTTTGACTATTTTCCACTGCAGAAAGATTTCAAAGAGCATGGCTATGAAGTTGGACGTTCAATTTATGGCGAAGGCTCAACAGAGAAAATGATGCAGGCTGCCATAAAGCTACTTAATAACATTTCGTGATCTGATTTCTTTAGCTAACAAAATTTAACCAAAAGGTTTAAGGTTTTATGAGAAGTATCGCCAGCTTAAATGCCTGTAATTGGATAAGTGCAATCTATTCCAATCTCAGACACAGAGGCTTATAATAAAAATATGCAAGCCGGGATAATGAGAGCTAGAGAGCAAGTGCTGCTTTTACTAGGGGAACTTCGCCTTGGAAGCAGGTTACCTGGTGAGCGCGTGTTATCGGAGCGCTTTGGTGTCAGCCGAATGACATTAAGAGCGGCAATGGATATCTTGATTGAGGAAGGACTGATTTTTAGAAGTGCTAGATCTGGAACTTTTGTCGTAAAACCAATTACTTCTAGTGGTCTAAGCCTTAAGTCTTTTTCAAACACCATGACTGACCGCGGCTTCTGCGTTACTAGTCGGGTAGTTTCGTTCAAGGAAATCAAGGCTGATAAGAATTTAGCTGAAACATTGAGAATAAATACGCACTCTGTCGTATTTAAAGCCAAACGTGTTCGCTATGGCAACGATACGCCTATTTCAATCGAGGAACTGTATCTATCAAAAGATCTCGTGCCAGACTTGAACAAGAGCGTCCTTACCGGATCTTTATACACTTTCTTGAAAGAAAAACATGAAATAGTTATAAAAACAGCAGAGAATCGTATTTCAGCACATATACCAAACGAAGCAGAGATGAAGTTATTGCAAATTGATCAGAGTATTCCAACTCTTAGAATGAGAGTTATTGACGCCGACCAAAATGGGAATATTGTTATGAAAGCAATCTGTCATTATCGAAGTGACTTATACAATCTGAATTTACATCTAGATTCAGTGCAAATCTCGGAAGAAAAAATTCACGAGCTTCAAGTTAATTAGTATCTTCGGGCGTACGATTTAGTCACTTACATATTTTTGACCTAGGCCTTTAGAGCTCCGAACTAAACTTATTGCGCCCAATAATAGTAATGGCGAAAGTAACAAGGGCAGCCAGCGCACCAAGTGCGAATGAGTAGTCAGTTCCACGTTTATCAATCAGCCAACCGGCCATAGCCAGTGCAAAGGCAAAGCCCAGGCCAATACCTGAATACATGGTTGCGATCGCCTCAGTAGTACGACCTACGGGGGAGCGGCTCTGAGTAATGGCAGCACTTGCAATCAAAAGAGGTGAAACGCCAATCCCTGCAGCTATCGTGAGCAAGGCCAGCATGAAGATGCTGTTTACAAAAACCATTGCAGCTGTTGCGGGAACTAGAAGGAAGCTAACCACGATTAAATGCTTATGAAGCGGTGATTTAAACTGCACTCCGCCATAAACTATGCCTCCAACTAAGGACCCAAATGACCAAAGCGCTATGACTATTCCAGCATAGATTGGTTCGCCGGCTATCTTGGTAAAGGCAATGATGGATGTTTCAATAGCACCGAAGAAGATACCGCTGGCAATATGGACTGCCCAAAGGTAGATAAGGCCATTCTGAAAAATTACTGGCTTGCCTCGCTTACCTAGATGCGCATTAATTGGGGGCTCGCTATTGCGCATTGAAGCTAGCCAAAGTCCACCACCTGCCAGCAGGAAAGTGGCAATTACTTGTGGAGCTGCTGGATGTATTTTGACCGAAGTCGTAGCGGCGATCGTTGGCCCAACAATAAAGATCAACTCATCAATTATGCTTTCGATTGAAAATGCAGTTAGCAAAATCGGGCCTGAGACGAGTAACGCGGTCCAGCGAGATCTAACAAGCGCACCAATTGACGGGTATGCAATGCCGCTACCTATTGAGAAGATAAAAAGGTATGGCGCTGGAACGCTAGATGGAATCAACAAGACCAGTGCAATTGAGCAAATCGTAATTATCAAGATTTGGATTGGTAAAACTCGATGCTGCCCGAGCTTATCAATCAACCTAGAACTCAGCGGTCCGCCAATTGCAGATGCGATAGCGATTGATCCAGAAACTGCGCCCGCGATTGCGTAACTACCGCGTTCAGCCTCGACATACATCAAGACGCCAATGCCAACCATTGAGATGGGAAGCCTTGCAATAAAGCCTGCCGTTGAAAAGCGCCAGGCTGTGTTACCAGCAAACACCTGGCGATATTTATTAAGCATTAGGCAAAGTTAGCGGATCACCGATGTTTTACTCACAAAAGAATCAGTAATCGCCTCTCGAATAAAACACAGTTTCATTAGGTGGAAAGGCGCACGAATTATCTCTTGCCCGCCCTATGCCCGGGTGATAATTTATACCAAGTGCACATTGGGTTAAGTGCCTTTTTGCAATGAAACACGAGAATGGGGTTAAGTGATGGCCAACCAAAGCGCAGCTAAGACTGGTCCAACTGGACGTGGCTTTATTGGAACCATGGCAGCAATGTCTTCTTATGATGACGAGAGCTATCTAGATTTCATCGAAGGTCTGCGTATGTTTGCATTGCGCTCAATGAATCCATCATCTGCCCGCGCCCTTAAATCAGAAATCGATGCCGGCAAGATTAAATCTGAAAATCCTAAGATTGAAGAAACTTGCTCTGTTGCTGACCCAATTCCAGTTATCGGAATACGCAATCGCATGCTGCACAGTACTCAAGGTCAAAACTGGGCTGGAGTTGTAGATTCATATGCGAAGAACCGCGCGAACTTAGAACAAGAGTTAACTGATGCAGAGAAAGATGGACCAGGAACACTTCGCTGGGATCCAAACTTTGTTTATCCAGACTACTTCACCGCGATTCCTTATCACCGCCAACCAGGTAGCTATCACGCAGATCCGCTAAGCGGACATGTTTATCACTATGGAACAAAAGTTTTCCATGGTGGTTCAAACGATAAAGATGAAGCAAAAATTGAACGCATTTCGATGCTTCCAATGCCAGCCGACGGGGTTATGAATAAATTCCTTGATGTCGCTTGCGCGATTGGCTCAGGAACGGTTGCAGCGAAGTTACGTTGGCCTAGCGCTGAAATTCATGGCGTTGAAATTGCTGGTCCACTTGTTCGTTATGCGCACATGCGGGCAACCAGACTTAACTCTGAAGTTCACTTCTCACAGCAACTAGCCGAGAAGCTGGATTTTGCGGATAACACATTTGACCTTATTTATATGAGCACATTGCTACATGAGATGCCTGTGGCCGAAGGTCGCATTGCAGTGCAAGAAGCAAAGCGGGTACTACGCCCAGGCGGAATTCTGGTAATTAATGACATGCTGCAAGCAACTACACCGCTTAATGTTTGGAGTGATTACGACCGTTATTTCGATCATCGCTTCAACAATGAGCCATATGCTTATAACTTCGTGCATTCAGATCTGAATTCATTCTTGGATGCAGAATTTGCTTCAGTCAAGAATGTGATTCAAGGCAAGACTTCGACCTGGGAATGTGTTAAGTGAGCGATCGCCAGCGTGAGCCGCTAGGCAAATTTGCTCCCGATAACATCAACGATCACATTCTTCATGTGATTTTTGAGTTAGCGGCCGAACTCTGGGTTGTGAAGCGCAGATTGGCTGAGGTCGAAGGTGCGGCGGTTGCAAATGGTGTCATTAACAGCCCTGATTCAATCATTCGCGATGATTCTTTTGCTTTCGAGAGCGCTGAGCGCGATGCTTTTGTTGAACGAATCTTTGGCTCGCTTAAAGATATCGGCGCAAAGCTTGATACCCAGTAGTCACTGAATAATTTCTACTTAGATTGCTAAACATGCAGCGGAAAATTGGCGTAGTTGTTCCATGCGCTAATCCAGCAGTTGAGCCTGAAATTCATAAACTCGCACCCAGTAGTTATTTCCCGTACGTCGCTCGGTTTCCAAATTATCCAGATTTAGATCTGAAGCAACGGTTAGCTAAGTACCTTTCCGATTTGCCACCTGCCATTAATACTCTAAAGGGTTTAGATTTGGATGGCGTTTTAGTTGCCTGCACAGGTTCGTCTTATCCAATTGGTTTGAGCGGTGATAAGAAATGGACTGATGAAGCTAGTGAGCAATTAGGTAAGCCAGTTGTCTCTGCCGCTGGCTCAGTAGCTAAAGTTTTACAATCACTTAGCGCCAAAGAATTAGTTCTAATTTCACCATATCCAGCCTGGCTTACTGCCGAGCTGACCGCGTTCTGGGTTAGCGCTGGCTACAAAATAGTTGAATTAGTTGAGATCAATAAGTCTGGCAATATCTATGACTTAACTAAATCCGAGATGGCCAAGACGCTTAGCGAGGCCATTAGTCGCAGCGGTGAAAAACGCCCTAATCGCGTGCTTTTAGTGGCCGGAACCGGGGTTCCGAGCCTCGAGCCGATCGAAGAAATGATCACTTCTGTAGAAATTCCGGTTGTTACCAGCCAGATTGCTGGCATCTGGAACCTATTTAGTGAGATGAAACAGTTAACTCAGATTCCAAATAGCGGAAGTGCTGCCTTGAATAAGTTACACAATCAAATTCTTAAAGTTGCGACTGTATGAGTGAACTAAACGCACAAGTGATTGTTGTTGGTGCTGGGCCGGTTGGTCTTGTGACAGCTCTTGGTCTGGCGCAAAAAGGAATTAAGGTTTTAGTACTAGAAAAGAATTCAATCGAAGTGCCACCGCAATGGCGCGGCTCAACTATTCATCCGCCAACGCTAGCTATTTTTGATGAACTAGGACTAGCTGATGAGATTATTGCCGGTGCCATTAAAGTAGAAGTTTTGCAATATCGCGATCTAGAGATAAAAGATGTAGCAAATTTCGATTACAACTGTCTGGAAGGGCTAGTTAAGTTTCCATTTAGGTTGCAGTTTGAGCAATACAAAGTTCTGAAATTACTTAGAAATGCGGCAGCGCTAAATTCCAATGTCGAAATCCAATACGAATCTTTGATTGAATCAGTATCTCAAGATGAATCAGGCGTTTCGGTTGAAGTTACCAAAGCCGGAGCCACGAACACTCTGCGCGCTGAATGGCTAGTTGGCGCAGATGGAAGTCACAGCGCAGTTCGTAAGGCGTTGGGCATTGAACTAGATGGCTTCACTTATCCGTATCCAACTACGGTAGTTGCAACGCCATTTAAGTTTGAAGATCATTTTCCTGGTTTAGCACCAGTTACTTATTGGTCCGGGCCAACTGGGCGCTTATCCATGATTCGAACCCCTGATATTTGGCGAATTGCTATGACGACCCCGCTTGAAGGGGTAGATATTTCTAGCGACGATCGCGGATCTATTGCAGAACCAAGCCAAGACTTTGTTGCCGCAATTGAACTGCTGTTAAACCTTTTGCCTGGGGTTTCGTTGGCTGATCTGAAGTTAAAGCAATACGAGGTCTATCGCTCGCATCAAAGAATTGCGCGGGAATTTAGCGTAAAGCGCATTGCTCTGGCTGGCGATGCTGCTCACCTAACTACGACTAATGGGGGCATGGGCCTTAACTCTGGGGTTCAAGATGCGGCTGCGCTAGTAAATGCATTGATGGCGGCAATTTCTTCAAATAGCGACCAGCCCATTGCTGCATATGGCAAGGAGCGCAAAGAGTTTTGTACTAATTTCTTGCAGCCCACCACCACAACAAATCATAAAACCGTGGATAATCCCGACTATGAAGCTAGATCTTCTCGGTTAAACGAGTTGCTAGCCGAGACCAGGAATCCAGAAATTGTTAAGCAGGTAATTGCCCGAGCTAGCATGATTTCTGAGTTAGTTAAGTAGGGGGAGTAATGAGCAAAATTTATACACCAATTACTGGTGCGGAAATTGCTGATGTCCCAGATTTATCTTTAGCCGAAGTTGATGCCGCACTTGATTTAGCAACCGAGAGTTTTGCGGCCTGGCGCAATACCTCAGCGAGTGAGCGTGGTCGGATTTTGACTAAGACTGGCCAACTAATGCGAGAGCGCGCCGATGAAATTGCCGAGTTAGAAACTATAAACACAGGTAAGCGATTAGCAGATACTAAGCGCGAAGCAATTAGAGCAGCCGAGTGTTTTGAATACTACGGCGGCTATGCCGATAAGTTAGTTGGCACCGTTGTGCCAGTGCCTGGCGAGTTTCATGCATACACAGAGCGCGAACCTTACGGCGTAGTAGTCGGCATAATTCCCTGGAATGTTCCTTACTTTTTTGCAGCTAAGAAAATAGCGCCGGCAATTGCCTTTGGAAATGTTTCCATTCTTAAGCCAGCTGCGGAAACTCCGCTAACTGCACTGAAGTTATTAGAGATTCTGCATGAGGCCGGAGTTCCCAAAGGAGTCGCGCAAGTTCTAACTGGTGGGCCTGAAATTGGCAAGAAATTAGTTGCAGATATTCGTACCAAGTTAGTTGTTTTCACGGGCTCAGATAAGAGTGGCGCAGCAGTTGGTTCGGCAGCAGCTGCGCATTTTGCACCAGCAGCTCTTGAATTAGGCGGCAAGTCAGCCCAACTGGTCTTTGCCGACGCAGATTTAACCGCGGCTTTAGATGGCGTGGTCGAAGGAATTACTGGTTCTTGTGGCCAAATGTGTATCGCTGGCTCACGGCTATTTATACAAGAGAGCATCGCTGCAGAATTCATCGCACAAATAAAGGTTCGCTTTGAGAACTTAGTTGTTGGTGACCCACGTGAATCTGGTACTCAAGTTGGGCCGCAAGTAACAAAACTTCAAGCGATGAAAACTTTAGATTACATTGAAATTGCTAAGAAAGATGGTGGCAAAGTAATCGCTTCTGCCCAGGTGCCAAGTAGCGCAGATTTAGCTAGCGGGTTTTATGTTCCGCCTACGGCTTTCATAGATCTGCCAAATTCATCGGCAGTTGTGCAGGAAGAAATCTTTGGACCAGTTCTAAGTATTGCTACCTTTAAAGATGAAGCTGATGCGATTTCGAAAGCACATGACAGTGATTTCGGATTAGCTGCCGGAATCTGGACGAGTGATATAAGTAGAGCTCATCGAGTTGCCAGCGAATTACGGGTTGGAAATATTTGGGTCAATACCTACCGAGTTCTTTCTGACCTAATGCCGTTCGGCGGAGTCGGCAGTTCGGGTTATGGCCGCGAAGGCGGCACCGATGCGCCGAATCTTTACACCTGGACTAAGAGCGTCTGGATTTCTAAATCACCGGGTCTACCTAAGAACTATAAGGCGAAGTAAATGGGTAACGACGAGATTAAGAATTTGTATTTAGATACATACCGCCGAGACAATTTCTTCATTGGTGGCGACTGGGTAAAACCAAATTCTAAGAACCTTATCGAAATCATTAGCCCAAGTACCGAAGCGCTAATCGGCCGAGTCCCAGATGCAAATACAGCTGATATCGACCTAGCCGTAAAAGCTGCAAGTGCGGCATTTGCTAAAAAGAATAGTTGGAGCACTTGGGCAATTTCTGAACGCACTAAAGTCATGCGCAAGTTCGCAGATATTTTGGAAGCTAAACATCAAGAATTATCCATTCTTTATGCTCACGAACTTGGCCGACCATATAAACCAACCGTTTCGCGCCCCAGTCGACCAGCTGAACTACTTAGGTATTACGCAGATTTAGCCGAACAACTAGAACTAGATCAAACGCGTTTGATCCCGGCGCTACAAAACCCAGGTAGCGTAAAGAGATCTTCAGTTAAATTGGAATCACGTGGCGTTACCGCAGTAATCGTTCCGTATAACGGCACACTTGAAATGGGAATGTTTAAGATCGGCCCAACTCTGGCACTCGGCGGAACCGTTGTATTAAAGCCCAGCCCGCAATCGCCGCTAGAAGGTTACATTTTTGCAGAGGCGGCAATCGAAGCTGGTTTTCCGGCCGGTGTAATAAATGTTCTCCCTGGCTCACGTCAAGCAGGCGAGGCGTTGGTGGCTCATAAAGAAGTTGGCATAGTTGGATTTACTGGTTCAACTGCAACCGGAAAAGCTATCGCTAAAACTTGCGCCGAGTCATTCACGCCAACCATTCTTGAGCTGGGCGGCAAATCTGCAGCAGTCTTACTAGAAGATGTCGATGTAACAGCATTTGCTAAGAATCTGCCTTACCTCGGCTTCACATTTACTGGGCAGAATTGCTTTATTCATTCGCGCGTAGTGGTTAACAAAAATAGGTATGCCGAAGTTCTTGATGCGATCTGCCAATCAGCTGCCACAATAAATGTTGGCGATCCTTTTGACGACCAAACGCATAATGGCCCTTTAATTAGCCAGGGGCATAGAGATAAAGTTGAAAGTTATATTGCATCAGGTATTTCTGAGGGCGCCCGTATTGCCTTTGGCGGAAATCGACCAGAACACTTGAATAAAGGCTGGTATCTAAACCCGACAATTTTTGCTGATGCCACAAATCAAATGCGCATAAGTCGTGAAGAAATCTTTGGTCCAGTAATTTCAGTAATCAGTGCCGATAATGATCAAGCAGCGATTGATATCGCCAATGATTCTGAATTTGGTTTAGCTGGTTCGGTCTGGGCCAATGATGAAAGCCATGCTCGCGAAGTGGCTGACCAAATAGACACCGGATCAATTGGCATAAATTGCTTCGGGTTTAATACTTCAGCACCTTTTGGTGGGCGCAAAAATAGTGGAATCGGCACTGAACTTGGCCTTGAAGGATTCCTAGCTTATGCAAAATATAAGACAACGCATTACACGCATTAAAGTTAGTACGGCAAAATCTCTAATAGTGCATTATCTGGAAGCTGAATCATCTTTATTTCAGCAACTGAACCGCGAACTGTCACAATACTAATTCCAGGCGGCAAATAACCAGGGGCGACTTCGCGTTGCGCACCCTCAACTGGCAACTGATCAATTTCAATGGCATTTCGACCCGCTAATTGTAAGGAACTCAATCCATGTAAGGTCTCAAGTGGTTTTCCGTAAACTCGATTGATCACCTTGATTCCCACTTCACGATCACTGGCCCGACGAACTTCGAAGTTTGATTCAAGTACTTCGCGAGATTTCTCTAAATCAGAGGCGCCAAGAACACAGATGAAAATGCTGCCAGATTCCTTCGATACATCAGGTAATTCAAAATTAGGAACTTCGCTCAAAATTTGCGTTATGTAAACGACTTCACCATTTATGCCGGCTAGTTGTGCTGCAATTAGTGGCAAAGGTTTCGCTGACCCAGATAGCGGCACTGCTTCATTTAGAACCACAAAGCCAGCCGCAACTGCCTGAGCCACATATTTGTGAACATCATCGACACATATTTCCAAAGCGCTCCAACCAAATGTTCGAAGCGGAAGCGGATTTTGATACATGGCAGATTCAATAAATCTGACACCGCCATTGATTCCGCAAACTTCAAGAACCCGAGCACCGGCTAGATCTTTTGCCTGCCATCGGCTGGCTTCTTCAACTCTCAGTTCATATTCAGATTTTTTTATCTGCCAGCCAAATCCTGAGATATACATTTGTGCTGACGCAGCTAAATCATGGGTCAAGATTGTTACGGTTTCGATCGGGCCGATTTTCACTCTTTAACCCTATAACTCTTGTTAAAAATAGACCTTGTAAAACAATCTCAAATCGTTATATTTCCGTGATTTTTATCCGAGAAGCGTGTTCTGCGGAATGGAATTTCATTGACTTTATTCGTGTGTTATAGCAAAGTTCTCGCAACCGCAAGTAGGTATGACCTAAGGAGAGCACATGCGTCATAAGAAAATTCTTAGCGCCACATTATCAGTTGCCATGGCGGCGTTGATGGTTGGCGCAAGTCAGGCACCTGTAAGTGCCGCAGTCGGAACAATTACAATTGCAGTACCTGGACTTCCACCAAGTCAGGGAAACCCATTTAAAGAAGGTCCAGGAACTCCTGGTATCCACACCTACGCAGCAATCTTCGATGCGCTAACTCGCGTAGACGATAAAGGAATTGTTCGCGCTCGTCTTGCTACATATTGGAAGACAGTTAACAGCACCACATGGCGCTTTACTTTGCGCGAAGGCGTCAAGTTCTCAAACGGTGAAGCATTTAATGCTGATGCAGTAAACGAGACTATTGATTTCCTAACCAGCGCTGATGGTCGCAAGACTGTTATTGGTTCAACCGAACTTCCAGAATTAACTGGATCAAAGAAAGTCAGTGAGTACGTAATTGATATTACGACAAAGACTCCTGATGCGATCTTGCCTGCTAAGTTGGCAGCTCTTTATATCGTGGCTCCAAAAGCTTGGAAGAGCGCTGGACAAGATGTATTTGCTAAGGCACCTATCGGTACCGGTCCATTCAAAGTTGATTCAATTACAACTACCCGAATTGAAATGAGCGCGTTCACTGGTTCATGGCGCCAACCAAAGGCAGCCAAGCTAATCATCACTCCACTGGCAGATGCAGCTTCACGTTTACAGGCGCTTCAATCAGGCCAAGTAAATATGGTTGCTGGAATTAACCCAGATCAAATTGCTGCTGCTAAGCGATCAAAAGCAACCGTAATTTCAGTACCAGCGCCACAAGTTATGTCATTGGCATTTAACGTTACAGCTGGCGGGGCAGTTAAGGATGTTCGCGTTCGCCAAGCCCTCAACTACGCAGTTGATAAAGAAGCAATTGCTAATGGTCTTCTTGCCGGTAAAGGTAAGGCCGCAACACAGGGCGTAACTCCTGTGGTCTACGGTTACAACAAGGCTGTTCAGGGCTACCCATATGATCCTGCTAAGGCAAAAGAACTTCTTGCCGCAGCTGGTTATGAAAAGGGTCTAACAATTGCTGCAGATATCACTGTTGGTTCATTCCCATCAGATAACTTGATCTATCAAGCTGTTAAGGCAGACCTTGCCAAAGTTGGCGTTACTTTGAACTACACCACTATTACTTTCGCTCAGTGGTTACCTCAATACAACGCTAACAGCTGGAAGGGTGAAGCATTCGGACTTTCATGGAACTCTGCCCCACGTGGAGATTCGTCTCGTCCATATGCAATCTTCGTATGTAAGCCAGTTGGCGCTTTCTACTGCAACGCTGAAGAAGATGCGTTAGTTAAGAAGGCTGCAACTGAACTTAATGCGGCTAAGCGCCTTGCAATTCTGCGGGACGTTGCAGTTAAAGTAACTGCAAGTGCTCCAGCGTTGTATATCGTTGAGCAGATTGACCTTTACGCACTTGGTAAAGGTGTTAAGGGATTCTCAGCGGGTAACCGTTCAATTACTTACGAAAATATCTACGTAAAGTAGATATTGCTGGGCGATTTCCAAATCGTCAACTTCTTTACAGTTTAGAATGTGAACCGGGCTTTCCTTAGGAAGCCCGGTTCACTAACTGAAAGGCATAAATTTTGAAGGCAAGGTTGAAAGCAGTCGGTTCTCGACTACTTCAGTTAGTTGTTTTACTGGGTACGATTTCGACCACCCTGTTTTTACTTCTCCGACTCTCTGGAGATCCCGCTATTTTGCTTGCCGGCGAAGGTGCCAGTGAAGAAACAATCGAAGCGATTCGCGTTGATTATGGTTTTGATAAGTCACTACTGCAGCAGTACTTAATGTTCATATGGGATATTGCGCGGTTAGATTTCGGTAGATCTCTAGTAAATTCTCAACCAGCACTTGGTTTTGTTCTTCAATATCTTCCTTCAACTCTTCACTTAACTTTCTTGGCTGTTTTCTTTAACTCAGTCATTGCGATTCCAGCTGGTGTTTGGTTAGGCGCTAAGCCAACCCAACGACGCCGCAAGATTCTAAGCACAGTTGTCAGCGTGGCCCAGGGGACTCCGGCCTATGTAATCGGTCTGTTATTAATTCAAATCTTCTCGGTCTGGCTTGGTTGGTTACCTTCCATTGCAGGTACCGGCACCTGGGCTTGGGTTCTGCCGACAGCCACACTCTCATTTGCACTTGCGCCAAACTTAATTCGAGTCGTTGCTGCCAGTGTTGAAGACACAACTCGTCAAGACTATTACCGAACTGCTAAAGCAAATGGTGCCGCACCTAATGTTTTGTTGATCAAGCATTCTTTACCTAACGCCTTGCTCTCAACCACATCATTACTTGGAGCTCAATTCGCGTTCCTCTTATCTGGCGCTCTCATTACTGAATACATTTTCGCTTGGCCAGGATTAGGACTTATCTTGGTTCAGTCAATTACGAACTTGGACTTTCCAACTATCCAAGCAACAGTCTTCGTTGTTGCTTATCTCGTGTTTATTGTTAATTTACTAATGGATCAAGTTTTCAGAATAGCTGACCCTAGATTGCGCAGGAGCCAGTTATGAGCAAAGAGGTAAAGGATCAAGTGACTCCACTTACCAGACGTATGATGTTTAAGAGTAAGAACCAATCATTATTGACCTTAAGAATTAGTGCTTCGATTTTAGGACTTTTGTTTGTGGTAGCTATTTTCCAACCCTTCTTCTACACCGTAGATCCGGCAGCCTCTGATCTGAGCTTACGTTTACAGTCACCAAGTCTTGGTGGTGCATTGCTAGGAACTGACGCACTTGGCCAAGATGTTTATTCTCGAGTTATTGCTGGGTTTAGATGGTCACTCGGAATCGGAACCGTTGGAACCTTGCTTGGTTGTTTAATCGGAATCACACTTGGGGTTAGCGCTGCGTGGAACCGTAAGCGACTTCGTATCGTCTTAAGTAGAGTTATTGATATCGGAATTTCATTTCCGTACTTGATTATCGCGGTCACCATCGTGACCGTTGTTGGACGTGGCTTCTGGCCGCTAGCCCTTACTTTAGGCTTAGTTTGTTGGCCAACTATCGCGCGAGTTGTGTATGCCGAAACTCTGACGCTGCGCGAGCGCGAGTATGTGACCGCGGCTCGACTATTTGGAATCGGCAGCGCTCGTTCGATCTTCACTCATATTTTGCCAGCACTACGACCAACTATTCAGGTAGTCGCAGCTTTTACTTTCGCCGAACTACTAATTGCTGAGAGTGGACTTTCCTTCCTTGGTTTAGGCGCCCCATTAGGCACACCGACTTGGGGAAATATGCTCAATGAGAGTCGTCTTTATATGGAAAGCGCTCCCTGGATGATGTTCGGTCCAGTTACCGCAATCATCGTAACTATTTTTGCGGCAAATTTATTAGGTGAAGGCTTAAATGCTCGCGAACAATCCAGAAGCACACGGATCTCCCAATGAGTAATCTTTCGAGTAAAGCAATCGAGATAAAGAACTTAGTTGTTAGTTTTCCGACACCTGCTGGCTATTCAGCGGTTGTGCGTGGAATCAACTTAACTATTAATCCCGGTGATCGTGTTGCAATCGTTGGCGAATCTGGCTCAGGTAAAACCATGATGGGCTTGAGCATGTTAGGTATTCAGCCAACTTCTGCCCAAGTGGAAGGTGAAATTTTAATTGGCGATGTAAACATGGTTACCGCTCCCGATGCAGTAGCTCGCAAACTGCGCGGCAACTACATCTCAATGGTTTTCCAAGAGCCACTTACATCGCTTAATCCCGTGCGAACTATTTCTAGCCAACTATCTGAATCGGTAAGACGCCATAACTCAATTAGCAAGAAGGAAGCAGAAGAGCGAGTACTTGAGGTGTTAACTGCAGTTGGAATTCCAGCGCCGAAAGAGCGCATGAAGTCGTATCCGCACCAACTTTCGGGTGGACTAAGACAGCGCGTAATGATCGCACTTGCACTTATTAATAAGCCGCAATTGGTGGTAGCTGATGAACCAACAACAGCGCTAGATGCCACGATTCAAGCCCAAATTCTTGACCTTTTACGCAGCGGAATGGGCGATGCTGCGCTAATGCTAATTACCCATGATCTAGCGGTGGCGGCTGATGTCTGTAATCGAATTGTGGTCATGTATGCCGGAAACATTGTGGAACAAGGCCCGGTATCTGAGATTTTAAGTAATCCAAAGCATCCGTACACGCGTGGCCTGCTATCTGCGATTCCTAAATTTGATCAGGCTCGGCCTGCGCTTAATCCAATTCCGGGTGCACCACCGACTATTACCGAAGTTGTTCCAGGATGCCGTTTTGCATCACGATGCGCTTATGCCGATGCGCAATGCACCGCTTCCGAACCAGAGTTCATTAACAACATTGCCTGTTTTCATCCCGTGACAGGAGCGGTGAAATGAGTTCAGAAAAGAAGTTAATCAACGCTGTTGATCTTTCAGTAACCTTTAAAGTGCCATCGGGTTCACTGCGCGCAGTTGACACTGTTTCATTTTATGTAAATGCTGGCGAGACTGTTGCAATCGTTGGTGAATCTGGTTCAGGTAAGACAACTCTGGCACTGTCGCTCATGCGTGCCTACGCCCCAACTTCGGGCAAATTGTTCTTCGAAGACCAAGACATCACTAACTTATCCGAAAAAGCACTAAAGGATTTCCGTAAGAACGTGCAGATGGTTTTTCAGGATCCCTATTCCAGCCTGGATCCACGTATGACAGTTTCGCAGGTAATTGCCGAGCCGCTACGTGCCCACTTTAAGTTAAGCGCCAAAGAGCGTGATGAGAAAGCTGGCGAGTCACTTAAAGCAGTTGGGTTAAGTGCTGATTTCTTAAATCGTAGAGCTAGCCAATTCTCGGGTGGTCAACGTCAGCGCATTGCAATCGCTCGCGCACTCGCGCTAGATCCAAAAATCCTAGTTGCCGATGAACCAGTATCAGCCCTTGATGTTTCAACCCAAGCCCAGATCGTTAATTTGCTGCAAAGCATTCAAGAAGAGCGAAATATCTCTTATATCTTGGTTTCGCACGATTTACGCCTGGTTTATCACTTAGCTACCCGAGTAGTTGTGATGTATCTCGGAAAAGTTGTTGAAGAAGGCGCTTGCGATGATGTCGTTGCAAACCCGCAGCATCCATATACCGCTGCTCTTCTCTCGGCAGTTCCGGCGCTAGATGAAGCATCACGTCGTGAACGCATTGTTCTAAATGGCGCACCACCTTCGCCGATTGCCCGACCAACTGGTTGCTCTTTCCACCCACGTTGCCCGATTGCGCGGCCGGAGTGCAGTATCCAAACACCAGAACTACAAAGTATGCCCAATGGTCGCAAAGTTGCCTGTTTCTATCCAGGTGAATTACAACCACATATCAGTTTCACTTCATCGAAATAACAAGAGAACTAGGAGCCACAAATGGGACGTCCCTTTATTGAGTTCATCCAGTCTCAACAGTTGCCTTGGGTTGAAAAAAGTTATGTCTCAAAGATTCGCCCAGGTGTTTTAGTTCGCGAGTTAAGTTTAGATCCCGAGAGCGGCGGTTGTTCGCTGCTACTTAAGTACCCAGAGAATTATGAATTTGCAGATAGTCATTACTTAAATGCTGATGAAGAGTTCTTTGTAATAGATGGTGAGATAACTATTGATGGTCAAAAGTATGGTCGCTATAACTACGGTCATTTCCCAAAGGGTTATCACACAGCTGAGATCTCTAGCAAAGGTGCCATCGTTTTAACATTTTTTAATGTTGCCCCTATTGCAACAACTGCTAGTACAGATAGCCCAGAGTTAGAAACTGAGCGAGTAATTAAACATATTGATTCTTTAGCCGGTGAATGGGGTGGAAACTTCAATCCTGATTTCCCACCAGGGGCTGGCCGTAAATGGATGCGCCGCGACCCAGTAACTCAAGATGAAACTTGGGTGCTTGGAACAATGCCGCTTCGTTATGGAATGCGTTCGGAAAAACACCCAGTCGTTGAAGAGGCGTATCTACTCTCGGGTGAGCTAGTTGGGCATCTCGGCGTAATGACCCCAGGTGCTTATTTCTGGCGTCCACCTGAAGAACCACATGGCCCATTTGGCTCAATGACTGGAAATCTCTATCTTTTCCGCACAGTTGGTGGCCCATTGAGCACTATTTACGAACCAGATTCCCGAGAGTTTAATTGGAAACCTAAGCACGACCCGATCTTGCCGAAAGAGTTAGCTGAGCTACCTGTTTTCGACGGCTGTGTTTGCCAGGCTTACTAAGAATTTAAGAACTATTCAAAATTAGTTTCGAAAGGTAGTCATGAGTAGCAGCAGTGCGCAGTTGATTTATGCCGCAGCTGTTATCACCATGAATGATGC
>CAXNEB010000010.1:0-37487 GCA_964201645.1 Candidatus Planktophila sp.
GTGTTGCAGATTTTCTTTTCCGATAAGTTCGGTTTGGGTGGATGTAACGCTTTGAAAAACACTTACCCGCCAGTAACTGCCGCGCAATGTTGCGTTCATCGCACTCTCATTTAGTGCTTCTCGAACCATTTCGACCTCCATAACTAGTACCGTAGGGGCATGAAGCCAGATCTGCATACTACTGCCGGAAAAATTGAAGATCTTCGCAATCGCCTAAATGAAGCTGTCCATGCTGGATCTGAAAGTGCGATTGATAAGCAACATGCCAAAGGAAAAATGACTGCGCGCGAGCGCGTTGAAAAACTAGTAGATGCTGGTTCGTTTACTGAGTTCGATGAATTTGCTCGCCACCGTTCAGTGCATTTCGGCATGGAGAAGAATCGTCCATATGGAGATGGCGTAATTATCGGGATCGCCACAATTGATGGTCGCAATATCGCTCTCTTTTCTCAAGATTTCACAGTGATGGGCGGCAGCCTTGGCGAAGTTATGGCTGAAAAAATCGTCAAGATCATGGAATACGCTCTTAAGAATGGTATGCCCTTAATCGGAATTAGTGATTCTGGTGGCGCTCGCATTCAAGAAGGAGTGTCGGCTCTCAGCGGATATGGCCGCATCTTTAGATTAAATACGCGTTCATCTGGGGTAATCCCACAGATTTCCTTAATTCTCGGCCCCTGCGCAGGTGGTGCTGCCTATTCGCCAGCACTTACAGATTTCACGGTAATGGTTAACGAAACTTCACATATGTTTATTACCGGACCAGATGTTATTAAGACGGTAACTGGCGAAGAAGTTGGCATGGAAGAACTAGGTGGTGCTCATACGCACAACACCAAGACTGGTAATTCACATTACTTAGCCCAGAATGAAGACGATGCCATCGATTATGTAAAAGCACTGCTTTCATATTTACCCAGCAACAATATGGATGGCGCACCACACTTGCCAGCGACTGAAAGTTTGGAAAAGAAGTTAACTGATAATGCGTTAGATACCTTGATTCCAGATAGCCCAAATCAGCCTTACGACATGAAGGTATTGATTCAAGCGCTACTAGATGAAGGTGAATTTCTAGAAGTACATTCCTTATACGCGCCAAATATTATCGTTGGCTTTGGTCGCATTGAAGGTGAATCAGTTGGCATCATTGCAAATCAACCGCAGCAATTAGCTGGCACACTAGATATCAATTCCAGTGAAAAAGCAGCGCGCTTCTTACGGTTCTGCGATGCCTTTAATATTCCAATTCTTACCTTGGTTGATGTGCCTGGCTTCTTGCCCGGGACTGAACAAGAGTGGGACGGCATTATTCGCCGAGGCGCTAAATTACTTTATGCATACGCTGAAGCATCGGTCCCGCTAGTAACTTTAATTACTCGTAAAGCCTATGGTGGCGCATTTATCGTGATGGGCTCAAAATATATTGGTGCCGATATCAATTTAGCTTGGCCGAGTGCAGAAATTGCAGTTATGGGCGCTCAAGGTGCGGTAAATATTCTCTACCGCAATGAACTAAAGAATGCAGCGGATCCAGAAAGCAAGCGATCTGAATTAATTACCGAGTACAACGAAACTTTGGCTAATCCTTACTTAGCTGCTGAGCGTGGATATATCGATGCGGTAATCGAGCCAAATCAGACCCGCGAAAATATCACCAAGGCATTTAGATCTTTGAAGACGAAGCGCGATGCACTGCCACCTCGCAAGCACGGAAACATTCCACTCTAATGACTGCCCCAAAAACCACTTTTACCGTCACTGCTGGCAATCCTTCTGCTGATGAACTTGCCGCAATCGAAATTGCGCTGGCAAATCACAAACGTGAAGAGTTAAAACCGGTTGTTAAGCGAAGCGTTTGGGCAATGCCATTGATGCGTACTCAACTACCGCAACAGATTAAGTTCGGGTCAGGACGTAATTTCTAATATGACCCGATTGATCTTAGCTTCAGCATCTACTTCTCGCAGGCGACTACTTGAGTCAGCTGGCTTGAAACCAGAAATTATCGTCAGTCATGTCGATGAAGAAACTGATTTTTTCAACGCGATGTCACCTGCCGATATGGTGATTGCTCTTGCAATTACCAAAGCACATACAGTTCGCGAACAGATTTCAGGTGATGCGGTAATTATTGCTTGTGATTCCACCTTTGAATTTGATGGCGTTTCACTAGGCAAACCAGGCACCCCAGATGTAGCGACCGAACGAGCAAGCCGAGTGCGCGGTAATTCCGGCTTATTGCACACTGGCCATTGCATTATTGATACCGGCAAAGACCGCGAGATTTCAGATCGCGTAACTACTAAAGTCACTTTTTCGGATATGACCGATCTAGAAATTGCAGATTATGTTTCAACAGGTGAGCCATTACATGTTGCAGGTGGCTTCACTCTCGATGGTTTCAGTTCGCCATTTATTCCAAGTATCGAAGGCGATTACACAAATGTAGTTGGTATCTCAATGCCATTTTTACGAGCAGCGATGACTGAACTTGGTTACACCTGGCCGCAAGTTAAGGAGCTCGGATGAAACGTGTTCTGATTGCTAACCGTGGCGAAATTGCAGTTCGAGTAATTCGTGCATGTAGTGACCATGGCATTGAAAGTGTGGCGGTTTACTCTGAAACTGATCGTGATTCAATGCATGCGCAGATGGCAGATTCGGCATATTCATTAAGTGGAACAACTGCGGCGCAGACATATTTAAATATTGATAAGTTGATTGCCATAGCAAAAAAATCTGGCGCTGATTCAGTTCACCCTGGTTATGGTTTTCTCTCTGAAAATGCTGACTTTGCGCAAGCCGTAATTGATGCGGGCTTAATTTGGATCGGTCCCCCACCGGCAGCAATTAAAGCTCTCGGCGATAAAGTTTCAGCTCGTAAGATTGCCGCTAAAGCTGGCGCACCACTTGTCGCCGGAACTGCTGATCCAGTTGATAACCATGATCAAATCATTGCTTTTGCTAAAGAACATGGCTTACCTGTGGCAATTAAAGCTGCCCATGGCGGCGGCGGTCGTGGCTTGAAGATTGCATTTACCATGGAAGAAATTCCCGAAGCTTTCGCATCAGCGGTTCGTGAAGCTATTGCTGGTTTTGGTCGCGGTGAGTGCTTCGTCGAACGTTACTTAGATAAACCGCGCCATGTTGAGACCCAAGTGCTGGTAGATAAATTTGGTAACGCGGCCGTAATTAGCACGCGTGATTGTTCATTGCAACGCCGCCACCAAAAATTAGTTGAAGAAGCACCTGCCCCTTTCTTGACTGATGCGCAAAACGAAGAGCTTTATCGCGCATCTAAAGCCATCATGAAAGAAGCCGGTTACATCGGTGCCGGAACTTGCGAATTCTTAGTTGGTGTTGATGGCACGATCTCATTTCTTGAAGTAAACACCCGTTTGCAAGTTGAGCACCCGGTAAGCGAAGAAGTAACTGGCATTGACTTAGTTCGAGAACAATTCCGCATCGCAATCGGTGAAGAACTTGGATATACCGATCCAGTTATTCGTGGACATTCCATAGAGTTTCGAATCAATGGCGAAGATCCAGGTCGTTCTTTCTTGCCCGCCCCTGGTCGAATTACCAAAATGTCACTACCAACTGGACCTGGCGTAAGAGTTGATACCGGTTTTCGAACTGGCGATGCGATCACTGGAAACTTTGATTCATTGCTCGCTAAATTAATTGTTACTGGGGCTACTCGCGAGCAAGCAATTACACGTGCACGACGTGCTATTGCCGAATTTACAATTGAAGGAATGGCAACTGCGCTTCCATTTCATCAAGCGATTTTGCAAGATCCAGCGTTTACTAATGAGTTTAAGGTTTACACCAGTTATATCGAAAAGGAATTTAAGAACCAGATTCCGGAATTTAAAATTTTGCCGCTCGAAGCACAAACTAAAGCAGCAGCTGATCACTTGGTCGCAGAAATCAATGGCAAGCGCTTTGAAATTTTGGTACATGCGCCAGAGCCAGTTGTAAAACGGCACCGTGCAAAGGACGCGCTCGCTGGCGGATCCGGCGGCGTGGGTTTGACTAGCCCGATGCAAGGTACGGTCGTAAAAGTTGCCGTGGCCCAAGGCCAAAGCGTCGAAAAAGGCGATCTCGTAATAGTTCTTGAGGCAATGAAGATGGAACAGCCGTTAATGGCACATCGCTCTGGTGTGATCGCTAACTTAACTGCGGTCATTGGCGAGAGCGTTACTAGTGGCTCCGTGCTCTGTGACATTATTGAGGCATGAGCCAACCACTAATTAACGCTGAATCTGCCGCTGCCGAGATCGCCAAAAGATCAGGTGTCCCCGCCCATGATGTTGCTTTAGTAATGGGTTCGGGCTGGGTTAGCGCCACCGATGCTCTGGGCACACCAAAGTTTGAGTGCGATGCCCACGAGTTGCCTGGATTTTTACCACCTGCAGTCGAAGGACATTCAGGAAAAGTTCGCTCTTACGAAATTACCGAAAACGGCAAAACCGTTCGAGTTCTAGTTTTCCTTGGTCGCACCCACCTTTACGAAGGCAAGGGAATGGAACCGGTAGTTCATGGCGTTCGTACTGCAGTTAAAGCAGGTTGCAAAGTCGTTGTGCTAACTAATGCCTGTGGTGGCATTAATACCGACTATAAAGTTGGCCAACCAGTTTTGATTCGTGATCATATTTCGCTAACCGCTGCCTCCCCACTTGAGGGTGCGAACTTTGTAGATTTAACAGATCTCTATAGCAAGCGAATTCGCGCCATCGTTAAGGGCGAAGATAGTTCTTTAGCTGAAGGTGTTTATGTGCACTGGCGTGGCCCAACTTACGAAACTCCTGCCGAGATTTTAATGATGCGCGGAATGGGCGCTGATTTAGTTGGTATGTCTACCGTTCCTGAAGCAATTGCGGCTCATGCTCTCGGAGCTGAAGTTCTTGGAATCTCATTAGTAACTAATGCAGCAGCCGGCGTGACTGGTGAAAAGCTAAACCATGAAGAAGTTATTGCAGCTGGTAAAGCAGCAGCAGATCGCATGGGCAAGTTACTGAAAAACGTCATTCCAAAGTTAATTTAAGTTAAGTTAATCTAGCTCCATGGATCAACAATTAGCTGCCGAGGTGTCGGCCTGGATTGCCGATGACCCAGATCTAAAAACTGCAGCGCAATTACAATCCTTGCTAGATGCTGGCAACGAAATAGAGCTACGTAAATACTTCAACGGCTTTTTACAATTTGGAACTGCTGGATTACGTGGCCCAATTGGCCCGGGTCCTTCATGTATGAATAACGCAGTTGTGGGTCGCACCGCAGCAGGCCTCGTTGCCTATATGAAAGATCGTGGCCTAACCAGTGTGGTTATTGGTCGTGATGCCCGCCATGGCTCAGAGGATTTCACTCAAACTAGTGCTGAGATTTTTAGCGGCGCTGGCATGAAGGTTTATGTATTGCCGGGGCCACTTCCAACACCTGTTTTAGCTTTTGCGGTTAATGAATTAGCTGTCGATGTTGGCGTCATGGTTACGGCCAGCCATAATCCGCCGCAAGATAACGGTTACAAGGTCTACTTAGGTGGCACTGTTGATGGCATTGAATATCGCGGTAGCCAAATTATTACGCCAACCGATAAATCAATCTCAACCGAGATAGATCGAGTTACTTCGCTTAAATCGTTGCCTCGTGGCACTGAGTGGGAGGTATTAAGTGACGAAATCGTTCACAAATACACAACTCGCACTGCGCTATTGGGACCAAGACCGGCTGATCTAAAAATTGTTTACACCGCGATGCATGGAGTCGGCACCAAGACGCTACAACGAGTTTTTCATAAGGCCGGGTTTGCCTCACTAATTTTGGTTGATGCGCAAGCTGAGCCGGATCCAGATTTTCCAACTGTCGCATTTCCAAACCCCGAAGAACCTGGCGCTATTGATTTAGCGCTAGAGACGGCCAAAGCATTTGATGCTGATTTAGTGATTGCCAATGATCCCGATGCTGATCGCTGTGCTGCAGCCATAAATGATCCAAAAACCGGTTGGCGCATGCTTCGAGGCGATGAACTTGGTGTGATTTTAGGTGAATCAATTGCCCGCAATACTAAATCAGGGATACTGGCAAATTCAATCGTCTCATCATCAATTTTGAGCAAGATTGCTAAACATTACAATTTAGATTTCACCGAAACTCTTACCGGATTTAAATATCTGGCAAAGATTCCAAAGTTAACTTTTGGTTACGAAGAGGCACTTGGTTATTGTGTAGATGCTCAAACTGTCAACGATAAAGATGGCTTATCTGCCGCCCTCCTGTTGGCGCAGATTGCCGTTGACCTAAAGCGTCAAGATAAAACAATTATTGATCTGCTAGATGAGGTTTGGGCTCGCCATGGGTTCCACGGCACCGAACAAATTTCAATCCGAGTAAATCAATTGAGCGATGTAACTAAATTGATGAGTGGGCTGCGGGCTAATCCACCGCAACTAATTGCGGGTCGAGTGGTTGAAAGTATTGATGATCTAGAAAAACCAAATAATGATTTGCCGCCAACTGATGGCTTGCGAGTTTGGCTAGCTGGTGGAATTCGGATAATTATTCGCCCAAGTGGCACCGAGGCAAAAATGAAGTGTTACGTCGAAGTAATAGCCCCAGATTCAGTGAGTGCCCAAATCGTCCTCGATGAACTAAGATCACCTTTGCAGGCGTTACTTACCCTTAATTAGCAGCGAAAGGCGGGTCGTATGAATTTTTATGGCCTCGTCGATGGCAGTGATTCTTCGCTCCGCAAATACTTAAAACAACTTCCTGGCGTTGACCAAGTTGGCGCTGAAGCGCGCGCTGCCATGTTGGCCACTCGCAGCATCAAAACCACAAGCAAAGCTTGGGCAATAGATACTGCGATCTCAATGGTTGACTTAACAACTCTTGAAGGCGCTGATACCCCAGGCAAAGTACAAGCGCTTTGCTCTAAAGCATTTCGTCCCGACCCAACTGATTTAACAGTGCCCCACGTTGGCGCAGTCTGTGTTTACAACGACATGGTTGGCATCGCCCGACAACATTTAGATTCAATTGGCGCACATGATTTGCCAGTGGCTGCAGTTTCAACCGCGTTTCCATCTGGTCGCGCATCAATGGCAGTTAAATTGCAAGATACCGAAGATGCCATTGTTTCTGGTGCTGCTGAAATCGATATGGTGATTGATCGCGGCGCTTTTTTAAGTGGTCGCTTGATCGAAGTTTTTGAAGAAATCGTAGCTATCCGAGAAGTTTGTGGCGATCGTGCACATCTAAAAGTAATTCTAGAAACTGGCGAGTTAGTCACTTTGGACAATGTTCGCAAAGCTTCTTATCTGGCAATGCTGGCTGGCGCTGATTTCATTAAAACTTCAACCGGAAAAGTTGCCCCTGCTGCGACTGCCCCAGTAGTACTAGTCATGCTCGAAGCAGTTCGTGATTTTTATGATTTAACTCAGGTGCGAATTGGCGTAAAACCAGCTGGTGGAATTCGAACAACTAAAGATGCCATTAAACAGCTAGTTCTAGTAAATGAAACCGCTGGCCCCGAATGGTTAAAACCTTCACTATTTCGCATTGGTGCTAGCGCTTTACTAAATGATCTGCTTATGCAACGCATGAAGATGTCCGATGGCTATTACGCCAGCCCTAACTACGTAACGATCGACTAACGAGGCTAATCAAATGAACTTCGAATATGCAGCAGCTCCAGAATCTCGCTCTGTAGTTAAAATCGATCCCGTTTATGGCCATTTCATCAACGGTAAATGGGTTAATGGCTCAGCCCATTTCAACACAATTAATCCCGCTACCGAAGAGGTGCTAAGCAGTATCGCACTTGGTACTTCAGTCGATGTAGACCTTGCTGTGAAAGCAGCACGGAACGCCTTCGATAAGAGCTGGTCAAAGTTATCTGGCCGCGAACGCGGAAAATACTTATTCCGAATCGCTCGCATCATGCAAGAGCGGGCACGCGAATTCGCGGTTCTTGAGACTTTAGATAACGGCAAACCTATCCGCGAATCTCGCGACGTTGATGTTCCTCTATCTGCTGCACATTTCTTTTACCACGCTGGTTGGGCTGACAAACTTGAGTACGCCGGCGTTGACACCACCACTGCCCCACATGGCGTAGTTGGCCAAATTATTCCCTGGAACTTTCCGCTACTCATGTTGGCCTGGAAAGTTGCACCAGCACTTGCCACCGGCAACACAGTTGTTTTAAAACCAGCTGAGACAACATCGCTAACAGCACTGCTATTTGCCCAAGTTTGTCAGCAAGCTGGATTACCTGATGGAGTAGTAAATATTGTTACTGGTGATGGCAGCACTGGGTCGGCAATTGTTAACCATCCAGGAATCGACAAGATTGCTTTTACCGGTTCGACTGAAGTTGGTAAATTAATTGCTCGCGCCGTAGCCCCAACCAATAAATCCTTAACTCTCGAACTAGGCGGCAAAGGTGCCAACATTGTCTTTGGTGACGCTGCAATTGATGAGACCGTTGAAGGAATTGTTAATGGCATCTTCTTTAACCAAGGCCATGTCTGCTGTGCAGGATCACGACTAATTCTGCAAGAGAGTATCGCCGATGAAGTTCTCGAGAAGTTAAAGCGGCGCATGGATAAAATCCGCGTTGGTGACCCGCTTGATAAAAACACCGATCTTGGTGCGATCAACTCAGCTGAACAATTAGCAAAGATCCGTGAGCTAACTGCTGCTGGTGAAGCTGAAGGCGCTGGTCGCTGGAGTACGAACTGCGCTCTTCCAGATAAAGGTTTCTGGTTTACGCCCACAATCTTCACTGGTGTTACTCAAGCTCACCGCATCGCGCGTGAAGAAATCTTCGGCCCTGTGCTTTCGGTATTAACTTTCCGCACCCCCGCAGAGGCCATTGAAAAGGCGAATAACACGCCCTTTGGGCTCTCTGCCGGCATCTGGAGTGAGAAAGGTTCAAATATTCTTTGGGCAAGTCAACAACTCCGCGCTGGTGTGATCTGGGCGAATACCTTTAATAAATTTGATCCCGCTAGCCCATTTGGCGGTTACAAAGAATCTGGTTGGGGTCGCGAAGGTGGTCGTCATGGCCTGAGCGCTTACTTGAAGGGATCAGCAAAATGAGCGGTCGCCTAGAAGTTATGAAAACTTACAAGCTCTACATCAATGGAGCTTTCCCGCGCACAGAATCTGGTCGCTCTTATGAGATCACCAGCAATAAAGGTGAGTTCTTAGCCAATGCTTGCTTAGCTTCTCGAAAAGATTTGCGTGATGCAGTGGTTGCAGCGCGCGCGGCTCAACTTGGTTGGGCAAAAGCAACTGCTTTTAATCGCGGTCAAATTATGTATCGCATTGCCGAGATGCTCGAAGGTCGTAGCGATCAGTTCGCTCAAGAAATTTCGCTGCAGACTGGTAATTCTGCAAAAGAATCATTGCAAGAAGTTAGTGAGTCAGTTGATCTTTTGGTTTGGTATGCCGGCTGGAGCGATAAGTTGCCATCCCTAGCCGGTTCAACGAATCCAGTTTCTGGGCCTTTTTATAACTTTACAATTCCTGAAGCACTTGGCGTAGTTGGCGCGATTGCCTCAATTGATAAACCACTTCTTGGTTTTGTGGCTTCAATTGCTCCGATTCTAGTTTCCGGAAACACCGCAGTTGCGCTAGCTTCTAGTACTTCTCCCCTTTCGGCAATCAGTTTTGCCGAAGTAGTTGCAACTAGTGATCTACCAAATGGAGTTCTAAATATTCTCTCTGGCCAACAAAGTGAACTAGCGCCATGGTTTGCCTCCCACATGGATATCGATGGTTTGGATATTTCTGGACTACCAGCAGATCAGCATGGCGCAATCAAAGAGGCTGGCGTAGAAAACTTAAAGCGAATTTCATCCTTCACCAAAATCGCCGAACCTGGACGGATCTTGGCCTTTATGGAAGCCAAAACCATCTGGCACCCAATCGGTAACTAATTACTCGGCCGAAACCGCTAAATAGGCTGGTTTAACTACCTTTTCAATGATCGCTAGGCGCTCTTCGAATGGGATAAATGCGCTCTTTAAAGCATTTATCGTTACGCGTTGTAGGTCTAAGAAATTCCAATCAAAGGCATCAACTAACTCATTCATTTCGTGAGTCATTGAAGTATCACTCATCAATCGGTTATCGGTATTTACAGTTACGCGAAAACGTAATTTAGCTAGTGCGCCGATCGGATGTTCCTTGATTGAAGCGGCAGCACCGGTTTGCAAATTAGAAGTTGGGCACATCTCGAGTGGAACTCGACGATCGCGTACGTACGAAGCTAGGCGACCTAACTTGGCTTGCCCGCTAGAAAAATCAACATCATCAATTATTCGAACTCCGTGACCAAGACGCTCTGCGCCGCAAAGTTGAATTGCTTCCCAAATCGAAGGCAGTCCATATGCCTCGCCAGCATGAATTGTGAAATGAGCATTCTCGCGACGCAAATATTCAAAGGTTTCTAGTTGATCACTTGGTGGAAAGCCATCTTCTGGCCCTGCTATATCAAAGCCAACTACGCCTTGATCGCGATATTTAACAACTAACTTAGCAACTTCTTGAGATCGCTTGTTCTGGCGCATTCCGCACAGTAACGAAACAACGCGAATCTGCAAGCCTTCAGCTTTGGCTTCAGCTTCGCCTAAGCGATAACCTTCAAGTGTTGCTTCGATTACTTGCGAGAGAGATAAACCTTTATCTACAAATAATTCTGGTGCTCCGCGAACTTCGGCATAGACGACACCATCGCGAGCTAAATCGATAGCACATTCGCGCGCAACGCGAACAATATCTTCGCGGCGTTGCATTACGGCGATCGTGTGTCCAAAGGTTTCTAAATAACGAACTAATGAGCCAGAATCACATGATTCGCGGAACCAAATCGCTAATTCAGCAGCATCCTTGGTAGGCAATGCGTCGTAACCAATTTCATTTGCGATGTCGATAATTGTTTGTGGGCGCAGGCCGCCATCTAAGTGATCGTGCAAAAGTGCTTTAGGCAAGCGCTTTACTTGCTCGGGGGTGGGGCGCTTTAACAAATCGCTCATGCTTCAATCCGCTCTAGTACTAAGGGCAGTCGATCAACGATGCCGCCTTCAACAATTATGACAGCACCTGCTAGAACCTCTAACGCACGCTCAAAGCGAGCTGGTTCATCGGTAAACAAAGTCATGATTGGGGCGCCTTGTTTCACGTAATCCCCTGGCTTGGCATGTAATTCCACACCAGCGCCTGCTTGCACTTTTTCGCCTTGGCGCGAGCGGCCAGCACCTAACCGCCAAGCAGCTACGCCGACTTTCATCGCATCCATTGCAGTCATGGTGCCGCTATTGGTTGCCAGAATCTGATGACGCTCTTTTGCAACCGGTAACGCTGCATCTGGATTGCCGCCTTGCGCGCTAATCATGCGGCGCCAATGATCCATCGCACTGCCATCGCGCAGTGCATCGGCCGGGTCTTTACCAACTATGCCGGCCGCATCAATCATTTCGCGAGCTAACAAAATTGTAAGTTCAACTACATCGGCAGGGCCACCACCTGCCAATACTTCAACTGATTCGCGAACTTCTAGTGCGTTTCCGGCAGTTAATCCAAGTGGAACATCCATCGCAGTAACTAGTGCGCGAGTTTTAACTCCGGCTGCAGTACCGAGTGCCACCATCGTGCGGGCAAGTTCGGCCGCTTTTTTAGGATCACTCATAAAGGCACCACTGCCAGTTTTAACATCTAGCACTAAAGCTGATGTGCCTTCGGCAATTTTCTTACTCATGATTGACGATGCAATTAATGGAATGGCTTCAACTGTTGCTGTTACATCGCGCAAAGCATAAAGTTTCTTATCTGCTGGCGCTAAACCCGCACCAGCTGCACAAATTACAGCGCCGCAATCTTGTAATACTTTTAGCATTTCATCATTACTTAATTCAGCACGCCAACCAGGAATTGATTCGAGTTTATCTAGCGTGCCACCAGTATGACCAAGGCCGCGGCCCGATAGTTGTGGAACTGCGCCACCACATGCTGCAACTAATGGCGCAAGGGGCAAAGTTATCTTGTCGCCAACACCACCAGTTGAATGTTTATCTGCCGTTGGTCGATCTAACTTTGACCAATTCATGCGCTCGCCACTATTGATCATGGCATTTGTCCAGCGCGAAATTTCCCGAGTATTCATGCCATTTAATAAAATTGCCATTAGTAGCGCTGACATTTGCTCATCAGCTACTACCCCGCGGGTATATGCCGAAATGACCCAATCTATTTGAGTATCGGTTAATTCATTTCGATCGCGCTTGGCTGAAATAATTTCAACGGCGGCAAAAGGTTCAATCAAGGCGTTTTTCCATCTCTTCTGGGCCAAATGCCCAAGGTAATAGTTCAGCAAGTGGCTTGATGCCCTGGTCAGTCATCATCGCCAACTTACTACCGCCATGTTCTTGTAGCAGTTGGCGACAGCGACCACATGGCATTAAGTAATTCCGATTTAAGTCAACGCACAGAAAGGCAACCAAGCGTCCGCCGCCAGAGAGAATTAAATTTGAGACCAAACCACATTCGGCGCAAAGCGTTAAGCCATATGAAGCATTCTCAACATTGCAACCAGAAATTATGCGACCATCATCGACCAGCGCAGCTACGCCGACTGGAAACTTAGAATATGGAGCGTAGGCAGTCTCCATTGCAGCAATCGCAGTTTTTTCGAGCAGCTGCCAATCAAGTTCAGGCATTAGCGAGAACCACCGCGCTGATATGGAATTCCATCAGCCGCAGGTGCGCGCACTCGGCCCACGAAACCAGAGACTGCAATGATGGTTGCGATGTACGGAACCATCATCATGAATGCAGATGGAATCGGTGTACCGGCAATCGAAAGCACGCTTCGTAACTGATCAGCGAATCCGAAAACCAATGCGGCTGAGAGCGCACCAAGTGGTGTCCAGCGACCAAAGATGAGTGCAGCGAGAGCAATAAAGCCCATTCCGGCAGTCATCTCGCGGCTAAAGGAACCAACTGAACCGACCGTGAAGTAAGCGCCGCCAAAGCCAGCAATTGCACCAGCAAGAATTACATTACGGAAGCGAACTTTGTTTACATCAATTCCAACGCTTTCGGCAGCAACTGGAAGTTCACCGACTGAACGCATGCGTAGTCCCCACTTGCTCTTAAAGAGGGCAATCTGAGTAACCACCAGAATTACGTAAAGCAGGTAGATAATAATTGTCTGCGAGAAGAACATCGGGCCAATGATTGGTAGCTTGGAAAGAATAGGAATATCAATTGGCTTTAAAATTGGCGAACTATTCCACTTATCTGCATCCTGAGTTAAGAATCGTTGGGCCGCAAAACTCGTCAAGCCAATGATTAACACGTTTATTACAAAGCCCAGAATCACTTGATCAATGCGGTACTTGATGGCAAAGACTGCCAAGAGCACTGAAATTAGCGCTCCAGCAAACGGCCCAATCAGTAACCCGTACCAAGCATTTTGGAGCAAACTTCCGACGATGCCGGCGATAAATGCGCTACCTAATAATTGACCTTCGATTGCAATATTAATAACGCCTGAACGCTCACAAACTAATCCAGCCAGCGAGCCGTAAATTAACGGTACCGCCAGAATTAATCCGCCCTGAAGGAGTCCAGTAAATGGGACAAAGTCACCGGCAGATGCCCAGCAAAGAAATGCCATAAATAAACCAATGGAAAAACCAAAAATAGCTATGCCGTGTTTCTTTCCTTTTCGGAATAGATAATATGCCAGCACTGTAAATAAAACGGAGAGTGCAGAGAATCCATATGCACCAACTCTAGAATCAATAACCCATTGGCGGATCAGCACCCACTCTTCATCCAAAACAAAGCTGTAAGTTACATCGCCACTAACTTTAGGCAGGTAAGCGAAAACTACGAGCGAGAAAATACTTGCGATCGCCATGGCATAAATGCCATTTAACTTGCGCTTGGCTTCGCGGGAAATTGTTGATTGGCTCGCCATTACCCGTTCCATCCCTTAGATGCCATTGCCGATGCTTCTTGCAGATTTCGCAATCTGAAGATTCGCTTTACTAGATCTGGAGCTGCGATAAAGAGAACGACCAGCGCTTGGATTACCAACACGATCTCAACTGGTACGCCGACATTTGCTTGCATAGTTTGCCCACCAACACGAAGGCCTGCAAATAAGAAGGAAGCTAGAACAACGCCGAGTGGTGTTCCGCGACCAAGCAGGGCAACGGTAATTGCATCAAAGCCAAAGGATGCCGCAACTGTGTCAGTTAACTCGTATTGATTTCCTAAGGTATGAATAGCGCCACCCATGCCGGCAAGTGCGCCTGAGATCGCCATGGTGGCAATCATTGCGGCTGAAACTGAGATACCTGCGGTTCGTGCGGCACTCGAATTCGCACCCACGGCGCGGAATCTAAAGCCAATAATGCTGCGGTTTAATAACCACCAGATAAATAAAGCAGCAGCCAGTGCGATGAAAATGCCAATATTTACGCGGTAATCGACCCCAAAGAGGCCAGGCAACTTTGCGCTCTCCTTTACTTGTGGCGCAATCGGATCTAGGCGCCCTGGTCGCAAGAAATATTTAGTACTTAAGAGAAAAAGTAAGAACTTTGCGGCGATGTAATTCAGCATAATGGTCACAATTACTTCATGTGCACCAGTCTTTGCTTTAAGAAGCCCAACGATGCCGCCCCAAAGTGCAGCCAAGATAACGCCGGCAAGAGTTGCCACGAGAATATGCATAGCTATCGGCATTTCGAATTTAAAACCAATGTATGAGGCACCTACCGCACCGAAAATAAATTGACCTTGTGCGCCGATATTAAAGAGCCCCGACTTAAATGCTAAGGCAACTGAGAGGCCACAGAGAATCAATGGCGCGCTAGTAACCATAGTTTCACTTAGCGGATAGAAGCCAGCCATGAAACTCTTACCTTCTGCCAAGTTTGGATCATAGATCGCGCCTTGGAAGAGAGCTAAGTAGGCATTTCCAACTGTGCTACCGAGAATCTTTAAAAATTCAATTGGTGATGAAATTTTGGCCAACACCTTATTTTCGGTAAAGCCAATAACTAATCCACCGACAAAGAGCGCAAGTAGAAATGCAAAGAGCGGAAGTCTAGTTTTGTCGAAAATCTTCTTAATCATGCTGCACCGCCTTTAGCTTTAGCTGGATCTATGCCAGCCATATAGAGACCAACTTCCTCACGCGACGCGGTGGCTGGAAGAATCGCAATGATTTCGCCGCGATACATAATTGCAATGCGATCAGCTAGTGCGAAAACTTCATCAAGCTCGGTACTAAAGAGAAGAACTGCGCGGCCAGAATCACGCTCTGAAATCAGACGTTGGTGCACGAATTCAATTGAACCAACATCAAGACCACGGGTTGGTTGGCAGACCACTACTAATTCAACTGGACGCGAAAGTTCGCGAGCCAGAACTACTTTCTGCTTATTTCCACCAGATAGTGATGATGCTGGATCACTGGCACTTTGAGCCCGAATGTCGAATTCCTTGATTCGCTCAAGGGCTACCTGCTGCGCCATCGCCGGCTTATAGAAGATGCCCTTGGAATATGGTGCTTCACCATGGGTATCTAGAATCAAATTCTCGGTAATTGAGAAAGATGAAATCAAGCCATCTAGTTCGCGCGATTCGGGTACATAAGCAATTCCAGCCTTTAGGCATTGATCAACTGAGCGGCCAATTAATTCGTTGCCGGAAAGCTTGATCGAACCAGTTAGGTGCTCTCGCAACCCAATAATTGCTTCAGCTAATTCGCTTTGGCCATTTCCTTGCACACCAGCTACAGCCACAACTTCACCCGCAGAAACCGTTAAATTTATCTTGCTAGCTAGAGCGCGGCCAGAAGGGTCGAGCACGTTTAAGTCAACCATTTCCAAAATCGTCTTTCCGGGTTTACCGTCGGCTTTATTGACCGTTAGGTCAACTGGTCGGCCGACCATAAGAGAAGCCATCTCTTCTTGGCTTGCTGAAGGTTGAACTGTTCCAACAACTTTGCCGCGGCGAATGATTGAAATTCGATCAGCTACTGCTTTTACTTCACGCAATTTGTGTGTAATAAAAACAATTGAACGGCCAGAATCACGGAGCTTCTTCATATTTGCTAGCAGCTCATCGGTTTCTTGTGGTGTTAAGACCGCAGTTGGTTCATCCAAAATCAGAATCTTCGAGTTGTAGATAAGGGCGCGGATAATTTCAACTCGCTGCTGAATGCCAACTGGCAAGTCTTCAATGAGCGCATCTGGGTCTACTTCAAAGTTAAATTCCTTAGAGACTCGAATAATCTCTTCACGCGCTGTAGCCAAATCAAGCAAACCAACACGATTTGTTTTCTCATGCCCCAACACGATATTTTCGGCAACTGTGAAAACTGGAATCAACATGAAGTGTTGGTGAACCATTCCGATACCGGCAGCAAGCGCGTCTAGCGGGCTATTGATTTTAATTTCTTGGCCATCAACTAGAATTTGACCTTTATCTGGTGAGAGCAGCCCATAAACAATATTCATCAAAGTTGATTTACCAGCACCATTTTCGCCCAAGATGGCGTGAATCTCGCCTGCTTCAACTTTGAAATTAATGTCATCATTGGCAACAAGTGAGCCGAATTGCTTAGTGATTCCGCGAAGCTCTAAAGACATGGCGTAAATCTACGCTATAAAACTACAAAAAAATAGCGGCGCAGTGATTTCTCACTGCGCCGCTATTAATTAAGTTATTGCTTAGTCAACCTTGATTGAGCCAGCAATGATCTTCTTCTGAATTGCTGCAATTTCCTTAGCAAGTGATGAAGGAACAGCTGACTTTAAGTCATGGAATGGCGCTAGGCGCGTTCCCTTGTTAGCTAAAGTTCCGACATATGCCTTGTTTGTAAACTTGCCAGCATTTACTTCAGCGATAACAGATTGAACGGATTCGCCCAGACCCTTCATAACTGAAGTTAGAAGAACTGAACGGTACTTAGAAGCAGAAACAAAACCATCGGTATCAACCCAGATAGTTACTGACTTTCCGCCATCCATTGAGTTCTGAGCAGTTGCTCCACCAAGACCGCCAGCAACTGGGAAAATTACATCTGCGCCAGCTTGCTCGAAGTTCTTAGAGATTTGTAGTGCCTTTGAAGTATTAGCAAAGTCGCCTACGAATTCACCATTCTTGGTATCGCGGTTCCAACCAAGGACGCGAACGCCCTTATTCTTAACTTGGTTAAAGTAGAAAACGCCTTGTGCGAATCCATCCATGAAAGCTGTAACTGTTGGGTATGGAGCGCCACCGTAAGTAGCAACTACACCCTTAGTTGAGAATGCAGCTGCTGCATAACCAGCTAGGAATGATGATTCTTGAGTCTTAAATGTTAGACCTTTTACGTTAGGGATAGCGGTAAATGCTGTGTAGTCAGCATTTGGCTCAAGTCCTGCATCATCAACGATTGCGTACTTGATCTTTGGGTTAGCCTTAGCAGATGTAATGATTGCACCTGCAATTGCGAAACCAACACCGATGATCACGTTACATTTTTGATCAACAAACTTCTTAATGTTTGGTGCGTACTCTGCGCCAGAAGCAGCAGGTAAGTATGAAACTGTTACGTTCTTGTTTGCCTTTTTAGCTGCTAGTGCGCCAGCCCATGATGCTGCGTTAAATGACTTGTCATCTACGCCACCAGTGTCTAGTGCCAAGCATGCTTTGGTCTTTGTTGCTGCAGTTGCTGCAGGCACAAGCACTAGGCTTGATGCAACAGTCGTAGCCGCAAGAATGGCTACTAGCTTTGACTTCTTCAATTTTCCTCCAAGTTATATCTGACGGGGGTTTTCGCAAGTTTTACCATCTAAGTAAGTACGCAAGTACTGGCCAGATAGCTCCTCTTAGTACGGTTGAGCCTAGTATCAAAATGGAATTTATCCCAACGAAATTTCACAAAATAGGCGAAAAAAAGGTAACAATTGCGAAAACTCTATACCAGCACTTTAAAGTTTGGCAGCGGTGCGAGATGCGGCAGCGAGCTGAGCCTTGAAAGCTAGAAGTTTCGGCGCCCAAAAAGTGAGCTCAATATTGCCACCAGTAATGCCATAACTACGCCCATAGATGCCCTGCACCGGATCTAGGACGTCGCTGATCTGTTGATCTCTAATTGCTGAAGTTACTAAATCAAGAATTACGCTATCTACCCGTTTAGAAATAGCACCCAGCAGATATTTCTGATTCGCAGGTGTAAAAGTTAAAAACTGATCAGGTTCAATAGTTATCAAGCCAACTTCAGGCGCGTTTTTCTTCTTAGTCTCATTATGTTTAACAATTGTTGCAAATACTTCTTGGACAGAACCATCTACTGCAACAAAAATCACATCATTACCTTCAGCGATTAGTGACTTCGCAACATCGGCAAAACCAGAAGTTGTACTTTTAAAAGTGATTTTGACTTTCTTCTTTGCGGCATTAGCCCCGAGGGTAAAGCCAGTCTCCAAATTAGAATTTGTGGAGTTTGAAATCAAAGCAGCTTTGCCAGTTTTTGATACTCGAGCTGCAGCTGCACCTGCCAAGTAGCCAACTTGCTTATTGTTAAAAATCAGCGAACTAATATTTAGGCTGGCAATTGAGGCATCATTTAGAATCGAAAACTGCTTAGTTGGAAATTCGAAAGCTAAGTTAGTCAACAACTTGGCATAGCTTGAGCCAATCGCCAGAATTGGCGAGCAGCCCTTAGCGATCATCGCACGGAGTCGTTTTTCTCGGTCAGCTGCACTGCCGTCAGTTATGAAACCTTCATAAGTAAAATTAAGGCTCTTCTTTGCTTTAACTAATCCAGCAAGAACGGCATCATTAAAAGACCGGTCACCAGGGCCACCTAAATCATATGCAACGCAGACATTTACTGCAGGTGCCGCATTTGTTGCTACTGGCACTATTGCCGAAGCCGTAATTGCAACGCTTAAAAGCAGGGCTTTACCAATCATTGGACGATTCCTAGATTTCGGTAGGTCGAATTAATGGTTTCGGTGGCTACTTCGCGAGCTTTGCGAGAACCTTCGTGCAGAATCGAAAGTAAGTGAGCTTCGTCTTCGAGTAATTCAAGAGCTTTGGCGCGAATTGGTCGGAAATACTCAACTACCACTTCAGCAACGGCGCCCTTGAAATCTCCGTAACCTTTATCAGCGAATTCTGCTTCTAAATCGGCAATCGATTTGCCGGACAAGGTTGAGTGAATCGTAAGCAAATTGCTGATGCCAGGCTTTTCTTTCTCATCAAATTTCACTTCTCGCTCAGCATCCGTCGCGGCGCTCTTAATTTTCTTAGCATTAGATTCGGGGGTATCCATAATCTCAAGCACCCCAGCTGTTGATCCGGAAGATTTACTCATCTTGGCAGTTGGGTCCTGTAAGTCATAAATCTTGGCGCCAGATTTAAGAATGTAGCCCTCCGGGATTCGGAAAGTGTCACCGAATCGGGTATTAAATCTTGTTGCAAGATCTCGAGTTAACTCAATATGTTGACGTTGATCTTCACCAACTGGAACTTGATGGGCTTGATATAAAAGAATGTCGGCAGCCTGCAACATCGGATAAGTAAATAAACCTACCCGAGCTGAATCAGCACCACCTTTAGCTGACTTATCTTTAAATTGAGTCATTCGGCTAGCTTCACCAAAGCCAGCCATGCACTCCATAATCCAGCCCAATTGATTATGTTGTGGGACTTGTGATTGCACAAAAAGCGTAGATTTTTCTGGTGAAATTCCCAGGGCAATTAATTGGGCAGCAGATGCCAGAGTTCGCTTTCGCAAGAGCGTTGGATCAATATCTCCTGATAACGCATGTAGATCAACAATGCAGTAGAAAGCATCATTGCCATCTTGCAGCGCAACCCATTGCTTTAGGGCGCCGACGTAATTACCTAGGTGAAAAGATTCACTAGTTGGTTGAATCCCCGAGAGAATTCTTTTCTGCGCGCTCATAAGGTTTATTCTCGCATGAATTATGCGTTGCGCGATATTAAAAGCTGCCCAGCTCGTTTGCCTTCCATAGACAAAACCGTTATTCGCAAGCCATTCACGCTGACCACATCGTGTTCTACTGGGATTCGCCCGAGAAAATGCATGACAAAGCCACTGGCTGTTTCATATGGGCCTTCAGGAATCTCAATCCCGGCATCATCGAGTAGGTCCTCAAGTGAGGTCAGACCATCAATTTCAAAGTCATTCGTACGAGCTTCAAATGCAATCTCTTGCTCGTGGTCATCGTATTCATCACGAATATCACCGACTAAGCATTCGACCAGATTTTCTAAGGTAATGATGCCATCGGTGCCACCGTACTCATCGAGGACGATTGCTAAATGTTGTCCTTGTTTACGCATCTCAGTTAACGCAGGCAAAATACCTTTGGTGCCCGGCAAAAATATGACGTTACGAACTAACTCTTGGATCTTCCCACCAGGACTTACTAATGAAGTATCAAGCAGGTCGCGAACATGGATGAAGCCAATTACTTCATCGGAAGACCCAAGTACCACTGGATAACGGGAATGAGCCTTATCAATTGCCAACGCAATGGCTTTGCCAACAGTTAAAGAAGCATCCATGAAATCTACTTCGGTGCGCGGCACCATCACTTCGTGAATCTGTCGCTCAGAGGCATTAAATACTTCTTCAACGATGTCACGTTCTTCATCGCTAAGAGCGGCATGACCTGCCACTAAATCAAGTAACTCTTCTTCGGAAATCTGGGTGCGCTGTTCAGTTGGATCTATGCCAAACAGGCGAACCACAAAGTCGGTAGATTTTGAAAGTAACCAAATAACTGGGCGGAAGAGTTTTGCTAACCAATCGATGATGCCTGCCGAAGCAAGCGCAATTGCTTCGGTGCGAAATAGCGCAATTCGTTTTGGCACTAACTCGCCGAAGACAAGTGAGAAATAGGCAACCACAATTGTGATTCCAATTAGTGATACCAGCGCAGCTACACCTTCAGTTAATCCCAACTTCATTAACTCAGGTTCAACATAAACGCCTAACCGTTCAGCACCGATTGCTGCAGATAAAAATCCACAGAAGGTGATACCTACTTGAACCGCGGCCAAGAATCGGTTTGGATTTGCGGCCAAAGCCGCAACACGGGCGCCCCGTTTGCCCTTTAGCACGATCTGCTTAATCTGGCTTTCACGCAGGGAGATAAGGGCGATTTCGGCAGCCACAAAAATCGATCCCAGCGCGATCAATAGAAAAACGATGGCAATATTGCCCAGAATCTGGCTAAGCGAGTGGGGCTCCATGAGAACCCTAATCATACGCGCCACGCAAGGTATTTCGCTCCTGATATTGCCCTTTCCCGCAGTCGGTGGGTAGCCTTTGCGCACCGAGTGCGGCAACCGCCGTAGTCGCCTTAATCCAACGGATCGTCGGGCACGTACCTGCCCGGATAAGGAAGAGAAAAAAATGGCAAATGTTGTATTCGATAAAGCATCACGTATCTACCCAGGCACAACTGTGCCTGCAGTTAATGAACTAGAACTCACTGTTAATGATGGGGAATTTCTCGTTCTAGTTGGTCCTTCAGGTTGCGGTAAATCAACATCACTTCGTATGTTGGCCGGTCTTGAAGAGATCGATGCCGGTCGTATTTTGATCGGTGATCGCGACGTAACAAACGTTGCACCAAAAGATCGCGACATCGCGATGGTATTCCAGTCATATGCGCTTTACCCACACATGACTGTTGCCGAGAACATGGGCTTTGCGCTAAAGATTGCGGGCAAGCCAAAAGAAGAACGCGATCGTCGCGTTAAAGAAGCGGCAAAATTACTCGACCTCGAGCCATACTTAGAGCGAAAGCCAAAAGCGCTTTCTGGCGGACAACGTCAGCGCGTAGCCATGGGTCGTGCGATTGTTCGCGAACCACAAGTTTTCTTAATGGATGAACCACTTTCGAACCTTGATGCCAAGTTGCGTGTAGCTACACGTACTCAGATTGCTGCACTGCAGCGTCGTCTTGGAATCACAACTGTTTACGTAACCCACGATCAAGTCGAAGCTATGACCATGGGTGATCGCGTAGCAGTTCTAAAAGATGGCTTCTTACAACAAGTAGACACCCCACGTAATCTTTACGATAACCCAGCCAATGCTTTCGTTGCTGGCTTCATTGGTTCTCCTGCGATGAACTTGCTAAATGCTCCTGTGTCAGGCGGACAAGCAAAACTCGGCGGACTAAGTCTTGCAGTTCCAGCAAGTGCTGGTGCAACAATCACAGTTGGTATTCGCCCAGAGGGCTTTGCACCTTCTTCTACTGGCTTTGATGTTCTAGTTGAAGTTGTTGAAGAACTCGGTGCTGATGCATTCGTGTACGGAACCCCAGTTGATTCTTCAGTTAAGTTTGCAAACGTGACTGAAGAAGGTGCTCAAGTAATCGTGCGCTGGGATCCAAAGAATCCACCTAAGCCAGGACAGACAATTACTGTTACAGCTAACCCAGCTGCAGTTCACCTATTCAATTCAACAACTGGTGAGCGCATCTAATTCAAGCGTAAATAAAAACCCCGCCGGTATTAATCGGCGGGGTTTTTTACTGCTTATTTAAAGTAGGTCAGAGCTATTACGCCATAGCCTTCTTTAGATTCTCATCAATTGAATTCAAGAATTCTTGAGTAGTTTGATAAGGCGCATCTTTAGAAATCAGGAGTGACAAGTCTTTTGTCATCTTGCCCTGTTCAACAGTTTCGATACAAACTCGCTCTAGCGTGTCACAGAACTTGGCTAGCTCGGCATTGTTATCAAGCTTGGCACGGTGGGCTAAACCACGAGTCCAAGCAAAGATTGAAGCAATTGGGTTTGTTGAGGTTGCTTTGCCCTTTTGGTGATCACGGTAGTGACGAGTCACTGTGCCATGAGCTGCTTCAGATTCAACAATCTTTCCATCTGGAGTCATCAAGACTGATGTCATTAGACCGAGTGAACCGTAACCCTGTGCGACGGTATCTGATTGCACGTCACCGTCGTAGTTCTTACATGCCCAAACGTAGCCGCCGTCCATACGTAATGACATAGCAACCATGTCATCAATTAGACGGTGCTCGTACCAAATTTCAGCAGCCTCAAATTGTGCCTTAAATTCAGCTTGGTAGATCTCTTCAAAAATATCTTTAAAGCGGCCATCGTAAGCTTTGAGAATCGTGTTCTTAGTTGAAAGATAAACTGGGTACTTACGAATAAGGCCGTAATTTAGTGATGCGCGAGCAAAGTCACGGATTGAATCATCGAGGTTATACATACCCATTGCAACACCAGATGATTTGAAATCATAAACAGTGTGCTCAATTGGAGCTGATCCATCTTCTGGCACGAAAGTCATGGTTAGCTTGCCAGCGCCCGGCACTTTAAAATCAGTTGCACGGTATTGATCACCGAATGCATGACGACCGATAACGATTGGCTTAGTCCAGTGTGGAACCAAGCGAGGAACATTGCTGATGATGATTGGTTCGCGGAAAATTACGCCACCAAGAATGTTGCGAACAGTTCCGTTAGGAGATTTCCACATCTTCTTTAGGCCGAATTCTTCAACGCGGGCTTCATCAGGGGTAATAGTTGCGCACTTGATGCCAACGCCATGCTTCTGAATTGCGTGCGCTGAATCGATAGTCACCTGATCATCAGTTGCATCACGGTTTTCCATGCCCAAGTCGTAGTACTCAAGATTTACATCTAAATAAGGCAAAATCAAGGAATCCTTGATGAACTGCCAGATGATGCGAGTCATTTCATCGCCATCTAGTTCGACGACAGTCCCGGTTACTTTAATTTTTGACATTTAAAGCGGCTCCTTAAAGGGTTTGAACATCGGCTTGTTTTGCACGGACAGCTTCAGCTGCAACCTTTAGGGCTGCAATTTCAGATTCAGTTAAATCGCTTTCAACAACTTTCTTAATACCGGTGCGACCGATCTCGGCTTCAACGCCTAGGTAAACACCAGAAATTCCGTATTCGCCATCAACCCATGCACAGACTGGCATTACCGCACCTGAATCTTCAATGACCGCCTTCGCCATACGAGCAGCAGCAGCTGATGGTGCGTAGTAAGCAGAACCAGTCTTAAGTAGTGCGACAACTTCAGCGCCGCCATTGCGAGTGCGATCAACTAAGGCATCGATATCGGCCTGGGAAAGCAAATCGCTAAGCGGCTTACCATCGACTGTGCAACGACTTGGGACTGGAACCATGGTGTCGCCATGTGAACCGAGAGTTAGTGTTTTAACTGATGAAACTTTAACGCCTAACTTTTCGGCAACGTTGTCAGTAAAGCGAGCAGTATCTAACATGCCGGCTTGCCCAATAACTCGGTGCTTTGGGAAACCGGTTGCTAGTTGAGCAAGTGCAGTCATTTCATCAAGTGGATTTGAAACCACAATGATCACGGCATTTGGTGAATGCTTTGCAATGTTTTCAGCAACGCCGCGAACGATGCCAGCATTTACATCAATTAGATCCATGCGGCTCATGCCTGGCTTGCGTGGTAGACCAGCAGTAATAACAACTACATCTGAATTTGCAGTTGCTTCATAGCCAGAACCATCAGCTGTTGTGGTTGCGCCAATAATTTTTGTTTCAAAACCTTCGATTGAACGAGATTGGTTCATATCAAGCGCCAAACCTTCTGGCTTACCTTCGAGAATATCGGTGAGAACTACAGTGTCGAAGATGTTGTATTCAGCTAAGCGCATTGCGGTGGTTGAACCATAGAATCCGGCGCCTACTACTGTGACTTTGCTACCCATTTGCAGTTCTCCTGAATGTAAGAAATATCTTGAGGTCGAGGTAAATCCTATCGCCCACGCGGAAGTGCTAATGCCAGCACAAATAGGCTAATCGAAATAGTTAGTGGCAAATAGAGTTCAATTTTGCGTTGGCCACGCTGCGAAATGGCGAAAAGTCCAGTGCCAACTGCAATTAAAAGTGATCCAGTTCGCACTAATCCGAGTGCTCCGGCGACTACACCGGCGGCCACTAACCCATAGGCCGAATAGGAAATTACTCGCATGCCTCAACCACATTAGTTAATAGCATCGCTCGGGTCATCGGGCCAACACCACCAGGCATTGGGGCAACACTCGCCGCAACTTCAAAAACATCAGGATGAACGTCGCCTAACAAACCAGTCTCGGTGCGTGATATTCCGACATCTAAAACAGTTGCACCCGGCTTAATCATTTGGGCAGTTAAGAAATGTGCTTTTCCAATTGCCGCAATCACAATATCTGCTTGTTCAACATGCTTTGCTAAATCTTTAGTTCCGGTATGCGTCAAAGTAACGGTGGCATTTTCTGCTTTGCGAGTGAGTAATAATCCAAGTGGGCGACCAACCGTTAAGCCGCGACCGATTACACAGACTTCAGCCCCTGCTAGTGGCACTTCGTAGTGGCGTAACAACGCGACGATCCCGCGAGGCGTGCACGGCAATGGTGCTGCATAGCCACTTACCAATCGACCGAGGTTCATTGGGTGTAATCCATCGGCATCTTTAGCTGGATCAATTGCTTCGAGAATCGTTTGTGCGTTGATTCCAGTCGGCATTGGCAACTGCACAATGTAACCAGTGCATTCTTTAGCCGAATTTAAATCTTTGATTGCAGCCATTACATCTGCTTGCGTTGCAGACGCTGGTAGATCAACTCGAATTGAATTAATGCCAACTTCTTGGCAATCACGATGTTTGCCTGCAACGTAGGAAAGTGAACCTGGATCATCGCCAACTAGAACTGTACCCAAACCTGGGGTAATGCCGCGAGCTTTCAGGGCTTCGGTGCGAGTGCGCAGATCAGCTTTGATGATTGTGGCGAGTGCTTTGCCATCGAGGATCCGTGCTTTATGCATGGGAGAAGTGTCTTGTACTAGTGAAGAACATTGCAACATTGGCGGCAACGGCTGCCGCAATCACCTCTTCGTCGCGCACACTTCCGCCAGGTTGAGCTACCGCGATAACTCCGCCATCAATCAAAATCTGTAACCCATCGGCAAATGGGAAGAAAGCATCACTTGCTGCAACTGAGCCAGCTACGCGATCACCGGCCCGGTCAACAGCTAATTTCGCTGAATCCACCCGATTCACTTGACCCATTCCAATTCCGACCGCAGCGCTATCTTTAGCGAGCAAGATGGCATTGCTCTTAACTGCGCGAACTGATCGCCAAGCAAATTCTAAATCTTTTAACGTTTGCGCACTAACTGGATCTCCAGAAACTTGCACCCAATTAACTGCACTATCACCGGGGGCGTCGATCAAATCGCTCTCTTGCAAAAGCGCTCCGCCAGAAACAGGGCGCAACTCGACTGAATTAATCGCAGTTAAATCACATTGCAGAATTCGGATCGAAGGTTTCTTCATCAAAAGTTCTAGGGCATCAGCATCAAATGCGGGCGCAATTAAAACTTCGGTGAAAATTTTAGAAAGAGGTTCGGCCATCGCTAAATCAACTTTGCGGTTAGCAGCAACTACTCCCCCGAAAGCCGAAACTGGATCGCATTCATGAGCTTTTAAGTAAGCCGTGGAAATATTTGCACCTGTTGCAATGCCACATGGATTTGCGTGCTTGATGATCGCCACCGCTGGGTCACTGTGATCTAGCGCAGCTCGCCAAGCGGCATCAGCATCGGTGTAATTATTAAAGGACATCTCTTTACCGTGAAGTTGCTTGGCACCAACGATTCCGAGTCCAGTTGATTTATAAATAACCGCGCTTTGATGTGGGTTCTCGCCATATCGCAGAGTGTTCTCGCGGCGGTATATTGAACCAAACCAGGTCGGCAACTTCTCGGCGGCACCTTGTTGGCCTAACCAATTCGCGATCGTTAAATCGTATTCAGTCGTTGTTCTAAAGACTTCAAGTGCTAACTGTTGGCGTTCTTCATTGGTAAATCCGCCGGCGGCTAAAGCGCTTAATAACTGGTCATATTGTGCAGTCTGACAAATAACCGCGACTGAGCCATGATTCTTAGCTGCGCCACGCAACATTGATGGCCCACCAATATCAATCTGCTCGATTGCCTCGGCAAAGCTAGCACCGGCTGCGATAGTTGCGGCGAATGGATAAAGATTAATAATCACTAAATCAAATGGGGCAATATCAAGTTCTGCGATGGCCGCTAAATGATCTGGATTATTCTGATCGGCCAAGATGCCAGAGTGCACTCTTGGGTGCAAGGTCTTAACGCGCCCGCCCATGATTTCGGGAAAGCCAGTGTAATCACTTACTTCAGTAACTGCAATACCCGCGGCAGCTAAATTTGCCGCCGTTGAACCCGTAGAAAGAATTTCAACGCCAGCTTTGCTAAGTGCGGTACCAATTTCAAGTAGGCGATCTTTATCGTAAACGCTGAGTAAAGCGCGACGGATCGGTTTGCGATTGCTCATTAACAGCGCTGCCTTCTACTTTAGCTCGGCCAGAATTTGCGGGATGGTCGCAACGATGAGACCGCGTTCGATAATCTTAATACGTTCGTGTAGAGATTCCTCAGTATCAGTTGGTTCTATCGCTAGGCGTTCCTGCGCGATGATCTCGCCGGTATCAACGCCCTCATCAACCCAATGAATAGTCGTGCCGGTTTGCGTGGCCCCGGCTGCAAGTGCATCACGCACAGCATGTGCCCCTGGGAAAAGTGGCAATAAGGCAGGGTGACTATTGATTACCTTAAAACTCTGCACGAATTGCGGTGCCAAGATGCGCATAAAACCAGCGCTGACAATTAGATCTGGTTGATATTTTGATACTAGCGAAAGTAACTTTTGATCCCAGTTTGCGCGATCCCCGAGAAGCTCAAGTATTTCAACTTTGATGCCGAATTCATTTGCAACGCCAATGACTTTGGCAGCAGGCTGATCACAGATCAGGGCAGTGATTTCGTAGCCCTTATCAGCGGCGAAGATTGCTCGAGCTAAGGTGCCCGATCCGCTAGCCAGGATTACGACTTTCTTCATCTGGCTCGATCTAACCGCGGCAGAACTCGCGCCAACCCAATGCCAATGGCCATTTCGACGCCAATAGCTAGCGTTACTTTCCAGATTGAAACACCGACTGCACTAAGTGCCTCTGTCATTAGAGATCCACTTGCTGCCCAACAAATAAAGGCAACTGCAAGTAAAACTAGTGCGAAAGTTTGCCAAAGTACTTCTGGCCGTTGATTCAAAGTCCAACTAGTTAGTGCAACACCAGCTGCCACAAAAAGCAGAACTGCAATTAGCGCCCATTCAAATTTACCGGTTGGCAGAGCGCCCAAGATTGGCAGCGCTGGAATTTCCGGAACTTGATATGACAACGGTGAAATTATGGTTCCGGTTCCAATTCCAAAGCCAGCGCCGGAAAAATAACCAAGAGTCGCAACTGCAGCATTTGGTAGATAGAGCACATTTAAAATCAGCAGCAAAACTCCACCCAAAATACCTGGCTCCAGAACTTGAGTTAAATCTTTAACTACTGCCAAATTAACTATTAGCGTGATGCCCAAGACCAAGAACGCAAAACCTAAGAGAGCAGCAATGATTCGAGTGGCAAAGAAAATTGGCTGCGATGAAATTTTTCGACGTTCGGCGCTTAGAACTGAGAGTGTGGCAATTGGAATTGTGACAAGTGGCGTTAAATACCAAACTGGTTTAATTGTATCTGTCGTAACAAAAAAGGCGATCGCAGCAGTGATACCAACGTATAAGAAAACAAATAGTGTGCGGGCTAGCGCAATACTTTGATAATCATTATCTAACCGCTCGATGCTACGTTTGAAACCACTACGGATTGCCAAAATTGGAAATAGCAGTGCGCCTAGCGGTAAGTAAGTTAACCAACCAGCGGCAGCGCCTTCTGAAATAGTTAAATTAAAAGCTAAATGATGCGCACCCAACCAGAGCCAGATAGCGGCCCGAACTGGATCAGAGGTATTTCCATTTGTGCTGCCAGCTGTCGCCCAGGCAATTAGCGAAAGAAAAGCGATCGGCAGAAGGACAACTGAAATACTGCGTACAACTTGAGCCAACGTGACCGCAAGGACTCGTTGGAACATCGCTATTAGCGGCCCATAATGGCGCGCAGTAAACGCGCCGTTTCACTTGGGGTTTGACCCACTTTAACGCCAGCTGCTTCAAGGGCATCTTTCTTTCCCTGTGCAGTTCCGGATGAACCAGAAACGATGGCACCTGCGTGACCCATAGTCTTGCCTTCAGGAGCTGTGAAGCCAGCAACATAACCAACTACTGGCTTAGTTACATACTCAGCAATAAATGCAGCGGCACGCTCTTCGGCATCGCCACCAATTTCACCGATCATTACGATCGCTTCGGTCTCGGGGTCATCTTGGAATGCGCGCAAGCAATCGATATGCGTGGTGCCAACAACTGGGTCACCACCAATACCAACTGCAGTACTAAAGCCAATATCGCGAAGTTCAAACATCATCTGGTAAGTAAGCGTTCCGGACTTGGAAACTAAACCAATCGGACCCGCGCCTGTGATATTTGCTGGAATGATTCCGACATTTGATTTACCGGGGCTGATTAAACCTGGGCAGTTTGGCCCAATAATGCGACTGGTTCCCTTAGTTAATGAGTAAGCGTAGAAGCCAGCTGAATCGTGAACCGGAATTCCTTCGGTGATCACAACCACTAGTGGCATCGCGGCATCGATTGCATCGATTACTGCGGCCTTGGCAAACTTAGGTGGCACGAATACAACTGAAACGTTGGCACCGGTTGCTGCCATTGCCTCACCAACAGTGTTAAAGACGGGCAAGTTGTGACCATCGATCTCAACAGATTGACCACCTTTGCCTGGTGTCACGCCTCCGACAACTTTGGAACCTGAGGCCAACATGCGACGAGTGTGCTTAGTTCCTTCAGAACCAGTCATACCTTGAACGATAATTTTTGAATCAGCGTTAATGAAGATCGACATTTACTTAGCCGCCAATTCTGCTGCACGATTTGCAGCGCCATCCATAGTGTCTAGCTGTTCAACAAGCGGATGTGCCGCTGCCGTCAAAATTGCGCGGCCTTCAACCACGTTGTTGCCATCAAGGCGAACCACAATCGGTTTGGTTGCTTGCGAGCCAAGTAATTCAAGGGCTTGCACGATGCCATTTGCTACGGCATCGCAAGCAGTAATGCCGCCGAATACATTTACAAATACGCTCTTTACATCTTTATCACCCAAGATAATTGAAAGGCCATCGGCCATAACTTGAGCTGATGCGCCACCACCAATATCTAGGAAGTTTGCCGGGCGCACGCCACCGAATTTTTCGCCAGCGTAGGCAACCACATCAAGTGTGCTCATTACTAAACCAGCACCATTACCGATAATGCCAACTTGACCTTCGAGTTTTACATAGTTCAAATTCTTAGCTTTAGCTGCGGCTTCAAGTGCGTTCTCAGCAGCTTGATCAACAAGTGCTTCATGCTCTGGATGACGGAAACCGGCATTGTCATCAAGGGTTACTTTGCCATCTAGCGCGATGATTTTGCCATCTGAAGTTTTAACTAGTGGGTTAACTTCAACAAGTGTGGCATCTTCAGAGACGAAAGTCTCCCAGAGCTTTACCAGCACCTCAGAAACTTGATCAGCAACATCGGCTGGGAATTTTGCCGCCGCGATAATTTCAGTTGCACGAGCAAGATCAATACCTACATTGGAATCTACTGGAATCTTTGCCAACTTCTCAGGCGCAGTGTGCGCTACTTCTTCAATTTCCATACCGCCGGCAACGGATGCCATAACCAAGAAGTTACGGTTTGAACGATCAAGCAAAATTGCTAAATAATATTCAGATTCAATCGGCGCAGCTGCAGCGATCATTACGGTGCGAACTTCATGGCCTTTAATGTCCATACCTAGAATTGCGCTGGCTTTTTCACGAGCATCAGCTGGATCAACGGCTAACTTAACGCCGCCGGCTTTTCCGCGGCCACCAACTTTTACCTGGGCTTTAACGACTACTTTGCCGCCAACTTTTACGGCAGCCGCTTCGGCTTCATCAGCTGTCGTTGCGATCGCAGCTGGCAGTACAGGTACGGCATGCTTTTCAAAGAGTTCGCGAGCTTGGTATTCGTAAAGATCCACTAGTTAACCGCTTTCTTATTTATTCAATGCACGAACGCCGTGTGAAACCTGCCTAATACTAGAGCTTCTCGACAGGTGCATAACGCAACAGCAATCGCTTATCGCCGTATTGTCCAAAGTTTATGGTGGCCTCGCTCTTGTCGCCTTCGCCGGCAGTGCCGACAACCGTTCCTAATCCAAATGTGTCATGTGACACACGATCGCCAATTGCCAAAGTAATTCCAGATGGCGCTTTACGCCCAGTTGCCCGAGGGGGTGGCGCTGTTGCAACTCGTGGTTTGCGAATCAGTGAAGGAGATATCACGTTGTGATTTCGCCATTCAATTACATCAGCTGGTATCTCATCGAGAAATCTTGAGGGCGGGTTGTAATTAGGCGCTCCCCAAGAAGATCGATATTCGGCACGTGAAATAAATAACCGCTCTTGCGCTCTAGTTAAACCAACATAAGCCAATCGACGTTCTTCTTCAATTTCATCTTTCTCGCCCAGAGTACGTGAGTGCGGGAAAATGCCATCTTCCATGCCAGTTAAAAACACGGTTGGAAATTCTAGACCTTTAGCGGTGTGTAGCGTCATTAAAGTTACCACCCCACCGTGATCTTCACCTTCGGGGATTTGATCTGAATCAGCAACTAGTGAAACTTTTTCGAGGAAACCAGATAATGAAATTTCTTCATCTTCAGTTAACTCTTCAAATGGACGTTCTTCATATTCCATTGCCACTGCTAAAAGTTCCTTTAAATTCTCAACTCGCACTTCATCTTGTGGGTCTGTGCTATTTGCTAACTCGGACAACAAGCCAGATTGCTCAAGCACTGCTTCGACAATTACCGATGGGCGGACCTTTGCTTCAACCAAAACGGCTAACGCGCTGATCATGTCGGTGAATTGTTTAATTGATTGCGCGGCTTTTGGCGGAATCTCAGGTGTTTCATCGGCTGCAATCAAGCCACCCCAGAAGGAGTAGCCGCGAGCTTTCGCATGTGCCTCGAGGATTTCAAGAGCGCGATCACCGATTCCGCGTTTTGGATAATTAATTATTCGGCGCAGCGAAACTTCATCTTCGGGGTTAGCAATAACCCGTAAGTAACCCAGTAGATCTTTAACTTCTTTGCGTTCATAGAAGCGCAGCCCGCCAACTACCTTGTAAGGCAATGCCGCCCGCATAAATACTTCTTCGAAAACACGAGACTGAGCATTGGTGCGATAAAAAACTGCCGTTTGGCCCGGAGTTGAAAGCCCTTTATCCATGAGAGAGCGAACTTCATCTTTAACGAATTCAGCTTCATCATGCTCGGATTCAGCAACATATCCGACTAATGGTGCACCAGCACCCGCTTGTGACCAAAGGTTTTTCTCTTTACGCGACTCATTTTTCGTAATCACAGCATTTGCAGCGTTAAGAATGTTTTGGGTGGATCGGTAATTCTGCTCGAGCAAGATCGTGGTTGCGTTTGGGTAATCAAGTTCGAACTGCATAATATTTCGAATGGTGGCGCCGCGGAAAGCGTAAATAGATTGGTCAGCATCTCCCACTACGCAAAGTTCGGCCGGCGGCAAACCTTCAAGGTCGCTACCAACTAGCTCGCGCACGAGAATATATTGCGCGTGGTTAGTGTCCTGATACTCATCTACTAAAACATGGCGAAAACGCGAACGATAGCGAGCCTTAGCTTCTGGGAAACGTTGCAAAACTTCAACCGTTTTTAAAATTAGATCATCGAAATCCATGGCATTAGATTGTTGCAAACGACGCTGGTAGAGCGCATAGACATCTGCCACGACTTCTTGGAATTGATTAGTGGCGGCATTTAAATAATCAGCTGGCCCCAATAATTCGTTTTTGGCGTTGCTGATTACTGATTGAAATTGGCGCGGTGGATAACGCTTTGGATCAAGATTTAGGTCTTTTGAAACAATGGTGATCAAGCGCAAACTGTCGGCTGAATCATAAATTGAAAAAGAATTGCTGTAACCCAGTCGTGCAGCTTCTTGCCGCAAGATTCGGACACAGGCGGAGTGAAAAGTAGAAACCCACATAGATTGCGCAACCGGGCCAACTAGCTCTTTGACACGTTCTTTCATTTCACCGGCAGCTTTATTAGTAAAAGTAATCGCCAGAATTGAATACGGGGTCGCGTTACGCCTTGCCATCAAATACGCGATGCGCCTGGTTAAAACTCGAGTTTTGCCAGAGCCAGCACCTGCCACAATCAGAAGTGGCCCACCTGCATGAATTACGGCATCACCCTGTTGCGGATTAAGTCCCGCAATTAACGGATCATTAGTGATTTCAGTGCCGCTCATGACGCGCAGTCTATTAGGCTACGACGACAGAATTCTTTAAGGGAGCAGACGCATGGAACCGATCGCCGATAGTGAGATCAAGCGAGTTCTAGTTGTTTGTGCCCACCCAGATGATTCTGATTTCGGTGCTTCTGGCACGATCGCGCAATGGGTGAAAGCTGGCATTGAAGTTGGTTACGTTCTTTGCACAAATGGCGATCAAGGTGGCGAGGAATCTGGAATCCCATTAGAAGAAATGCCGCAAGTGCGTCAATGCGAGCAACGCGAAGCTGGGGCAATAATCGGCGTTACAGACATTACTTTTTTAAATTACCGCGATGGTTGGCTCGAACCAACAATTGCACTTCGTAAAGATATTGTGCGCGAGATTCGCCGCTTTAAACCAGACCGTCTAGTTTGTCAGAGCCCAGAACGTAATTGGGATCGCATCGGTGCCAGCCACCCAGATCACCTAGCTGCTGGCGAATCAGCGATTCAAGCGGTTTATCCAGATGCCCGTAATCCCTTTGCTTTTACTGATTTAAAGGAAGCCGGCTTTGAGCCTTGGCGCGTAAAAGAAATTTGGGTTATGGGTCATGCCAAACCAGATCATTGGGTGGATATCACTAAGACATTTCCATTAAAAGTTAAGGTGCTTCAAGCTCATGCATCGCAAACTGCTCACAATAAAGAGTTAGAAAATATGTTGCGTGAATGGGGCATGCGCAATGCTGCAAATGGCGGCTTTGCGGATGGAGTTATTGCCGAAGCTTTTAAGATTGTAAATACAAACTAGCGAACAATTACGCGGCGAATCTCAACTGATTGAATTGGGAAACCATCGCCGTTGTAGTAATACTTGCCGTCTTGACCTTGCTTAGCCGCACCAGCGCCTGCAATTGCTTTAAGAGTTTCTAGCCCACTGGTGACGCGGCCCCATACGGTGTAGTAAGGGTTAAGCGCAGAATCTTGATAGACAAAAAAGATTTGGCTGCCATTTGTATTACGACCAGAGTTAGCCATTGCCAATGTTCCGGCTGGGTATGTAATTGTCTCGCCAACTGGCAAATTCTCATCTGGAATTCCAGCCCAAGGCTTGCGATTATAGACCGGCCCGCTTGTTCCGGTCGCGGTTGGATCGCCACATTGCAATACATAAAGTCCTTGCGTAGTTAAGCGATGACAAAGGGTTGAATTATAAAAACCTTTGCTAGCTAAAGTTGCCAAGGCAGTTAAAGTTTGTGGCGCTTTATCGCCAACAGTTTCGACCACAATATTTCCGCAATTAGTAATGAAGGTGAAAGTTTTTGGCAAAACTTTGGCAATAGTTTTTGGTTGGGCAATTGATGGCGACACGTGTGGCTTAGAGTTAGCTTTGGTGCATTTCTTTACTGGCTCTTTAGTGGCTGCCGAAACCGTTGGCATAAGTGAAGCTGCCAAAGCAATTGCAGTTGCGATAACTAAGGTGCGTTTCATAATGGCTAAGAATACCGATTGCTCGGGTTACTCCCACTCGATTGTTGCTGGGGGTTTGCTAGTAATATCCAGAGTGACGCGATTTACTTCGCGCACCTCGTTGGTAATACGCGTGGAAATCTTGGCCAGGACCTCGTAAGGCACCCGTGACCAGTCGGCCGTCATTGCATCTTCGCTCGATACCGGGCGCAACACGATTGGGTGGCCGTAGGTGCGGCCATCGCCCTGCACACCAACGCTGCGCACATCAGCGAGCAGCACCACTGGGCATTGCCAAATTTCGCGATCAAGGCCGGCGGCCTTTAGCTCTTCGCGCGCAATGGCATCTGCTTCGCGCAAAATTTCTAACCGTTCAGCCGTTACTTCGCCAATGATTCGAATACCGAGTCCGGGACCAGGGAAAGGCTGGCGCCAAATGATTGCTTCGGGTAAACCTAACTGCAGACCTACTTGGCGAACTTCATCTTTAAACAAAGTTCTTAGCGGTTCGATTAATTTAAATTTAAGATCAGCCGGCAGGCCACCTACATTGTGGTGCGACTTAATATTTGCAGTGCCTTCGCCGCCACCTGACTCGACCACATCTGGGTAGAGCGTGCCCTGTACTAAGAATTCAACATCTCCCCCAGCTGCGATATCGCGTGCCGCTGCTTCGAAGGAACGAATAAACTCGCGACCAATTATCTTTCGCTTAGTCTCGGGGTCAGTTACACCAGCGAGTGCGGTCATGAACTGATCAACGGCATCGACTACAACGAGTGATACGCCGGTAGCTGCTACAAAGTCACGTTCGACTTGTTCAGATTCGCCCTTTCGCAACAAGCCATGATCGACAAACACACAAGTCAATTGGTTTCCAACCGCCACTTGAATAATCGCAGCAGCCACAGCTGAATCAACGCCACCAGATAGCCCGCAAATAACTCGCTTGTCACCAATTACTGCTTTGGCTTTTGCGATTTCAGTTGCGGCAATATTTTCTGAGGTCCAATTAGGTTCGCAACCAGCAATCTCAATTAACCAACGCTTTAAAATAACTTGGCCTTGTTCGGAATGCAGAACTTCTGGGTGGAACTGAACGCCAGCTAATTTTCCATCGCTACTTTCAAAGGCTGCAATTGGGGTGTCAGAAGTTACGGCACAGATTGTGAAACCAGCTGGCGCAGTTGTAACTGCATCACCATGGCTCATCCAGACGTTTTGCTTAACTGGCAGCCCCGCAAATAATTTTGCACTTGTCGTGGCGGTAATTTCGGTGCGGCCGAATTCTGATTTTCCAGTTTGGCTAACTACACCGCCAAGGGCCGCAGCCATTGCTTGAAAGCCATAACAAATGCCAAATACCGGAATTCCTAATTTCAGAATGCTTTCATCAAATTTAGGTGCCCCTGGAGCATAAACACTCGATGGGCCGCCCGATAAAATTATTGCACTTGGCGCTTTGGCAGTTACTTCAGCCGCGGTAATTGAAGAAGGCACGATCTCAGAGAAAACATTTGCTTCGCGAACTCGACGCGCAATTAATTGCGCATACTGCGCACCAAAATCAAGAACAAGTACTGAATTAGCCACGGTTAATAAGTACCTCGACGCGCTGGAATTCCTTAACATCGGAATATCCGCAAGTAGCCATTGCGCGGCGAAGAGCACCGAATAAGTTCATGGAACCATCAGATGTACTTGAAGGCCCGAGCAAAATTTCTTCGAGTGTGCCGACTGTGCCAACCGCAACGCGTTCGCCACGTGGTAGAACCGCGTGATGTGCTTCAGAACCCCAGTGCCAACCTAAGCCAGGAGCTTCGGTGGCTTTTGCTAGTGGTGAACCCATCATTACGGCATCGGCGCCCATTGCGATTGCTTTTGCAATATCACCGCTGCGACCAACGCCACCGTCAGCAATTACATGCACGTAACGGCCGCCAGATTCATCAAGATATTCGCGACGAGCAGAGGCAACTTCAGCAACAGCAGATGCCATCGGCACTTGAATACCTAAAACTTTGCGAGTTGTGTGTGCAGCCCCGCCACCGAAACCAACTAGAACACCAGCGGCACCGGCGCGCATTAAGTGCAGCGCACCCGTTGCAGTTGCAACGCCACCAACAATTACGGGCACATCGAGTTCGTAAATAAATTTCTTCAAGTTAAGTGCATCATCACGAGTTGCTACATGCTCAGCACTTACGGTGGTTCCACGAATTACGAAAATATCTACACCAGCTTCGACGACTGCCTTGTGTAGTTCAGCAGTACGTTGTGGCGAGAGAGATGCCGCAACAGTGACGCCAGCTTCGCGAATTTGTTTAATGCGTTCTTTGATTAACGCTGGCTGAATAGGAGCGCTATAAAGCTCTTGCATGCGTCGAGTTGCCTGCGCATCAGGCATCGAAGCAATTTCGCCAAGTTGAATGCGGGGATCTTGATATCTGGTCCAAAGACCCTCAAGGTTTAGAACACCTAGGCCGCCTAGCTTGCCAATGGCGATTGCAGTTTGTGGCGAAACCACTGAATCCATAGGGGCGGCCAACATCGGCAAATCAAATTTATAAGCATCGATCTGCCATGAAGTAGAAACATCTTCGGGGTCACGAGT
>CAXNEB010000011.1:0-36016 GCA_964201645.1 Candidatus Planktophila sp.
CGGCCTTCGGTTAGCCAAGGTCCGAGCATTTCGCCGAGATACTTTGGTGAACAAAGTTCATGCGAAATCCAACCATCGCCGATTTCGCCAGCGAGCTTGGTCATTACTGGACCCATGCCACCTAAATAAATAGGAATATTTGTGCGTGCGGGAGTGAACGGGCGAGTAAAACCACGAATATCAATCCGCTCGAATTCGCCTTCAAATGTCATGCGCTCACCCAAATGTGATTGCGCCATAATCTGTCGCACAATTGCTACCGTCTCGCGAATATGTGCAACTGGTTTGCCCCATCGCGCATTGTGCCAATCTTGATTTAATCGCTCGACGCCACTACCTAAACCTAAAATGAATCTTCCGTTGCTCATCTCGTCTAGATCAAGTGCCTCGAGTGCAGTAATTAATGGGCTACGAGTAAATGCCAATGCAATTGCAGTTCCAACACCAATTGTTGATGTGCCGGCAGCCATTGCTGCTGCTGCAATTGTTGCGCTGCGATGTAGTTCAGGAACCCAGACAACTTCGGCGCCAGCTTTCTCAGCACGTTGCGCTGCATCAACTAATTCGGCGAGGGTTTCACCCCATGGTGCATAAGTTATTTTCAGACCCATGATTTAAACTCCTCACTTGGCAGCGGTTTCGAAGCCAGATAGTCTTTTCCACCTATTGAGACGCTGTTCCAATAATCTAATTCTCTCTCATACGTGAAGGTAGGGCAACCTTTTGAGTACTGATTCGACAGTAATAACTCGAGATCGTTCCGCCCTGTGGATCACGATCAATCGACCTGATGATCTAAATGCACTCACTCCAGATGTTATTAGTGGCTTAAATGCGGCATGTGACGAAGTTGAAAAAGATCAAAGTATTAGGGCTCTAGTTATTACTGGTTCATCGGGTGGAGCAACTGAAAATTTCTCGGTTGGCATGGATATTAATTTCTTAGGAAAATGTTTTGCCGATATTGATGGTGTTTTTATTCCGTTTGTGACTTCAATCCATAAAGTTTTATTGAGGCTGGAATCACTCGATGTGCCAGTGATTGCCGCAGTAAATGGTTTCGCTCGAGCTGGTGGATTTGAAATTTTAGTTGCCGCAGACTTGGTAGTAATCGCAGATGAAGCACGAATCGGTGATCTGCACGTTGCTAGCGGTTTGCCACCTGGCGCAGGTGCAACTTTTCGTAGCCGAAATAAATTAGGCGAACAACGCGCAAAAGCTCTGCTCTTTTGCTCCAGTACCTTAACTGGGCCAGAAGCCGTTGCGGCTGGTCTCGCACTTACTTCAGTCCCCCGTGGCGAATTAACGGAGGCGGTAAATAAACTAGTTTCGACATTTAATAAGTCGCCTAGAAATGCGCTGGCAAAAACAAAAGCCGGTTTTACACAAACCCAAGGACTAACAAATAAAGAGAGTTGGGAAGTTGAAATCGGAATCTTCCGAGATTTCCTGTTGAACGATCCGATGGCTGCTGAAGGTTTCAACTCATATAAAGAGGGGCGTAAACCAAATTGGCTATGACAACTGCGATTGAGATCACCGAAGAACTTCGCTCAACTTTAGTTCGAGTCGGAAATTACACCCACCCGCTATTTAGCGACTTAGAAGTAGCAAAGAACTCTGGCATGCCAGCACTGCCACTACCTGGCCAAGCCCTGCTATTAATTGCTGGTGGAGCTGCCGAGAACAGCGGTCTCATCGATGACGCGATTGCTTTGGTTGGATTAAGCGAAACTCTCTTCTTGAAACCCGCATTTGCTGGCGACTTTGTGACTCTAGAACTGACCGAACTTGATCGCACACCAACATCTAAGGGTGACAAAGCAATTGCCAACTTCTCATGGAGTATTACGAACCAACGTGGTGATGTCTTGGCAACAACGACTGCCAAGATGTTAATGCGCGCTTAAGCGTTGGCCTAATAACTTTCCAAAAGTAATTGAAGGCATCACCAACATGCCGCCAACAAATGATTGCCCCATAGTTGCAGCCGAACCAAGAACTTCGCCGGCTGCGTACAGATTAGGAATTACTTCGCCACTGCTCTTGCGCACTCGCAAATCAGCATCGACATCAATTCCCGAGAACGTAATTAGTGTGACTGCATGATTTTGCAACGAATAGAACGGTCCCTTTTCAATCGGCGCTGGGCGAAACTTTCGTCCAAACTGATCAGGGTTGCCTGCAGCTAAATCTGCGTTGTACTTTGCAACCGAAGCCGCTAGACCTGAAGCACTAATGCCAGCGTTCTTGGCTAATTCTTCAAGCGTCTCGCCGGCAAAAACGCCTGGCAGCACGTTGGCTTGCTCTTTGAACTTTTCAATCGACCAATCGACCACCATTGGCTGACTATTTTGCATTCCGACAGAATCGAAGATAGTCCAGAATGTCATAGCTTCGATACCAGTTAGCGCGTGCTCTTTAACATCAATACTTTCTTCATCTTCGGCCACCCAACGGTTGCCAGATTTATCTACGTAGATTTCATAAGGTGGTCGCTCTGAAGCAACTAATAGTGGGCGATCTGTCCATCGCACGCGACCGGTGCCATCGGGTGATGGCAGGCCACCAAAGGTAGGCAGATAAGTACCCGCACCAGCAATTGCTGCGCCAATTTCGCGCGCCATTAAAATTCCATCACCAGTTGAAGTTGGCCAAGATGCACTAACTAAAGTTGCTTTCTCTAGTTCTTCAAATAATTCAGCATTAGCACCAAACCCACCTGAGGCAAGAACAGTATTTTTGGCAGTTACTTTGCTGCCATCGGAAAGTTCTACTCCAACAACTGCACCATCTTTTGTCGTTAAGGACTTAACTGCCGTGTTTAACCGCAGTTCAACGTTTCCGCTAGCAATTGCCTTTTCCAGAAGCGAACGCAGAACTTTGAGAATACTTCGGCCTGCCTCGGGTCCGTAATAAGTTCGAGCTACTGAGTAAGGCTCATGGCCATAAACAATTCTTGGCGCCTCGGGAGCGAACTCAAAACCATTGTCTTCTAACCAGTCCAAGCCTGGCGCAGCCAGATCGGTCGCTAGATTAACTAAATCTTTGCGAGCCCCACCATTTGAAATGCGATCGATATCTGCGCGATGCGATTCAACGCTATCGACTATACCTTTCTCTTTCTGGCGACGAGCTCCAGCTGCTGACATGTGGCCACCAGATGTATGAAGTGATCCACCAATATCATCGGCTTTATCGAGCAACAAAACCTTGGCACCATTTTCGGCAGCCGCTACTGCGCATGGAATACCAGCAGTTCCGGCACCCACAATGATTAAGTCATAATCGTTGGCAGACATAGCGATACCTTTCTAGATCTCTTGCATAACAATCAAGGTGCGACCTTGCTTGCTAGCGGCGGTTTTAAAGGCTTCTGGCGCACTGGCAAAAGGAAGTTCTTGAGCAATTTGCGGAATACATTTGCCAGCTTTTAAGAATTCCATGGCTTCTCCCATGAGCTCTGCGATTAGCGGCCAAGGTCGACGCAATAAGTTATAGCCGATTAATTGGTGCTCAGTACCTAAGAATCTTGGCGCAATAAGTGGCAATTGCACACCAGCGCTAAAGCCCAGTAAAACATGTTTGCAATCGGCGCCACCACACATAAGTGCTTTGTTTGTGATCTCGCCACCAAGACCATCAATAATTCCGCTTACACCTTTACCACCAGTTAGTTCCATAACTTTTACTGGCATCTCATCGTAGGAAACATAATCAACACCTGGAATATTTATTGGTTCACGTGCTGCCGCAATTACATGAGCGCCGCGCGCGAGAGCAACCTCAACTGCTGCGCCACCAACGCCGCGATTCGCACCTAAAATTAGAACACTCTGACCCTTTTGAATCTTTATCGAGTGATCTAAAATTGCTAGTGCGGTAACAATTCCAGTAAAACCAGCTGCTACATCTTTATGGCTTACCCCAGCTGGAATCTCAAACAGAACATCTCGTGGTACCGAAGCAACTGTGCGATGAATTCCAGGTGAGAATAATCCGCCACCACGCATTTCAACGAAGGCAAAATAAAATTTACCAGCGGCATCTCGAACTACACCTGTAGTACCCGGGATAACTGGCATTGGTGGCCCTGGCGGAAAACGACCTTCGGCAACTTGTCTATCAAGAGGTGAAACATCACAGATAATTACCTCGACTAATTCTTCACCTGGATTTGCCGTAACTGGAGTTGGGCGAATCTCACTCTCGCCAATAGCGGTGCACCAGAGTGCTTGGGCAGTTCCACCAGAAATAGTCATGTGGCTATCAAACAAGCAATTGGGCTAACTTTCTACTACCCGTTCCATTCCTTAGGCTGGAATTTTGCTTTCTCCCAGAAGCGATCTGCGCTAGATTTCTTCGCATGTCAGAGACACTTACCCCCGGCCATCAAATCGTTGAAAATATGCTTACTGCGATAAGAACTCGCGATTTAGCCGGCATTCTCAATACTTATGAAGAGAGTGATGACCTTTATGTTTTCTTGGAAGGCCCTCGGTGGTCATCGCGCACATATACAAATGTAAGCGCTGGCTGGACCGCTTGGTACGGAGCAGATCTTGAGATCTACGATCATGAATGGGTCGAAGGTCCAGTAGAAATTACAGTTGGAAACATTTCATCGCTTCAAGGAATCATCAATCTTCACACGAAGTCGCCGGCCCAAGAAAAGATTCTTAAGTTTCGTGGCACGTGGGTATTTCGCTTAGGTGCTGATGGACAATGGCGCATTATGCATGAACACGTATCTGCTCCCCTTGAGAATCCGTACGGCACTGGAGATTGGAAATAATTATGGCAATTTTAATTGGCACTAAAAAAAGTGCTCCGGTTGCAAAAGTCAAAGCTGGTCGCGCCTTAGCTTTGCAGATTAAAGGTAAAGGTGTGGCAAAGATGGACGTTGCATCTGCGCGCGCATCGATCGTGGCTTCCGTCGAACGAGTCGATGCCACAATTCAAGCTGCTGCTGGTTGGTTAGGTGGCGATCTAAGTATTGTTGTACTGCCTGAATATTTCTTATCCGGTTATCCAATTGGCGACACCATTGCCGCATGGGCCGAAAAAGGCGCGATTGCACATGATGGTCCGGAATATGACGCGCTTTGTGCCTCGGCTCAGAAAAATAAGGTTTACCTATCTGGAAATACCTACGAGCTAGACCCAAATTTTCCAGGCATCTATTTCCAAGCTTGCTTCATCATTGATCCTTCAGGTGAACTAGTTCATCGCTATCGCCGCATGCACTCCATGTTCTCGCCTTCGCCTTGGGATTACTGGGATAAATACACCGATATCTATGGCGCCGAAAATGTTTTTCCGGTGACACATACCGAATTCGGTAACTTGGCAACTATTGCTAGTGAGGAAATTCAATATCCTGAAGTAGCTCGCGCCTTTGCGTTTAAAGGTGCTGAGATCTTCCTTCATTCAACCAGCGAAGTCGGCTCCCCTGCATTAACTTCCAAAGATGTTGCAAAACGTGCTCGCGCCTTTGAAAACCATGCCTACGTTGTTTCAGCGAATTCAGCAGGTCTCGATGGCTCAGCAGTTCCCATGAATTCAACTGATGGTATGAGCAAAGTTGTTGATTACAACGGTCTGGTTCTATGTGAAGCTGGATATGGCGAAACTATGAATGCTCATGCAGCTATTGATGTCATGGCACTTCGTCGCACTCGCAATAAGCCAGGAATGAGCAACACACTCTCTCGCAACAAGTCTCAACTTTGGGCTTCGGTTTACGGCGCAGTTGATGTGGTTTCAGCAAATGCGCTGTTAACTAGTGAGCCGCAACGGTCATTCTTTGTAGAGCGCCAAACTAGCGTTATTAAGAAGATGCAAGAACTAGGAATCTACGATGGCAATGAGGGCTACTAAGTAATGTCACGATTAGATTCAGATGTAAAAGTTCGCAACCCACGAACTGGCGAAATAGATCGTGATTTAGCTGCACCGACCTCTGAAGAGTTAACAGCTCTGGTTGCTAAGTTGCGTGGTGCGCAAAAGAATTGGGAAGCAATCGGTGCGGTAAAGCGCGGTGAAATTCTGATGCAGTGGCATGCCGAACTTGTAAAAGAGGGCGATGCAATTGTCCAAGCACTTTATGAAGATACTGGGCGCATCACCGAGAGCAAGTTAGAGCTACAAGTAACTTTGGCTGGCATTGAACGTTGGGCCAAGATTGCGCCATCACTTATGGATGAATCAGATAGCCAGAAAGCACAACTGCCTGGTGTAACCATTCATCCCTCTTATCGCCCATATCAACTAGTTGGTGTTATTAGCCCGTGGAATTTCCCATTGCTACTTGGCTGCATCGATGCGATCCCGGCACTAGCTGCAGGTTGCTCCGTAATTATTAAGCCAAGTGAAGTTACGCCACGATTCTTAGCGCCATTAGCACGCTCAATTGAACGTGTTCCAGTACTTCGCGATCTCTTTGGAACTATTGAAGGTGCCGCCGAAGTTGGCCAAGCGTTAATTCCACAAGTAGATTTCGTTTGCTTTACCGGAAGCACTGAAGTCGGCGAGTTAATTGCAGCCGCCGGCGCTAAAGCTTTCACGCCTGTTTCGCTAGAACTTGGTGGCAAAGACCCAGCAATAGTTCTTCCGGGTGCTGATATTGATCGCGCAGCTGCTGGAATTCTCTGGGGCGGAACTGGAAATGCTGGTCAATCATGTTTATCAATCGAACGCGTTTACGCCCATGCCGATATCTATGATGATTTCATCGGCAAGATCGCAGCGTTGGCAAACAACATTGGAATTAACTACCCAAACCTAGATAGCGGTGCACTTGGGCCCATTATCGCAATTGATCAAGTCGAAACTATTAAAGATCACTTAGCCGATGCCTATGCAAAAGGCGCAACAGCACTTAGCGGTGGCCAAGTTAAACAACTTGGTGGTGGATACTTCCTTGAAGCAACTATCTTGGTAAACGTTGATCACAGCATGAAGATCATGACTGCCGAAACATTTGGGCCGATCTTGCCAATTATGAAAGTTGAATCAGAAGCCCAAGCAATTGAACTTGCTAATGCGACTATCTACGGTCTATCCGGATCTGTTTTCGCTGAAACTCTTGAAGATGGAATGCGCATTGGGCGCCAGATTGATGCTGGTGCAATAAGTATTAATGATGCTTCATTAACAGCGATTATGCATGAAGGTGAAAAGCAAGCTTTCAAACACTCTGGCATTGGCGGCTCGCGCATGGGCCCAGCTTCAATCCGCCGGTTCTTTAGGCGCCAATCTTTGTTAGTTAATTCATCGACCGGTAATGATTCTTGGTGGTGGAATAGTTAGTTTGCGGTGGAATAACTAGCTAGTACAAGCTTGCCCGTCGCCATCACCATCGAGGCGATGTGGATCTTTACCAATTACCGTAACTGGCGCTAAGCCCAGTGTCTTTATATCGCTGCAATTTAAGTCTGGTGGATAGAGCGGAATACAGCCGGCGTAGTTCGGATCACACCCTGTTGCAGAACTTGGTACTGCAGCCGGCGTATTAACCGGCGTAGCAACCGGAGTTCCAACAGCCTTATAAGTTGTAATCGCTTTAGTTGGAACCAATTGCGTGCCTGGGCATGATTTCCATAGCCCTACCTTGTATAACTTGGCATCTTGCGCTGCTTTCAGCATGGCCGCTGAATAAATGCCTTTTTCGCCTTGGTAGAAATATGGTGCTGCTGCCCCGATTTTTACCATCTCAAGATTTACATTTATTTTTCCAACGAAGATATACCGCAAGGCCCGACCAAAGCGATCATAAGAAGCTGAAGCTGGATCTGCTTTTAACTTCACTATCCCTCTTTTAGCTAAGAGAGTAACTAGTGCGGCTTTGGATTCTTTGGCAAAGCATTCACCTTCGGCTAGTTCAGGCGCATCAATCTGCAATAGTCGAATCTTCATGCCATCTGCCATGGTTACGGTGTCACCATCGTAAATTTTTACGACTTTAAGCGCACTGTGGGCTGGAACTAATCCAATTAATAGAAGTGCAGAAATAGCCAGTGCGTACTTAGATTTGGGCATGCGATTAATTTATTTGCGGGCTAAACGCCAGTGATATACATATAGTGGCCCAGCAATAATCAAAGTCGTGACTGCGTCAATCATGCTCTTTACCGCTTGACGTTGGTTCTGATCTTTAACTTGAGCCGCAATTACTGCAGAATCAACTTTCGGAGCAGTTGCGTAAGGATCGACATATGCTGGATCTGGGTAGGCAACATTGACGCCACTTCTAATAAATGAAACTAGCGAAAATAGACAGACCATCAGAGTGATCAGGCAAACGGCGTAAAGATAGAGCGAACGCCAATCAATTCTTGGCTGTTGGTAAATTGGTTGAATTACTTGAGATTTTGCTGGGGCCTTTGCTGCGGCTTTCTTTACTGGAGCTTTCTTGGTAGTTGCCATATCTAAATTATGCTCCATTATTCAGAGAAATAGCCACTTATTGAGTCTCTCACCTCTATTATTTTCACATGAGCACTGTTAAAACCATTTTTCTAGTTATCCATATTCTCTCCGTGGTGGGCGGCCTGGTTCTACTTCTGACCCAACTGCCTAAACCTAAGAAATCCATACACGTTGGCTTTCTACATTCAATGCTCACGGCTTTGGTTTCTGGCATTGCCCTAGTGGTAGTTAGTTCTGCGCTGCATGCAACAGATCCAATTAAATATGATTCACCTGATCACACAGTGGTCGGCATCAAGTTTCTAGCTCTGCTCGTCATCTTGGGACTTACACTTAAAAATAAGAAGAAATCAGAAGTTTCAACAGGTGTTTGGGCTGGGCTTATCGCTCTTACGCTGGCAAATGTTTTTATAGCCACATCTCTTTAATTCACATAGAATTGCCCAGTGGCCGCAAAGAACACTTCCCGAAGCGTTGAAGTAACTATTGATTTAGTTGCTGAAACTGCTGGGGTCAGTCGTGCCACGGTTTCCCGTGTAATTAATGGCAGCGCGAAAGTTTCACCAGAGACTGAAAAGGCTGTCCGCAAAGCAATTAAGAAATATGACTTCGTTCCAAATACCACTGCTCGCAGACTGGCAGGTGGGCGAAGCGGACTTGTTGCCCTTGTGCTTGAAGAGTCCAGCGAAGAATTCTTCTTAAATCCATTCTGGGGTCTGGTTGTTCAAGGTTTTACAACAGCTATTTCCGATGCAGGTATGCAGCCGCTTCTTCTAATCCGCCCGAAAACCGGTAGCGAAGATTCGCTCTTTGAATCACTGCGTAAGGCGCAAGTTGATGGAATCGCGATGTTTAGCTGGCACCGTTCGGTAAAGAGTTTCGAACGCTTACTTCCTAAGGGTGTACCAGTAGTTTTTGGCGGTGACTTAGGCGGCTCAGATAAGTTCCCTTACGTTGACGTTGATAACGTTCAAGGTGGTTATTTAGCAACTAAACACTTAATTTCGCAGGGATGTAAGAAAATAGTTGCGATAACCGGTGACTTAAAGCTGCAATCTGGGCGCGATAGATTTGAAGGTTTTGAAAAAGCTATGTCCGAGGCTGGTCGTGAAATTTCACCAGCATCTGTTTTAACTGGTGACTATTCAACTTCAAAAGCCGAGGAAGTCGTTCGTGAGTTCTTGAAGAAGAAAATGCCATTTGATGGAATCTTTGCTGGAAACGATCTAAGTGCAATAGGTGCGATAAATGTTTTACTACAAAATAAAATTTCTGTACCGAAACAAGTAAAGGTAATTGGATTTGATAATTCACCAGTTGCTACTCGCTCGGTGCCGGCGCTTTCTAGTATTCACCAACCAACTCGCGAACTAGGTGCCGAGGTAGCAAATATGTTAGTTGCAGCGCTAAGCGGTTCGGAAGTCTCTCGGAAAATGTTGCCAGTCAAGCTAGTAGCTCGAGAGTCAACAGCTAAAAGTTAGTCGCTGCTATTTGCAGCAATAATTTGCTTGTACTTTTTAGCACTCATTTTTGGAGTTCTTACCAAAGTCTTGTAGTCCACACGAACTAAGCCAAACCGCTTTGCATAGCCTTCTGCCCATTCAAAATTATCCAGCAGCGACCAAGCGAAGTAACCTTTTACTGGCACGCCAGCAGCTATAGCTTTTTGTAGTGATGCAAGATGGCGGACTAAGTAAGAAGTGCGCTCCAAATCGTTGACACTTCCATCTGACTCAACTACATCTTCATAAGATGAGCCATTCTCGGTGATCATTAAATATGGAATCTCAGGATAATCACGATGAACTCGTGATACCAGATTGCCTAAACCCTCAGGCGTTACTACCCAACCCATCGCAGTAAGCGAGCCAGCTAACTCTGCGGGCGGTGAATTATCAGCCTTTTGTGGGAATGGGAATATGCCAGGGCGGCTATCTTCTAGGTCTTCTGGGCGCGGATTACGTAAGAATGAGTCCGAATAATAATTAATGCCAAGGTAATCAGGGTTTGACTTTAGTAGTTCTGGATCTCCCGGTAGCAAAACATCTGTTAGCGCTTGTCCGTAATATTCAAGAATATTGGTTGGATACTTGCCATAAAGCATTGCTTCAATCCACCAACGATTTATATTTGAATCAAGGAGCGCATTTAAAGTCACTAAGTCAGAATTATCTGGGCTTTCCAAAATGTGATTAGTCATATTCACGGTAAGACCAATTTGCGCATTTGGACGGACGCTCTTGATCGAACGAAAGGCCATTGAGTGAGCAAGAGCGGTGTGATGCGAAGCAGCAATCGCTAACGAATGATCCTTTTTACCTGGTGCGTGAACCCCAATTGAATAACCCAACCACGCAACACACCAAGGTTCATTAAGTGTGATCCAGTTGTTTACTCGATCTCCGAATTCTTCGGCGCAAGCAAGTGCATAATCTGCAAAAACTTCCGCGGTTGCTCTTTTTGCCCAACCGCCGGCATCTTCAAGCTTTTGAGGCAAGTCCCAGTGATATAACGTAACCATCGGTTCGATGCCGGCTTCGATTAGAGCATCAATTAAACTGTTGTAAAAGTTAAATCCGCGTTCCTCGCGAACTCCGTCACCGTTAGGAAATAATCGTGGCCAAGCAATTGAAAATCTATAAGCCTTAACGCCTAAATCTTTCATGATTTCAATATCTTCTGGATACCTATGGTAGTGATCGCATGCAACATCGCCATTGTCACTGCCTACAACTTTGCCCGGAGTCTTGCTAAAGGTGTCCCAGATGCTTACGCCACGACCATCTAGTTGTGCCGCGCCTTCGATCTGGTAACTGGCTGTCGCTGTCCCCCATAGAAAGTCATCTGGAAAAACGTTAGGCATAAAATTCAAGCTCCGTTTCGGCAATTTCTACCCTTATACTTTCATACAAGAGCCCTATAAACCGCCTCTGAAAGCGGTTTCATATCCTCAGACCCTATCCTATTTGGAGGCTGAAATGTTAAGTTCAAATGAAAAAACATTGCTATGGTCTGAAGAATTTCTGCCTACGCCAGATGGGCAACCAAGTTCCAAATTCTGGACGCCTGATCTAGGTGATGGTTCACAACATGGTTTAGTTGGCTGGGGAAATCATGAACGCCAGTACTACACCACCCATTCTTTGAATGCAGATGATGGTTTAACAATTACAGCTGCTCGTGAAACTGGTCAATCGAATTTCGAGGCATACTATGGGCCTGCCGAATGGACTAGCGGAAAAATACATACCAATAACAAAGTTTTCTTTAAATATGGCTACTTAGAAATTGCTGCAAAAATGCCTAAGGGTGTCGGAACTTGGCCCGCACTCTGGTTATTGGGTAAAAATATCTCGGAAGGCACCCCTTGGCCAGCATGTGGTGAAATCGACCTCTTTGAAGGAAATGGTGCAAAGCCGAAAACTATTCAAGCCACGCTGCACGCTACTGGATATGCCGGTGAACACGGAATTACTGGTTTCTTTGAGAGTAAAGATGATTTATCGCAAAATTTTAATAAGTTCGCAATTGATTGGCGAGAGAACTCGATTGAATGGTTCTTTAACGATCAATCGTTTCAGAAGTTCAATCGCGATCAAGGTGATTTTGCAGGGAAGTCTTGGCCATTTAATCACTACTTCTATCTAATCATTAACCAAGCGATCGGTGGCTGGTTTGTGGGTGAGGTTGATCCACTGTTACAGGAAAGTAAGTTAGAAATTGCTCATGTCAAGCATTTCAAGATCGATGGTGTTGGCGAATTTATGACAGTTTAAGAGTAAGTAATCAAGCTTTGTGCTTAATTATCTCGCCGATACCGTTGATTGAGTAAACCCGAATATAATCAAATGCCATCGTGGAATCTTTCAGATTTGCTTCAATTTCTCCACCTAAATTTCCACCCATGGCCAAGTTAATTATGATGTAGAACTCATGGTCATAAACCCAGCCTGGATCACGCTTATCAAGGGTTAAAAAGGGTACGCCATCTAAGTAATATCGAATTTGGTCAGGCAACCAATCAACTGCGTAGGTGTGATATTCCGAAGCATGTGGAGTTTTCATTTCAACTCTTTCGCCACGACTGCCGGAAGGTCCATGAATGTACCCAAGATTTGTGCTTGGAAGACTTCCAAGTAATTCAGTTACATCGATCTCGCCACATCCTGGCCAGCCACGTTCATCGATATCTGCACCTAACATCCAGAAAGCGCCCCAAGTGCCTTTACCTACAGGACCCTTGATTCGGGCTTCGATACGGCCATATTTAAATCCAACTTTATCTTTCGTAACCAACTTGGTGCTTGCCCACTCGCATGGTCCTTTGTAATAACAATTATTTATTCCGGCATTGGTGGTCGTTGCTTTAATTACATAAGAACCCAAACCATCGGTCGAAGAAATCTTGTCGTCATACCATTGTCTTTCATTATTACCCCAACCACGATTACCAAATGCTACGCCATCGCCATTTTGAGCAACCCAAACGTTCGGGTCAGCTGGCGCTCCAGCAGGTCCATTAAATTCTTCTGACCAAATCTGTTCATACTTACGAGTGATGTTTGCTACGGCAACTGTATTTGAGGTCTTCTTGGCTGTGACAAAACCTTTTGCGACAAATCTCACTTCAAGTGAAATATCGGTTCCTAAATCTGAAGTTTTTAAAGCGTAGGTGCTCTTTGTTGCGCCTTTGATCTCAAAGAATCCGACATACCATTGGTAAGTCGGCTTAGCGGTTGTCGGAATACTTTGCGGAAGCGCGGCAATTTCCATTACTTTGTCATCACTTGGCCGAACCCGAATAGTTAAAGACTCAGATAAAAGTATATTTCCGATTGTAATTGTGTTTGATTTCGCGCTTGCTGATGTTCCATCATTGAAAATATGTGACTCTCGAAATTGTAATTTCTTCTTATTATCGCTGCTCTTTAACTTCAAAGTTAGGGCCGAAGTGGCCAAAACCTTACCGTTTAGCAGCCACTCAAAGGAGCTTGGTCCATTATCTGACCATTTAGCAGGGGTGGCTTTAAAGGTATATCCGGTTGAGCCAGCGGTAATTTTTGGCAAGGCAATTGGCTTCTTCAAATCTTCGCCATGCGCTGCAATCATAGAAAATGATGAGACGCTCAATGCTATTGCGGCAATTACTGCTAGAGCTTTGCGATACATATACCCAAATCCTTAATGTAGATAAAGCCGGCGAGGCTTTTTTAGGGCCCCGCCGGCGATTATTTCTACTTAACTGTAACTGTTGATTTATAAGTCTTGCCAGCAATTACGACCGAAACAGTTTTCTTTCCTGCTGTAACGGTGTACTTGAAAGCTTGATTTGCTACTGAGATCTTCTCGGTTACTTTCTTATTTCCAGTAATTGAGATAGCAGCTGTCTTTCCTGATGCGTTAGCAATAGCCACGGTAAGTGAATAAACAGTCTTACCTTTAACTTTTGCCTTTGACGAAGTTGCTTTGACCGAAACTTCTGTCGATGGTGGCGCAACAGGAACAGCTACATCACCAATAAAGTGGAATTCCACCATGTCGGCGATATCAGTCGCTTGGCCAGAAATTTCTGGATAAATCTGGCTGAATACACCATTTGTTAGTGGTGTCGGTGTTGTGAGCGAGGCAGGTACTGGTTCACCTTTTTTGTCAGTGTTCTTCAAAGCGAATAGAACATAGCCAAAACCATCAGTGGTACCGGTTAGCAACAACTGATCATTGCCTTGCGTACTGTCCTTCATAGGATCCGTCGCATTGGTGCCATCAGTCATACCAGCCTTTGAAGCGCTGTAAGCCTTATTCACATGAAGTTTCACAGTTGCGTTAGGAAGCGGCTTGCCATTGTCATCTGTAACTTGGTAAACCAGATTAATAGCTGATCCAGTTTGAGCATAAGCTTGGCGGAAGCCAATTCCCTTGGCATACCAAGGGTTATCAACGCTAAATGTCTTCTCTAGATCTGTGCGCTTAATTGAGTTAGCGTCATTTAGAATTGGTGAAACTAAGCGAATTGTTGGCTTAGTTACAGGCTGTACAGCTGTTGTCTTTGGGTTGTAATAGTGGAATTCTGTAATTACTGAGTGATCTGGCTGTTCGCCAGCAATTTCCGGCAAAACCTGCGCATGAAGATCGTTCAATCCGTCAGCACTGATATCTGGCTTTGCAGTCATTGATTCAGGTTCTGGTTCACCAGTACCTGGCTTATCAAGATTCTTCATAACAAATGTTACGTTTCCGTAGGCATCAGTCTTATGTGTTACTTGCGCTTGATCAGCTGACTCAGGCTTGTGTACGCCGGTTGTTACCTTGTCATCAACTTGAACAATTGCGGAAGAATTTGAGTAGCCCTTATTGATGCGAAGTTTCACATCTTGGCCCACTAGAATTTTCCCATCCTTATCAGTTACGTGATAAACCAAGGTAATTGTGGAACCCACTGGTACAAATGCGCGCTGGAAAACTAAACCAGATCCAAACCAACCATTCTTTACCCACTGATCAGCCATTGCCTGATTAGCAGCTGCCTCGCTTGTGTTCTCTGCGGTAAGAATTGGGCTAATTAACTTAATTACTGCATCCTTTGGTGGATCGCCTGCGGCCATAGCCGGAGCTGATACAGCGCTTGATAAAGCAAGCACAGTTACAGCGGCAGCAAAACCAGCAAGTACTTTCTTTGTCTTGATACTCATTTATCTTCCTCTTTCTTTTTGCTTTTGTGGTGTGTGCTTACTTTTCTCTTGTCCCGAGAAAATTCTTATCCTTTTACTGCCCCATCCATGACACCGCTCACGAGCTTGCGGCCCACGAAGATAAATAGAATCAAGAGTGGCGCAGTTGCCAAAAACGCACCACCCATCTGCAATGCGTAATCCAGTCCATACATTGGCTTGAGCTGCGTTAGTGCTACTTGTAGTGTGAAATTTTGTGGGCTCTGCAAAACGATAGTTGGCCACAAATAGTCATTCCACGAGGCTAAGAAGGCGAATAAGCCAAGCACAAATGAGCTTTGGCGAATGATTGGAAGCACAATGCCAAAGAAGATACGTGGAACGCTTGCACCATCAATGCTGGCAGCTTCGAGTAGCTCATTTGGTACTTGAGCGTCAATAATTTGCCGCATCCAAAATACGCCAAAAGCGGTAACCAGCGCTGGCACAATTAGGGCATACAAAGTGTCGATCATTTGTAAGTTTTTGATCAGAATAAATAGCGGAATGATGCCCAGCTGACTAGGCAGCATCATGGTTCCGACGATGAAAAGAATAAAGAACTTGCGACCCTTAAAGTTCAATTTCGCAAAGGCAAACCCAGCAAAAGCCGAGAAAACAACTTGAGCTACAGCGACAGAAATACCGACAATAAATGTGTTCATTAGGGCGGTATTGAAATACACGCCTTCAGCACTAAGTACTTTCTCGGCAACAATGAGGAATCTGCCGCCAGGAATTAGTGAAGGTGGGCTCTTAGAGATCTCAGCATTTGTATTAGATGAGACCACAAACATCCAATAGAACGGGAAAATAGAGAGAAAAGTAATTAAGGCAAGGGCTACATAACTAAGTGGCGAGGTCCGCTGCCATTTTGGAGTCTTTACCATTATCGCCCACTTCCATCATTGGAAATGCGGCGGGTAATAAGGAAATTAATTACCGAAATAATCAGCACAATTACGGTGATCGCAATGCCAATAGCTGCGGCATAGCCATACTTGTTATTGACGAATGCCTGGTTGTAGAGAAATAGAGTTAAGGTCAAGAATTGCTTACTTGATCCACCATCTGCGGCCAATTGTTGCGGTTCTGCAAACACTTGCAGGCCGCCAATTGTTCCTACTACTAATACGAAAGTGATCGTATTTTTAAGCTGCGGAAGCGTTACATAGATGAACTGCTGCCACTTAGTAGCTCCGTCAACGGCTGCCGACTCATAAAGCTCATCTGGAATCGCTAACATCGAAGCTAAGAAAATAAGCGTGTTATAGCCAATCCAACGCCATGTAATCATGGCCGCAATTTGAATGTGGCTTGGAACCACACCTTCAATAAAATCAATGTTGTCAACGCCAAAGAGGCCCAGAATTCCGTTAATGATTCCGAAATCTCGTCCAAATAGCTGTCCGAAAACAATAGTGATTGCAATTACGGAAGTGATATTTGGAACCAAGAAGATTGTCCGCCAAAAAGATGCGCCACGTAACCGCTTGCTTCTAAGAATTACAGCTAACCCAATCGCCATCGCCATTTGTGGGAATGTAGAAAGCGCCCAGATGCTAAAAGTGTTTCGAATCGCTAACCAGAAATCTGAGTCACCCCATAGCGTGACGAAATTCTGCACCCCGTTGAAAGTTGATCCACCAAGTGGATCCCATTTATAAAATGAAATGTAGATTGAATAGATAACTGGAGCCAGGCCGAAAATCAGAAAGATAACAAAAAACGGCGCAATAAACGGAATCCCGAATCGATGGTCTAGCGACGCAACGCCTTCGATCGTTTTCTTTTCTATGGCACTCTTTTTTGGATTAGCTGACTTCCAAGGAGAGAGGGGCGCCTTGCGGCGCCTCTCTTTATCCTTTAAATGGCTCATATATTTCTCAATTACTAGTTATAAATAACTAGTTAGTGATAACTTTTTTGATATCGACAAGGACTTGATCCCAAGATTTCTTTGCTGTCATCTTCTTGGCAGCAACTCTTCCAAGGCCTGCGCCAATTGCTTGATCAATCGCACGTTGTAGTTTGCCTTCAAAGATTGGCTTCACCTTTGAAACACCCGCAGCATAAATCTGACCAACTGGGGCGTTGTTAAAGAATGGATCCTTGTAGTTGAGCAAAGCATCATCGTTATATAGAACCGAAGCTGCCGGGAACAAACCGTAGGTCTTAAATACCTTCAGTTGTTGTTCTGGAGCTAGATACCAAGTGATGAAGTCGTAGGCCTCTTGTGAATTTTTGGCATAAGAAGGAACTGTTAGCTGTGTACCGCCTTGGTTACCTCCACCACCAGGAAGAGAAGCAATATCCCACTTTCCAGTGGTATCCGGCGCTTGCTGCTTGATGTAATCCATCATCCAGGCTGGCGCCAAAATAGTTGCGAAAGTTCCTTTGTTCATTCCGATATTCCAGTCAGATGTGTACTGACCAATACGGGTTCCGATGCCTAATTCAGTTGCTTTGATGGTGGTATCCCAAGCCTTTTTAACTTGAGGATTTGTGTCATAAATTAACTTACCCGCATCAGTTCCGTCGTTCTTATAATACTTTTCGGTGCCTTGGTTCATGATTGCGGCATAAATTGTGCCGGCATTATCAATAAATCCTTTGCCGGCTTTCTTATCAGCGGCGCTTAACTTTTTATTGTACTTAACACCTGTTTCGATGAACTTTTCCCAAGTTGGCCATAGTTTTCCAACTTTGCCACGTTCGGTAGGAAGTCCAGCTTTCTTGAATAGGTCAACTCGGTAGGCAACTTCAAGCCCACCAACATCTGTTGGGAAGCCAATAACGCTGTCGTCATAACCAACGCCTTGTTCCCAGCGCCATGGTAAGTAATTCTTCTTAAAGTCCAAGGCAGTTTTGCCCGCAGGGATACCTGCTACAACATTGGTCTCAGATGTTTTCATTTTGCGCAAATCAGTAAAGCACTTTGGATACGAGCGCCAGTATCCAGAATATTGAACTTCAACGGCCACGATATCTGGGCCAGTCTTAGAGGTACATGCAGTAACCATGTTTGTGCCATTAAGTGGGTCTAAATCTGATTTCTTAATCTGCAAGGTAATTTCTGGGTGCAGGTTCTTATATTCCTGTACTAATTGGCGTTGAATAACATCGCCGAAGGTCCAGATAGTAATTGTTACTGGATCTGCTGCGCGAGCTGGAGTGCCCAGAACGCCGGCCGCCAAAATAGCCGCGGTTGAAACAGCAATCGAGCCTCTAAATAAGGTCTTCTTACGCATAGCCAACTCCTTAGTAATTAACAGCGCCAATTAAAAAAGTTATCGTTTCGTAGTACCAAATTGCCTGACCTAGAGGTAGGCTCTTACGCACTATGAAAGCGGTTTCACACTACTGTATCTAAGTGTGTAATTGCTAGGAGTGCAACACCAATTGCGCCGAGTTGTAATTTGTTATCAAAGCGTGACCGAATAGGCAGAGAAGAGGAAATAGCAGCGTGAACCAGAACCGAATGCGGGTGTCGGCCCTATTGTCAGCGTCCATTTTGGCGACCTCAATAATTGCCATCATGCCAGCGACTATTTCTCAAGCTGCCGGTCCTAAAGTTCTCAAGCTCCTCTGGGCCGACGAGTTCAATGGCAAGAAAGGTTCGTTGCCATCTTCGAAGAATTGGGAATACGACATAGGAAATGGTTATGGGTGGGGTAACGCCGAACTTCAGTATTACACAAATAAGCGTGCCAATATTTCAACTGATGGCAAAGGCAAATTAGTTATTTCGGCAAATCGGATTTCTGATTTACAAGGAAATGCCACGGATAATTCCAGTGCCGCAACTCAGATTTTAAATTCTTGTTGGGAATGTCAATTTACAAGTGCAAAAATTAAGTCAGCCAAAAAAGTACAGTTTCAATACGGGCGCATTGAGGCTCGCATGAAAGTTGCCGCAGGCGAAGGAACTTGGCCAGCTTTTTGGATGCTCGGTGCTGACTTGTTAGATGGTAATCCCTGGCCCGAATGTGGCGAAATTGATATCGTCGAAACTCGCGGCGTAGAACCAAATCGGGTTTCGGCAGTACTACATGGTCCAGGCTACGGAAAGGGACCTGGCGTAGGTGGGTCATACCAGAACCCAACTCCCGTAAGTGATGCCTACCATATATACGCGATTGAATGGAAAAAGAATCAAGTTGATTTCTATTTTAATGATCGCTTAATTTCAAGTGAAACTCCTGCTTCGGTCAAGCCGGGTCGATGGGTTTTCAATCAAAAGTTCTATCTAATTCTTAATTTGGCAATGGGCGGCGAATTTGGTGGCGACATTGATCCGGCAATAAATCAAACTCAACTATTTGTTGATTACATCCGCTATTACTCAGTGGATGGAGTCGGCAAGGTAACTAAGCATTAGACCCATGGAAATGCATGATTTTCACGGGAATCGTCCAGTAAAGGGAGAAAAAATGAAGATCAGATCACTTAAGACAGGACGAGCTTTAGTTTCGCTTGCCCTGGTTATTGCTGCATCAGTCACAGCAATTCCTTCAAGTACTGCAGCTGGCTTGCCATCTGCTCGTTTAGTAAGTCCAAGTTATGACGCCACAAACAGCGTTGACGCTACTGGCGATATCGCACAGTATTACTCAGCCGGCACCAAGGCGTTTTACACCTACATTGGCCACGGAACCACGTTGACTTTGGTTTACGCAGTAACAACTGATGGTGTAACACCTGCAGCAAACCAAGAATTACGTCTGCAAATTAATGCACCTTACAGTGGTTCACAGGCCAACTGGTTAACTGCTGATGGCAAAAAAGTAACCGCACAGGATGGTGGCAACTTTGGTCTTGAATTAGTTGGAAAAACTGATGCCGCAGGAAAGGTAACTTTTGTCCTTACTAATACTGATACAAAGGGTCTTGAAGTAGCACCAACTTCACCAATTCAAAATCGTGACGATATCAAGCCAGCGCGTCTTTACGGAACTATGAAGCCAGTAATTCCTGGAAAAGGCGATAAAGATGCCGATACTGATCTAGTTACTTTCGATATCACTGATGGTCCAGCAACAGTTTTTGGTCCAACAGCTCAGAAAGTTTCTGCAATTCCTACTTCACTTAATCGGGGCAAAGGTTTCATACTGCCAGCTAAGAGTTCTGGTGGAGTAGCAATCTCATGGTCAACTGATTCAAAGCCAACTTGCTACGTAATCGGAAAGCGAGTTATCGCTGTGCGCGCAGGTGAGTGTGTTGTTCGTGGCAGCAATGCCGGAGATGCTAATAATTTAGCATTGTCGATCAGCGCAGTGATCACAATTAAATAGTTAAATAAAACTGCCCGCCTTGACTCGATTAAGAGTTAAGGCGGGCAGTTCTTTTTGTAGCCCCGAAGGGATTCGAACCCTCGTAGCTGGCTTGAGAAGCCAGAGTCCTAGGCCGCTAGACGACGGGGCCCTAGTCCTAACATTTTCAAAAACGATCACCTGCGGTTTTCGTTTTCTTTCTTCAAAAATGATCGCTTTTGGCTTTCATTTTCTTCGTGCTGGTCTTGCGCTGGGGTACCAGGACTCGAACCTAGACTTACTGAACCAGAATCAGCAGGGCTGCCAATGACCCCATACCCCATTCAGGCTTTCGCCCAAATGCGCTGACCGGCATTGGTCAGCGAGGGCTAAGAATACCTTAGGAATTACTGCGTATCTAACGCTGGTTTTTCGCTTGTTTTTAAGGCTTTGCGAGCAGATCAGTGAAATCTGTTACCGACATTTGCTCAAGCTTTGCGCGATCAAGTGTGGCATCAAGAATCTGCTTCTGCTGATCTGCTGAGTAAATGCGCGCCAAGTTAGTACGGAATTTTTCAATCAATAGCGGAATGCCTTCGGTACGACGTCGTGCGTGGCCGATTGGGTATTCAACTGCGATCTCGGCAAGTTTGGTGCCGTCATTAAACTCGACAGTTAGCGCATTTGCAATCGAACGCTTTGCTGGATCATGGTAGTCAGCGGTGTAAGAAGTATCTTCAACGCAAACAATCTTCTCGCGCAGAGCATCAATGCGTGTATCTGCTGCAATATCTTCTTCGTAATCACGAGCAGTTAGGCGGCCAAAAATCAGCGGAACTGCAACCATGTATTGAATACAGTGATCACGATCTGCTGGGTTATTCAGTGGACCCTTCTTATCGATAATGCGAATACAAGCTTCGTGAGTACGAATTGTTACCGACTTAATGTCATCTGAAGTTTTTCCAGCTGCGACCATCTGCCCTTGCAGTGTCATGGCAGCTTCGACTGCAGTTTGGCTATGGAATTCAGCTGGGAAAGAAATCTTAAAGAGCACGTTCTCCATTACATAAGTTCCGTAAGGACGTTGGAACTTGAAATGATTTCCCTTAAATGAGGAATCGTAGAAACCCCAAACTTTGGCGGTTAAAACTGATGGATAGCCCATTTCGCCAGTCTTAGCGATCATCGCTAAACGAACTGCGCGTGATGTGGCATCGCCGGCAGCCCAAGATTTACGGGAACCCGCATTTGGGAAGTGGCGGTAAGTGCGAAGAGCTTGACCATCGACCCACGCAAGTGAAACTGCATTTAAAGTTTGTTCGCGAGTTAAACCGAGCATCTGTGAAACAACTGCAGTTGATGCGACTTTAACTAGAATTACGTGATCTAGGCCCACCTTGTTAAATGAGTTCTCGAGTGCAATACAGCCTTGGATTTCATGGGCTTTGATCATTGCAGTCAAAATATCTTTTACAACTAACTTCTTGCCAGTTGCATATTCTGGGTTACGAGAAATCCAATCAGCGGTAGCCATAATCGCGCCTAAGTTATCGGACGGGTGGCCCCACTCGGCTGCTAGCCAAGTGTCATTGAAATCTAACCAGCGAATCATGGCGCCAATATTGAAGGCACCTTGTACTGGATCTAACTTGTAACCAGTACCTGGCACGCGAACACCAGTTTCAATTTCACCTTGTGGCACAAGTGGACCAAGTAATTTACGGCAAGCTTCATACTCGAGGGCTTCTAAGCCGCAACCGATGGTGTCGAGTAGGCAGTTATATGCGGTCTCGTAGGCAACATCTGAAGTAACTTGAAAATTAAGGGCGTAATCAACGATATCGACAATCTCTTTATCGAATTCTTGGACTGGGCGCGCGATATGTGATGACACTAGTTTTCCTTTTCGGTTATGTTTTATCGGTCAGCAAGCGGGACGAAAGCAAGATCTTCAGGGCCAGTGTAGTTAGCACTGGGACGAATGATCTTGTTATCAATACGTTGTTCAATAACGTGAGCTGCCCAACCAGTGGTGCGAGAAATTATGAAGATTGGCGTGAAGAACGAGGTAGGAATATTCATCTTGTTATATGAAACCGCTGAGAACCAATCAAGATTTGGGAACATATTCTTGGCATCCCACATGACAGATTCAATGCGCTCGGCAATGTTATAAAGCGTCATATCGCCTTGGGTTTGTGACAACTCTTGCGCGACAGTCTTGATGACCACATTGCGTGGATCAGAGATTGTGTAGACCGGGTGACCGAATCCGATAACAACCTCTTTATTGGCAACGCGAGCACGGATATCAGCTTCGGCCTCATCAACACTTGCATAACGTTCTTGAATTTCTAAGGCAACTTCATTAGCTCCACCGTGCTTTGGCCCGCGAAGTGCACCAATAGCACCAGTAATTGCTGAGTACATATCTGAGCCAGTACCTGCGATAACGCGGGCAGCAAATGTTGATGCGTTGAACTCATGCTCGGCGTAGAGAATCAGCGAAATCTGCATCGACTTTTCCCATTGTGCATTAGGAACTTCGCCATGCAACATATGCAAGAAGTGCGCTGCTACTGAATCATCGGCAGTTTCTACTTCAATCTTCTTACCGTTATGGCTGAAGTGATACCAATAGACCAAGATCGAAGGCAGACATGCAACTAAGCGATCAGCTAACTCGCGGGCTGCAGTGATTTCATGCGCCTCTGCTTCTGGTTCCATGGTGCCAAGGGCTGAAACACCGGTGCGAACTACATCCATTGGGTGGGCAGTTGCTGGAATCTGCTCTAGAACGCGCTTTAGCGCATCAGGCAAACCACGTAATTTCTTGAGTTTCGCTTTGTAAGCGATTAGTTCAGAAACATTTGGCAGTTTTTCGTGAATCAAAAGGTAAGAGACTTCTTCAAATTCACAATACTTCGCTAAATCTAAGATGTCATAGCCGCGGTAATGTAAATCGTTACCACTCTTACCAACTGAACAAAGAGCTGTGTTTCCCGCGGTAACGCCAGATAGGGCAACGGATTTCTTAGGCTTAAATTCGACCACTTATTCTTGCTCCTTTAGGAATTTATCAAGGGCTTGTTCGTAACGGTGATAATCAATGCGATCGTAGAGTTCTTCGCGAGTTTGCATAGTGTCAATTACATTGGCCTGAGTGCCCTCATTGCGAATCGCGTTATAAACATTCTCAGCTGCCTTATTCATGGCGCGGAATGCTGAGAGTGGGTAAAGAATCATTGAAACATCTGCGCCAGCTAGTTCATCTCGAGTGAACAATGGAGTTAATCCAAATTCAGTTATGTTAGCCAGAATCGGCACCTTAACTGCATCAGAGAACTTCTTAAAATCTGCCAGAGTACGAATCGCTTCAGGGAAAATGTAATCAGCACCAGCTTCAATGTAGGCAAGTGAGCGATCAATGGCCGAATCGATTCCTTCAACTGCGATCGCATCGGTGCGAGCCATGATTACAAAGCGATCATCGCCACGTGCATCTGCTGCAGCCTTGATGCGATCTTCCATCTCGCCTTTTGAAACTACTTCTTTATTTGGGCGATGGCCACAACGCTTTGCAGCTACTTGATCTTCCATATGCATTGCAGCTGCGCCAGCTTTAATTAAAGACTTAACGGTTCGACCAATATTAAATGCTGATGCGCCAAAACCGGTATCTGCATCAACTAACAAAGGCAGATCGCAAACATCAGTTATGCGACGAACATCGACAAGCACATCGTCTAGATTGCTAATTCCTAAATCAGGTACGCCTAATGATCCGGCAGCTACTCCACCGCCAGATAGGTAAATAGCGTTATATCCAGCGCGCTTGGCAAGGAGGGCATGATTAGCATTGATTGTGCCCACAATTTGAAGTGGCTTTTCTTGGGCAAGGGCTTTTCTAAACTTTTCACCTGCAGAAATCTGCGTCATGCTTGAACTATAACACTTGGCTTTTTTCAACCCAAAAGGGTTCCAGTTAGTGAAACTGATTACAGGTTAAAGAGCCAGCGCCAATTTGATGCGTTGCAAAGTAACTTCTTGGCCAAGTAGCTCCATGGATTCAAAGAGTGGCGGTGAAATATTGCTTCCGGTTGTGGCGATTCGAACTGCGCCAAAGGCAATACGTGGCTTAAGCCCCAACTCTTCAATGAGTGAAGAACGTAGCGCTGCCTCAATTGAATCATGGGTCCAGGTAGTTAGTTTTTCCAGCTCGGTCAAACTCCGAGTTAATACGCCTTTGGCAGCTTCGTCATTGACTTTGCTTATGCAATCTTCGGCAACTGTAAAGTCCTTAACAAATAAGAAATTAAGCATCGCTGGCACTTCAGCCAAAGTAACAATGCGTTCTTGAATAATTGGTAGCGCAGCCTTAACTACAGCAATCTCGGCATCAGTTCCAGAAATTACTGTGGCTTTAGTTAGAAATGGCAGTGACCAATTCAGGAATTCCTCAGGAGTCAGCGCACGAATCTTGTCGCCATTGATAGCTTCTAGCTTCTTCATATCAAATCGCGCTGGCGATGAATGTACTTTGTCTACGGTAAATAGTTCGGTTAACTCTTTCATCGTTACATTTTCACGATCATCACCCGGCGACCAACCAAGCAGTGCTAAGTAATTGCAAATTGCCTCAGGCAAGAAACCGCGCTCGCGATACCAAGCGATTGAAACTTCGCCATTTCGCTTAGAAAGCTTGGCATTGTCTTGACCCATCACAAATGGCAAGTGCGCAAAAGTTGGATAATCCTCTGGCTTAACGCCCATTGCTTGATAAACCCGAATCTGGCGAGGAGTCGAAGAAAGTAAATCTTCACCACGCAGAACATGGCTTACTTTCATCATTACATCATCAACTGCAACTGCCAAGGTATATAGCGGTGATCCATCGCCACGAACCAAGACAAAATCAGGAACAAATTTATGATCGAAAGTTACCTCGCCGCGAATCTCATCGGTGAAAGTGGTGCTGCCATCTGGCATGCGCATGCGAACAACTGCTTCGCGACCTTGCGCTTTGTAATCAGCAATTTGCACATCAGTTAAATCACGGCATTGACCGTCATAGCCAGGTGCAACATTTGCGGCACGTTGTGCTTCGCGACGAGCTTCTAATTCAACAGGTGTGCAATAGCAGTAATAGGCATCTTTTTGATCTAGAAACTTTTGGGCCCACTTCGCATAAATATCTAATCTTTGCGATTGCAGGTAGGGACCATTTGGGCCACCAACTTCTGGACCCTCATCCCAATCAAGTCCCAGCCACTTGAGCGTATCGATAGCAGCTTGAATATATTCATCGGTAACGCGAGTGGTATCGGTATCTTCGATGCGAAAAATAAATGTGCCGCCGGTGTGACGGGCATAAGCCCAATCAAAGAGCGCCGTGCGAATATTTCCAACATGCAAGTCACCAGTTGGTGAAGGTGCAAACCGAACGCGAACTTCTTTACCCACGTGAACTCACCTTGTTTGTTAACTCGCCTAAACCATCAATTGCGATAGTAATAGTTGATTTCTCTGGCATCGGACCGATACCAGCTGGAGTTCCGGTAATAATTACATCGCCCGGCAGTAAAGTCATTACTTGAGAAACAAACTCTACGATTGTCGGCACATCAAAGATCATCTGGCTTAACTTGTCATCTTGCTTAATTTCACCATTTACCGTCGCTGTGATTCGCTGAGTTCCAGGAATGAAATCAGTATCGATCCAGGGGCCAAGTGGGCAGAAAGTATCGAAGCCTTTGGCTCGAGTCCATTGGCCATCTCTCTTCTGTAAATCGCGAGCAGTCACATCGTTGGCAATTGTGTAACCAAAGATCACATCGTTAACGCGCTCCTTGGGTACATCTTTGCAAATACGCCCAATCACAATTGCTAGTTCGGCTTCGTGATCAACTTGGCCGGCCATGCTGGGCCACACAATGGTGTCATTTGGGCCGATTACCGAAGTATTAGGTTTGATAAAGATGATTGGTTCATCAGGTACAACGCCACCCATTTCAGCTGCATGATCGGCATAGTTCTTACCGATACAGACAACCTTGCTGCGCGGAATAACTGGTGCAAGTAAACGCACTTTGCTTAGCTCAGTTATCGCGCCAGTCTTTGTTACCCCGTGATAAATCGGATCTCCCGCAATAATGCTGATGGCGTTGTCATCTTCGAGCAACCCGAAGAGCGGGTCGGTACCTAGACCGGTATCTGGGCCTGGGCTAAATCGAACGATGCGCATTAAGCAATCTTATCGGGCTCTGCCCCATCATTTGCAAAGAAGATGGCAGCACTTGGCGCAAACTCATTAATTACTGCAGTTTTCGCACTTCGTTCACCAGTAAAGACCACAGCCTCAATACCGCTAATTTGTGAAGCCATCGCAACTGTAAATACTGCTTCAACCGCATCTAGCTCTAGCGAAGTCGAATTAACTGGCACTGCCACATAAGTGCGACCAGTGTTATCACGTAACGCCGCAGCTTGTTTTGCACCGCTGCGCTTCAAGGTTGCTTGTGCCAGAGTGACTAACTTTTGATCTTCTGGATTACTCAGCATCAGAGACTGGCTCTACTAACTTTTCAATAAGTACGCTACTAATTCTACGACGGCGGCCAATTGGACGCTCTGAAGTAATCGACCAACCAGCCAAATCTACGGTGCTGCCAGTAATTGGAACGCGACCAAGTTTCTGTGCCATTAGTCCGCCGATAGTGTCAACATCTTCGAAGTCTTGGGCTTCGATCTCAATTTCGAGTTCTTCGGCTAAATCTTCAATGTGCAAAGCAGCCTTTGCGCGAGCTTTAGTTTTTTCTTCATTTAACCAAGTGAATGACTCATCGCCATCATCAAATTCATCGGCGATTTCGCCCACAATTTCTTCAATAATGTCTTCGATAGTAATTAGGCCAGCAGTGCCACCATATTCATCAACCACAATTGCCAAGTGGATCTGATCGCGCTGCATTTCCTTTAGCAACTCTGCAGCGATCTTGATCTCTGGAACAAAGGTAGCTGGGCGCAAATGCTGTTCTACTCGCTCAGTTGTCTCGGCTTCATGATGATCTAGCGCACGACGAGCTAAATCTTTCACATATGTAATGCCAATAATATTGTCGATGTTTTCGCCGACTACTGGAATTCGAGAGAAGCCAGAACGAAGTGCGAGAGAGAGGCCTTGGCGCAGCGTCTTATCTTTTTCTACCCAGACCATGTCAGTGCGGGGCACCATTAATTCGCGCACCAAAGTATCGCCCAGTTCAAATACGGAGTGAATCATTTCGTGCTCATCAGACTCCACTAGACCTCGCTCATGAGCTTGATCCACTAAGTCACGAAGTTCGGCTTCATTAGCAAATGGGCCACTTCTAAAGCCTTTTCCTGGGGTCATGGCATTGCCAATTGCGATAAGTAATTTGGTTACTGGAGCCAGAATAAATGCCAAGAAATACGCAACGGTTGCGCCAGCCAAAGCCCAATTATTAGGTTTTTGCTTGCCGAGTGTGCGAGGCCCTACTCCGACAATTACATATGAAACAATCACCATTATTGCAACCGTTAGTGCCATTGCTTGTGCCGATGAATATTCGCGCAACAAAATGACTGCCAATAAAACGGTTGCAGTTAACTCGCAAGTCTTTCTAACTAATAGCACCACGTTTAGATATCTGGCTTGGTCGAAGAAAACTTTCTTTAGGATTGCTCCGCCACGTTTGCGTTCAAGTTCTTCAATCACAACCCGAGAGATCGAAGCCATTGCTGATTCAGTGCCAGCCAAAAAACCGGCGAAAGCTAGAAGTGCGATGATGGAAATTATAGGCAGGGGGTTCATTTACTTTTAGCACTCCATTGTTTTACTAGGGATTCTTGCAGGTCGAACATTACTTTCTCTTCTACAGCTTCAGCATGGTCATATCCCAGGATATGCAATAAGCCATGAGTGGCCAAAATAAACATTTCATGTTCAGGTGAATGGCCAGCTAAGTTTGCTTGCGCTGTTGCAAAGTCAGGAGAAATAACAATGTCGCCTAAAGTTACGACTTCACCTTGAGTTTCAGGCAGATCCATTGGAAATGAGAGCACATCAGTTGAGCCAGGCTCATCCATCCACTTAATGTGTAGCTCAGTCATTTCAGCATCATCAACAAAAGTCACATTCAAATCGCAATCTGGATGCAAATCTAATTTAGACATCGCAAAAGCCAAGAGCGATTGAATTTGTTCCCCTGGTGCAAGTGCCCCTGATTTATTATTTATTTCAATGGTCATGTACGGCGAATCGAGCGCGGGGCTTGGCGCGCTTCATTGAACTTGTCGTAAGCCTTAACAATGTCGCCAATTAAGCGGTGGCGAACTACATCTTCGGCAGTTAACTCTTGGAATGAGATGTCATCGATATCTTGCAAAATATCGCGAATAATTGCTAACCCTGACTTTGCGCCGTTAGGTAAATCAATCTGTGTTACATCGCCAGTAACGACCATCTTGGAACCAAAACCTAAGCGAGTTAAGAACATTTTCATCTGTTCAGGCGTGGTGTTCTGCGCTTCGTCAAGAATAATGAAGGCATCATTAAGCGTACGACCGCGCATGTAAGCAAGAGGTGCAACTTCGATAACTCCTGATTGCATTAAGCGTGGAATTGAATCGATATCAATCATGTCGTGTAGCGCATCAAAAAGTGGTCGTAAATATGGATCGATTTTCTCGGAAAGTGAACCAGGCAAGAAACCAAGATGTTCGCCAGCTTCGACTGCCGGACGCGTTAGGACAATGCGATTAACTTTCTTGGCTTGCAGAGCAGCCACAGCTTTTGCCATCGCTAAATATGTTTTACCAGTACCAGCCGGCCCGATTCCAAAAGTAATTGTGTTTTCGTCAATCGCATCAACATAACGCTTTTGGTTAGCCGTCTTTGGTCGAATTGTGCGACCGCGATTAGAAACAATATTTAGTGACAAAACTTCGCCCGGATTATCTTGCGGTGTTTGTGCCAACATTCCAATCGAGCGAATTACGGCATCAACATTTACAGCTTGACCAGAACGGATAACCACCATTAGTTCGGTGAATAGCTTTTCTAATTGTTGGCATTCAATGTGCGGGCCGCGCAAAGTAATTTCGTTGCCACGCACCGTGATATTTACCGAAGGAAATGCCGCTTCGACTGCCAAAATATTTACATCGTTTGCTCCGACCAAGGCAACCATTGGAATTGCGGGCGGAATCGTTATTAGGGTTCTCTCCATGTGTGGAATAAGGTTACCTTTAACCGGGCGGCCATGCCAGATTTCGCCCACCCAAGAGATGCAAGTGAGCGTGAAAAACGCTTTGGCCAGCGTCGGCGCCGGTGTTAAAAACGGTTCGATATCCAGTTAGGCCTTCTGTCCTCGCCAAGTGATCCGCAGCTGCAAAGACCGCACTTAGCGCAGCCGGCGATTGAACAGCTAACTCGGCCGCATTTTCAACATGTAATTTCGGAACAACCAGAATGTGAACTGGTGCCTGCGGATTAATGTCAGCAAAAGCAATCACTTGCTCATCTTGGAATTTTATTTGCGCCGGTATTTCACCAGCAATGATTTTGCAGAATAGGCAGCTCATAGTTATTAGTTTAGAAGACTTTCAGCAATGAATTAACGGCGCTAAGTGCTGCTAGTCCAGCGTGTGCTGAGCGTAAAATAGATCTGCCTAGGCCGGCAATGTGCGCGCCAGCTGCTGCGAAAGCAGCCAACTCTTCATCAGTAATGCCGCCTTCGGGGCCAATAACAACAAGCACATTTTTCGCTCTTGTCTGTGGCGTAATAATTTCACTTAGCTTTACTTGCGCGCTTTCATGAAAGACCAGTGCCAGATCAGCGCCTTTGATTAGCTCAATAACGCCTCTCTCTTTTACAGTTTCATGCAGCTGCGGAATAAAAAGGCGACGAGATTGTTTACTGGCTTCGCGTGCTGTTGTAGCAAATTTACTGATCACTTCGGTGCGACTAATCGAGCGATTGGCTAACCAGGGCACGATCACATCAGCGCCTGCTTCGGTTAGTAATTCGACTGCCTCTTTGGCGCGATCACTTTTAGGAAGCGCTTGTACGACAGTAAATCTAATTTCTAGCGGGTCTTGGCGACCTACTTCTAACACTGTCGTTTCCAGTGATCGCTTGGTTACTTCAGTTACCTGAACATTTGCCCAACCGCCATTGCCGTCAGATACTCGAAATATCTCACCGACTTCAATACGCAGAACTTTAATTGCATGGTTTGCATCTTCGGAATTAAATGAATAACTGACGCCAACTTGGGTTGGCAGATCAGGTACAAAAAATAGAGTCAACATTTAGCGGCCGAAAGCGCCACGAAGTTTATGGAAGAAACTTTGGTCGTGATCTTTAACTTCAACTTCGCCAGCTTTTTCACCACGAGATTCGGCAAATTTGCGCATTAGCTCTTCTTCGGCCTTATTCAATTTAGTTGGGGTCTTTACTTCGACATGGACAATCAGATCACCACGGGTGCCACGACGCAGATGGGTCATGCCTTTGCCCTTAACCGTAATAGTGGCGCCACTTTGAGTACCCGCTTTAACTTCTACCTCGATTGGGCCATCTAAGGTTTCGATCTTTACTTTGGTTCCAAGCGTTGCTGCAGCCATTGAAACGGCCAGCGCTAAGTGCAAATTATCACCTTCGCGCATCAAGGTTTCGTGGGCAGTTTCGACGATTTCTACATATAAATCACCTGCTGGGCCGCCACCGGCACCAACTTCGCCACGACCTGACATTTGAATACGATTGCCAGTTTCAACACCAGCTGGAACTTTAATATCAATTGTTTGACGTGCGCGTACTCGACCATCGCCAGAACATTCACGGCAAGGGTTCGGTATTGTGGAACCGTATCCCCCGCAATTATTACAAGGACGCGATGTCATAACTTGACCAATGAATGATCGTGTTACTTGTTGAGTTTCGCCACGACCTTTACAGATCGGACAAGTTTGCGGAGTTGAGCTATCCGCACATCCGCTACCGGTGCACTTAGAACAAACAACTGCACTCTCCAAAGTAATAGTGCGTTCAGTTCCGAAACAAGCTTCATTTAAATCAACTTCGATGCGAATCAACGCATCTTGACCAGCTCGCATACGTGGTCGTGGACCGCGATTTGAGGTGCCACCACCAAAGAAGGCATCCATGATGTCGCTGAATCCACCTGCGTTACCAAAACCACCGAAGCCACCCATGTTGCTTCCGCCCATGTCGTATTGCTGGCGCTTTTGTGGATCACTTAAAGTGTCATAGGCAGCAGTAACTTCTTTAAACTTTTCCTGAATCGCTGGATCTGGATTTACATCCGGATGTAATTCACGAGCAAGTTTGCGATAAGCCTTCTTTATTTCATCGCCAGATGCATCGCGTGATACGCCCAACGCTTCGTAATGATCTGCCACTTATGCACCCTCTGTTAAATATCGACTGATGTAACGCGCAACAGCGCCAACTGTTGCCATTGAACTGGCGTAATCCATTCGGGTTGGCCCCAAAATACCGAGCGCCCCCAAAGGAGAATTATCTATGCCATATCCAACAGTTACCAAACTGGTCTGCTGCAAATTCGCTACTTGTTGTTCGTGGCCGATGCGCACCTTGACGCTCTCATTGGCATCGCCAAGTAGGCGTAATAGAACCACTTGCTCTTCAAGTGCCTCTAGAACTGGGTGAATCTGGGTCGAGAAATCCTCACTAAAGCGAGCTAAATTCGAAGTTCCAGCTAACACAATCTTCTCTTCGGGACGCTCCATCGACATTTCGAGAAGGGCAGAAATCAGAAGCGCCACATCTTTGCGGTCGTGCGCAGAATAAATATCCATGATGCCGGTAATGCGATCGGCTACCTCTGGTAAACGATATCCAGCCAAAGCGTTATTAATTTGATTGCGCAAACTTGCAATAAAAATATCATTTACATCACTACTTAGTTCAATCACACGCTGTTCAACCCGACCAGAGTCAGTAATCAAAATCATCATCATGCGCGAAGTCGTCAGAGAGACAAGTTCAACGTGGCGCACTTTAGATTTAATCATTGATGGATACTGGACCACTGCTACCTGCTTGGTCACATCGGCGAGTAGCCTAACTGTGCGCATAACGACATCATCTAGGTCAAGTGCGCCTTCGAGGAAAGTTTCAATAGCACGACGCTCTGCAGCTGAAAGTGGCTTTACCGTTTCAATGCGATCTACGAATAAGCGATAACCAGAATCTGTTGGAATGCGACCCGCACTAGTGTGAGGTTGCGCAATCAAACCTTCTTCTTCAAGGACTGCCATCTCGTTACGAATTGTCGCTGGGGAAATACCTAACCCATGGCGATCAGCAATTGCCTTTGATCCGACAGGTTCCTGCGTTGCGACATACTCATCGACAATTGCTCGCAGAATTTCGAGTCGGCGGTTAGACATAGGAAAAAGTTTCTACCTAGTTAATTGCGAGGGTGATCGAAATCAAAGTTAGCAAGAAGAAAGCAGGAAAAGCTGTCTTTGCTTTATCGGCACGGAAGTGGAAGAAAATCGCACCGGCCATGATGCACCAAAGTGAAATAAGTGCTGGATAAGCAAAGGCTGACCACTTAAGCGCTAGAACCAAACCAAGTGCTGCAGCTGCCTCAAATACGCCAGTAACGCGAGCAAGCCAATCAGGCACATTCACATCGCGAGTTCCGCTTAGACCCTTCTCGTTACCGCTGGCTTTAGAGAGGCCAGAGATAAGGAAAATCAGGGCTAAGAACGAAAGGAGGACGATTTTTGTGGTTTCCATAGTGGGTAAAAGGTACTACATAACGATTTCGCGCACGATTCGGTCAGCAATCAACCGACCCGTTGGCGTTAATTTGATGCGATCACTAGAGGTATCTAGATATCCCTGTTCGCGGTAGCTAGCTAATCGCTCAAGTTCCTGCGGTTGCAGCATTTCAAAACTCAAACCTTCGCGCATTCGAATAGCCAACATAATTTCCTCATCACGCAATTGAGCAGAATTCATAGTTTCACGATCTTGCACTGGTGATTCACCGGCAAACAACTTTGTCTTATAAGCAGTTGGGTGCTTAACATTCCACCAACGTTGCCCATCAATATGTGAGTGCGCACCCGGCCCTAGCCCCCACCAATTAGCACTCTTCCAGTAAGCAATATTGTGTAAACATTCTTTACCAGGCTTTGACCAATTACTTAACTCATACCAACTCAACCCAGCTTCTTCGCAGAGCTGATCAACTAGCAGGTACATATCTGCCATTAAGTCATCATCAGGCATGGTTAAGTCGCCACGTTTAATTTGAGCCGCAAGCTTGGTACCAGTTTCCACAATTAGCGCATATGCACTTATATGGTCAATATCTAAAGCAAGAGCTGCTTCGACTGTTTCGCGCCAATCATCGAGTGACTCACCAGGTGTTCCATAAATCAAGTCAACGCTTATTGATTTAAATCCGGCAGAACGGGCCATGCTTACTGCTTTAGCAACATTTTCAGGATTGTGTGTGCGATCAAGTGCTGCCAATACATGTGGCTTAGCCGATTGCATTCCGAATGAAATGCGATTAAAACCAACCTTTAGATACTCAGCTAATTTTTCAGCAGTAACCGAATCAGGGTTAGCCTCTAAGGTGATCTCGGCATCAGAAGCTAAATCAAAGCGATTACGAATCGCGGCAATTACTCGCCCTAAGTCAGTCGGTGGCAATAGTGATGGAGTTCCGCCGCCGAAGAAAATGGTTGGAACTGTGGATGTTGGAGCGCTCTCAAGTTCACGCAAAACCGCATCGATATAGTCATTCGAAACGATCTCTAGCGTGGCACCATCCTGTAGCTCGGAGGGCGTATAAGTATTGAAATCACAGTAGCCACAGCGCTTTACGCAGTACGGGATATGAACGTAAAACGAGAGCGACATAGGACCTATTCTCCCCCAGATCACAAGGAATTAGTAATCCTATGAATCGATCGGGGTCAAAACTATTAAAGCTTCTTGATTTCGATGGTTTCGTAATCACCTGTTGCTATAAATTTTATCTGGACACCTTCAATTACAAAAGAGTCGCCTAGGACTGCGACGTAATCGCCTAGGTTCTTCCCCTCACCTACACTTATAGTAAATTGATTAGATCGTACGCCTTCAACCTTTTGCCAGACTCCCCAGCCCCAGTCATCATTGGAAGCTCCAGTTCCATCAGAGTTAATTGGAGGAGCCGCATTCTTATCTAAATCAACAATGTAAGCCATCACAGAATAGAAACCAGCTGGAAACTCTCGATCACCAAACTCAAAGTCACTCCACTTATCGATTCCATGTGACTCAACAACAATGGCCTTAGTTGGTGACAATTTGATCACTGCCATCTTGGTTTGGCGGTCTTCACGTTCTACTGGCGACAATGAAATTCTTGCAGTCTTGAGAGTTGCCACGTCATCACAATAAATTTGATCGGCAGGTAACCAATCGAAGAGAAATTGTTCCCATGGATTTATTGCTAGGCTTATTCCAGATTGAGTGGCTCCAATATTCAGTGGCCAACCATTTCCGGGGCCATGCATTGAAATATTAAAATCATGCATGGTTTCATGTATGTAGTAGGCCCATTTATGGGTTTGCAAACCCTCCAGCAACTTTCCCCAACTAAACAGGTTGAGTTGAACATCTCCCTCTTTAGCTTTAAACACCTGATTACGAACGATAAAGTCAATAAAAGTAATTTCACCATCTGGATAGAAGAAGTAGACCGTTGAAAACTTACGCAGGTCAAACTCTTTTGTTATCTCATCGATAAAGGGCTGAGCTTGATCCGCCATAGCGCGATTATTCTCCGAGCCGCCAACATTAATCGTCTTAGCATCACTCGGGTAGGCTGAACGATCTTTTGGCATGCGAAGCCATTTATTTAAAGTTGTAATATTAAATTTTGACTGTCCATTACTAAAATATGCGTACCAGTCATTCATCCATTTCTTGTCATTCTCAAGCTGAGCAATTACTTCACTGCCGCCGGGGAAATCTGGAAAATCAATGGGGACAAGCAAGACCTCATTTGTACCCTTCAGAAACATTCGATTTCTCTCGGAGTTGATTAAGGGAAAACCAACCAGAGATGTATTTCTTCCTGTCTTATCTGATACAGAAGCGCTATTTTGCAGTTTACAGACATCTATCGAAACTGGGCTTTTAGCATTTACGAAAGTTGACTTCACTGTGTTTATCTTTATCCACTGCAATTTTCCCCCGTTTACCCAGCGGCATTCTAGTTTGCCGCCTGAAACATCAAATGTGTCACCTGAGCTTGAGCAGTATTCACTTTCTATAGGAGTGGTCACATAATTATTTGAGTTTGATGTTGAAACTTTGGGACTCGTGAAAAATATCCAAACGACATTCTTTGAAAAATCCTTTATCGCTCCACCACTCCAAACACATTTCATAAACCCGCCATTTCCGAATACTTTCTCACCAAGTTTTGGGCAGGCAGAGCCTCCCAAAGGTAAACTAACGTGGGGTGTTGGTGTTGGTGTTGGTGTTGGTGTTGGTGTTGGTGTTGGTGTTGGTGTTGGTGTTGGTGGTGGTGTTGGTG
>CAXNEB010000012.1:0-34179 GCA_964201645.1 Candidatus Planktophila sp.
AAACTTCTATGTATCAATAAGTGCCACAACTAGAAAACCCCGCCATAATGAACACGACGGTATCGATTATTTCTTTGTAACCGATGAACAGTTTGAAGAACGAAAAGCCGCTGGCGACTTTCTGGAATGGGCGGAATTCGCGGGCGCAAAGTATGCGACTCCGAAGTCACAAGTAGAAGATGCTTTAGCGCTTGGCAAAAACGTACTACTTGAGATCGATATCGCTGGCGCTGAGCAAGTTCGCAAAGTTAGTACCGAAGCGATCTTGGTGTTTCTAGAGCCGCCGTCATGGGAAGAATTGGTAACGCGACTTGAGGCTCGTGGCACCGATTCAGCCGAACGACGGGCTCATCGCCTTGCTTTAGCGCAGGAAGAACTCGCTCATGCCCCTAATTTCGACCATCGCATCGTAAATCACTCGGTAACGCAGGTTCTTAGCGAACTGGTATCCTTGGCCTCTTGATCAACCCCAATTTTGCATCATTTCTTTGCACTATCGCTTGCTACTGGAGGACACATGGACGGCATTACAAATCCACCTATCGACGAACTTCTCGATAAGGCCGGCTCTAAGTACAGCTTGGTTCTTTATGCGGCAAAGCGCGCACGTCAGATCAACGCTTACTACTCACAACTAGGTGAAGGCTTACTTGAATATGTTGGTCCACTAGTTGAGACCCACGTTCATGAGAAGCCACTTTCAATCGCACTTCGTGAGATCAATGAAGGTTTGTTGACTATCGAGAATCTCGAGCCAACTGCTTAATTTTCCCAATAGGCGGGATATTTGAAATGCCGAAACGAATTAGCAAAGTAATTCTTGGCGTTGGTGGCGGGATAGCCGCTTATAAATCCTGTGATCTATTGCGCCGAATGCAAGAGCGCAATTACGACGTTACCGTCGTTCCAACTCCGTCAGCCCTTAACTTTGTGGGAACCGCAACTTGGGAAGCTTTGTCCGGCAAGAAGGTAACCACGCAAGTTTGGGAAGCAGTAGAAGAAGTAAGACACGTAAAGCTCGCTGCTGAGAACGAATTAATCCTGATTTCGCCAGCTACTGCTGACCTGATAGCCCGCATTGCGATGGGTCGGGCCGATGATTTGTTAACGAATCTAGTTCTCGCGAGTACTGCAATCAAAGTTTTGATTCCAGCCATGCATCCGAATATGTGGAACAACCCGGCAACTGTAGCGAATATAGCGCTATTGCAAGAGCGTGGGTTTCATGTCATGCGGCCAGCGACTGGACGTTTAACTGGTACCGACAGTGGCGTTGGTCGTCTGCCTGAGACTTCCGAAATTCTTTCTTATCTGGCAACCATAATTGCAGATACCCAGGATTTTTTGGGCAAGCGGGTATTAATCACCGCTGGTGGAACCCGCGAAGCAATTGATCCAGTTCGATATATCGGTAACCGTTCCTCTGGAAAGCAAGGTTATGCAGTCGCACAAGTCGCACTTGATCGTGGGGCAGAGGTCACAATTTTGAGTGCGAATGTGAATCTTCCGGATCCGCCGGGGGCTACGGTTGTTCGAGTTGAAAGTGCTAAAGATCTAGAAAAAGAACTAGCCCAACATTTTCACAACACAGATTTATTGGTCATGGCAGCTGCAGTTGCAGACGCTCGGCCGTCACAAGTAGGCACTGAAAAATTAAAGAAGGATTCTTATCGCGAAATCTTGTTAGTCGAGAATCCTGATTTAGTAGCCCAAATTGCAGAGCAAAAACAAAAGCAAGTTATAGTTGGATTTGCGGCCGAAACCTCATTAAATGTGGCTGAAGCCAATCGCAAATTGCTTGCAAAAGGCTTAGATCTAATCTATTTAAACGATGTTTCAACGGGTGAAATATTCGGCAGTGATTCAACGCAAGGCATATTTTTAACAGCCGATGGCAAAGAGATACCAGTTGGTAAGAGTAATAAGGCGACACTTGCAGGCCAATTACTCGATCTGGTGATTGATAAGTTAAATTAGCCCAATGTCAAAGCGCCTATTTACTTCTGAATCCGTAACCGAAGGTCATCCAGATAAGATCGCAGATCAAATCTCTGATGCGATTCTCGACTCATTGCTGAGCCAGGATTCTAAATCACGTGTCGCTGTTGAAACGCTAATCACAACTGGCCAAGTGCACGTTGCCGGCGAAGTAACGACTAACGGTTATGCCGATGTCATGAGCATTGTTCGTGACACAGTTTTGAATATTGGTTACGACTCATCCGATAAAGGTTTTGATGGTAATTCTTGCGGTGTCTCACTTTCAATTGGTCAGCAGTCACAAGATATTGCCCAAGGTGTCGATGACGCTTACGAGAAGCGGTTAGATTCATCAGTTGATCCACTCGATCTACAAGGTGCCGGTGATCAAGGTTTGATGTTTGGTTATGCATGTGAGGACACCAAAGAATTCATGCCATTACCTATTTCGTTAGCGCATCGATTAGCTCAACGACTTTCTGCGGTTCGTAAATCTGGCGAGTTAGCCTACTTACGTCCCGATGGAAAAACTCAAGTAACCATTGAGTACGACGGAGATAAGGCGATTGCGCTAAACACTATTGTTATTTCTTCACAACATAGCGCAGACGTCGATGTGGCTAAGAAGTTAACCCCTGAGATTATTGATCTCGTTATCAATCCAGTTCTTGCCGATGTTGATTTACCTAAGGCCGATCTGCGCACTCTGATTAACCCAACTGGCCGATTCGTAATTGGTGGCCCGATGGGAGATGCCGGCTTAACTGGTCGCAAGATCATCGTTGATACTTATGGTGGTATGGCTCGTCACGGCGGTGGCGCATTTAGCGGCAAGGATCCATCAAAGGTTGACCGCTCAGCAGCCTATGCGATGCGTTGGGTTGCGAAAAATATTGTGGCAGCTGGCTTGGCTTCACGCTGCGAAGTTCAGGTGGCTTATGCCATCGGTAAAGCACAGCCAGTTGGTCTCTTTATTGAAACTTTTGGTACCGAAAAAGTTCCAGTCTCACGAATTCAAGATGCAGTTCTGTCGGTATTCGATCTACGCCCTGCAGCGATCATTCGTGACCTTGATCTACTGCGTCCGATTTATTCGCTCACCAGCGCCTACGGACATTTCGGTCGTGAGCTCGCCGAATTCACTTGGGAAAAGACTGATCGAGCTACTGCTCTACAAGCCGCAATCAAGTAAAGGCCCCAGTACAACATTCATCTCATAGACTTGAGATCATGCTGCGACCGTTAAAACTAAAGATCCAACGCGCCCCGCAGCCGTCTGGCCCCGCAGCTGATGATTTACCGGTCGCATCAGTTTGGGTTGACACGGCAATTCCTACGTTAACTGAACCTTTTTCATACTTAATTCCGGAGAAACTTAGTTCTCAAATAAGAATTGGTTCACGCGTTCAGGTGCCATTTAAAGATAAGCATCTTGAGGGAATTGTCATCGATCGCACCGCTTTGACCACAGATTCCCGAGAACTGAAATCGGTTTATAAGTTATTGGGGGAGTTTCCGGTTGCGAGCCAAGCGACCATTGACTTAATTTCGTTGACCGCCAATTTTTGGGGTGGCTCGCCATACGATGTTATTCGAAGTGCGATACCACCGCGTGTGGCAGTTGCGGAGAAAGGCTTAACGCTGACTGCTACGGCATCGAATCCTAAAGAAGACGCTTTCGCTAGCTTCCATTTATTGCCACCAAAGTTAGATCCCATTTCTGCGTTACTCTCATTGGTAATGGAGAGTAAAACCATCGGTGCTAAATTGGTAATTGTCCCAACTGCGCGCGATTTAAATCGTTTTGCGACGTTGCTCGTAAAGGCCGGAATTAATTTCACTTCGCTCGATTCAAATCTGCCCCGAGCCGAGCGATATCGGAACTTTCTTTCAGCTTCACTAGGGGGCGCTGACCTAGTTGTCGGCATGCGTGGTGCGATTTTTGCACCAATTCCGGCGCTTTCTGAGATTTATCTGCATCAGGAAAATAGCGAGCATTACTACGAACGGCGAACCCCACATTGGAATGCTCGCGAAGTAGCTTGGATCCGCTCAAAACTTTCGAATGTAAACCTGCATCTAACTGGTTATGTCCCAAGCCTAGATGTGGCAATTGATATCGATAAGAAAGAGATTTCATATCAAGCTACGCGAGCGAAGATTTCAGTTATCGCGCAGGCCAGTAGAAACGGTGAATTGATTCCAACCAAGATCTATCAACAAGTGCGTAAGGCGCTACTCAATGGTCCAGTCTTGTTCCTTGTTCCGGCTAAAGGTTATGCGACGGCAATTAGTTGCGCTAAATGTCGAAACGTTGCAGTTTGTGAATGCGGTGGCAAGCTCAGCAAAAGTAGCGCAAAGAGTGATCCGGCCTGTGTTTTGTGCAGCAAGCAATATCAAAATTGGAAATGTGGTTGGTGTGGCGAGGCCAGAGTATTCCTGACCAGCCGCGGCATCGAGCGATTTGCAGAAGAGATCGGCAGATCTTTTACAAATCAGATCGTGATTCAATCTACCGGAACTGATCCGCGGGATCTCGTAAGTGATGAACCTGCATTGGTTATTTCTACACCTGGCGTAGAACCAATAGCCGAGAGTGGTTACGCAGCGGTCGTAATTTTGCAAGTGGATCGCTTCTTAAGTTCTAGTGCTTCAAATGGCGTAGAGAGTGCTTACTCGAACTTCTTTTCCGCGAGTGCGTTAATCGGCGCTAATGGTGTAATCGCCTTGGTTCATGATGATGGCGCACCAATTACTAGTTCGCTAGCAACCTGGAATCCAGCTACGATTTCTAAACGAGAAATTGAACAACGTATCTCACTACAACTTCCACCAATAACTGGCGCTGTTCTAGTTTTGGCAGATTCGGCCGAACTCGTAAAGCTTAAGAGTGCGTTGGTAAATGCCACTGAAGAGAGCAGAGCACCCAAGTCGCTGAGAGTTTATGGCCCAACCGCTGGCGAAGGTGCAAAACTAACGCTCTTGGTCGATCCCACTGAACAGTTAGAACTAGTTTCCTTGTTACGCGAAATCAATAAACGGCGAGCTATCTCGAAGAAACCGTTATTGGCTTATCGCGTGAATCCATTCTCACTCGATTAAGGCCGAGCAGTTGATAGGATTGGGCCTATGTCTATTCAACCTATCCGTCTTTTCGGAGATCCAGTGCTGGTCACTCCAGCGGTGAACGTTGTCGACTTCGATAAAGAGCTGCGTACTCTGGTCGCTGATCTAACTGAAACCATGCTTGATTCGCCAGGTGCTGGCTTGGCTGCGCCACAGATCGGAGTCTCGCTTCGGGTATTCGTGTGGGACGTCGATGATGAACTCGGCCACTTGATTAATCCAACTTTAGATTTAAGTGATGAGCTGCAAGATGGTGAAGAAGGATGTTTGAGTTTTCCTGATTTGCGTTACCCAACTCCGCGAGCGATGCGGGTGGTTGCTAAGGGTTTCAACATGCATGGCGACCCAGTAATAGTCGAAGGTAGTGAGTTTTTAGCACGAGCGATCCAACACGAAACTGATCACTTAGATGGCATTGTGTTTATTGACCGACTATCAGCAGCTGATCGCAAACTGGCGATGAAGGAAATTCGCGAATCAGATTGGTTTGGTACAGCAACCGCCAACGGTACCTCGCCAGTAATTAAGGTATCTCCGCATTTCACTCAAGGTTTAGGAAACTAGTGAAGATTGCGGTTGCCGCGTCACCTGAAGTTGCTATTCCAACTCTGGCGTATTTGCTTGCCTCAGAACATGATCTCGCGCTAATCATTTCGCGTCCCGATAGCCCAGTTGGTAGGGGTCGTGAACTAACTCCGACAGCGGTTTCTAAATGGGCTACGGCCAATAGCATCGAACTCTATTGTCCAAATAAAGCCGCTGATTTTGATGAACGGCTCAAGAGTTTTGATCTAGTGATCACCATTGGTTATGGCCTTTTGTTACCCGAATTCTTGCTCAACCAACCTAAGCACGGCTTTATCAATCTTCATTTTTCGCTCTTGCCTAAATTGCGAGGTGCCGCACCTGCTCAACGTGCGATTATCGACGGTCTCTCTGAAACCGGAGTTACTGTTTTTCAACTAGATATAGGCATGGATACTGGTGCGATTTACTATCAGACTAGCCATTCAATCAAACCAAACACCACAGCTGGTGAGCTGCTTGACGAATTAGCGCAATTAGGTCCAAGTGCTATTGCCCAAACTCTGCTCGCGATTGAAAGTGGCGTTGTACCTGTAACACAAGATAATTCAGTAGCAACTAGTGCGCCAAAATTGAGTAAGGCCGAGGCCCAGATAAATTGGTTGGACTCAGCAGAAAGAATCGTAAACAAGATTCATGGGTTTGCGCCTAACCCGGGCGCAACTTCAAGATTCCGTGGTGAAGTGATCCGAATAATGCGAGCACGAGTTAGCGAACAAGCACTACCGGTTGGTGAAATTTCATTCACCGGCGGTTCAGTAATCGTCGGAACTACTACTAGCGCCGTCGAACTGATTGAAGTTACTCCAGCTGGCAAGAAAACGATGGCGGCCTCAGCTTGGGCAAATGGCGCACGATTTACTGCTGGAGAAACCATTGAATAAGCCGGTTCCGCGCACCTATAAGCGCGCCAATCCAGATGCAGTTCGACTTCTTGTTTTCGACCTACTAACTGAAGTAAACCGAAGTGATGGCTACTCGAATCTGCTCTTGCCACAAGCGCTAACAGCTAGCAAGTTCGGCGATCGCGATAAGGCCTTTGCAACTGAACTGCTCTACGGAACTCTGCGAATGCAGGGCCGTCATGACTGGATTCTTGCGCAAGTTTCCAATCGCCCTTGGGATCAAGTTGATCCAGGTGTCATAGATGTTGGACGCATGGCGTTACAACAGATTCATGAGATGCGGGTGCCTGATCATGCGGCGGTTTCAGCTTCGGTAGATATCGCTCGCAAGCGACTAGGCGAAGCGCAAGGGTCATTCCTCAACGCCTTACTGCGTTCGGTTTTGAAGAAGACGCTTGAGGAGTGGTTGGTTCCGTTGGCTGAGATCAAAGATCCGATTGAGCGACTCGCAATTGCATATTCACATCCGCAATGGATTGTTTCGGCCTACTTTGATTTATTGAAAAGTGAAGCAGATGTTACGGCAGCGCTGATTGCGAATAACGTTCCGGCTCAACCGACGCTAGTCGCTTGGCCAGGTCGCTCTTCCCAAAGTGAATTGGTTGAACTTGGGGGAGTTGCAACGCAATTTTCACCCTACGGAGTTCGACTCTCGGGTTCGCCAGGTGCAATTCCAGCAATTAGAGAACGACGTGCTGGCGTACAAGATGAAGGTTCGCAATTAGTTGCAGAAATATTCTCTGCGGTAAGCAAGGAATCACATAGTTGGCTGGATCTTTGCGCCGGACCTGGTGGGAAAGCTGCACTTATTTCAAGCATTGCAGCCCTGGGCGATCACACTTTTACCGCAAATGAAATTTCGCAACCGCGCGCTAACTTGGTCTCTCAAGTGGTTGAGTTTGGCCAGGTGATTGTTAGCGATGGTCGCGAGATCGCGAAGACGGGCCGCACCTTTGATGCCATCTTGGCCGATGTGCCGTGCACCGGGTTAGGTGCGCTACGGCGTCGTCCCGAAGTACGTTGGCGTCGAACCCTTGCCGACTTACGTACTCTTACCGATCTGCAAATCGAGCTAAGTGATGGGGCAATTTCCGTACTCAACCTCAACGGATATTTTGCTTACGTCACTTGTTCGCCACATTTAGCTGAAACAAAATTTCAAGTTTCGGCAATTCTGAAAAAACATCCAGAACTTCATAAAGTAGATCTGCGGCCATATTTCCCGAATGGGTTAGTCAGTGCGAACGATGATGGGTCACTCTTGCTTTGGCCACAAATTCATAACACGGATGCTATGTTCATGACTATCTTTCAGAAGTCAGGTTAGGCTTTTATTATGGTTCATCAGATTCGCATCACACCGAGCATCTTGAACGCAGATTTCAACAATTTGGGTGCAGAGATAGAGCGAATTTCACTAACTTCAGATCTAGTTCACCTAGATGTAATGGATGATATTTTTGTCCCGAACTTCACCTTTGATTTTTCTCAAGCGTCCGAAATCATTTCTGTCAGCAAACTGCCCGTAGACGCGCATCTCATGGTTGCAGAGGTCGATCAGATCGCGACAAAGTATGCTGAAGTCGGATGCGCCAGCGTAACTATTCACGCCGAAGCAACAGCTGACATTAGAAGCACGTTAAGGGCCATTCGCAGCAATGGTGCCCGAGCTTCGCTGGCGCTTAAGCCAAAGACTTCACTAGAACCGTATCTAGAATTTTTAGATGACCTCGACATGCTACTCATCATGACGGTAGAACCAGGTTTTGGTGGCCAGAAATTCATGTCAGATCAGTTACCGAAGATTGCACAAGCGCGCAAAGAAATCGGAGCTAGAGCAATTTGGTTACAAGTTGATGGCGGTATCTCACTAGAAACGATCGAATCTGCCGCCACGGCCGGAGCCGACACTTTTGTAGCTGGCAGCGCGGTTTTCAATAGCGCAGACCCAGCCCAAATGGTCACAATTCTGCGCGAGAAAGCCGAATCAGCTAGCAATTAGTAGAACGCTAAATAGTGGCTCACGATCCATAGCGCCTGAAGTAAACTGATCTCATGAAGTCATTTGAATCGCTCTTCGTTGAACTAGCCGAGAAAGTTGCAGCCCAATCACCTGATTCGGCTACTGTCGCAGCCATAAATGCGGGCGTGCATTCAATTGGCAAGAAAGTTCTAGAAGAAGCCGGCGAAGTGTGGCTAGCCGCCGAGCATGAGGGCGATGAAGCGCTAGCCGAAGAGATAAGCCAGCTGCTTTATCACTTGCAAGTTCTTATGCTCGCTCGCAAAATTTCACTCGCTGATGTTTATCGATACTTGTAGGAGTAAACCATGATTCGAATAGCAGTTCCGAACAAGGGTTCCCTTGCTGATTCATCAATAGAGATCCTTAAAGAAGCTGGCTACCGCCAGCGAGTTGATTCACGCGACTTAGTTTTACTTGATCCTGAAAACGGGGTTGAATTTTATTATTTGCGTCCGCGCGATATTGCAATCTACGTTGGCTCTGGTGAGTTAGAGGCTGGAATTACGGGTCGTGATCTACTGATCGACTCAGGTGCGCCAGCAAACGAAATCTTAAGTTTAGGATTTGGTGGCTCAACTTTTAGATTCGCTGGAAGTGCAGATCGCGATTGGCAGATCAGTGATCTTGCGGGCAAACGCATCGCAACTGCCTATCCAGGTTTGGTAGCTAATCACCTGAAGGAATTGAAAATTACAGCCGAAGTTGTGCGCTTAGATGGTGCCGTAGAGAGCAGTGTGCGCTTAGGTGTCGCTGATGTGATCGCCGATGTAGTCAGTACTGGTAACACTTTGCGACAAGCTGGACTTAAGATTTTTGGCGAACCTATCCTAAACAGCGAAGCGGTATTGATTAAGAATGCCAGCCAAGCTGATGGCTTAGAGATCCTGATGCGCCGCTTACAGGGCGTAGTTACTGCCAGACAATATGTTCTGCTTGATTACGATATTCCTAAGAGCGCCCTCGATCGCGCATGTGAATTAACGCCAGGGTTAGAGTCGCCAACTATTTCACCGCTTCAAAAGGCAGACTGGGTTGCAGTTCGCGCAATGGTGCCCCGTCAGGACACTAACGCCGTGATGGATGATCTCTGGACCATTGGCGCACGCGGAATTTTAGTAACTGATATCCACGCTTGTCGCTTATAGTTTAAATGTTTGCGGCTTCTACATCTTCGCGCGTAATACCGAGCAAATAGAGGACTGAATCCAGATAAGGCGCGGTCAGTGAACTATCTGCTGCTGCGCGCACTGCTGGCTTCGCATTAAATGCAATTCCGAGTCCGGCCGCTGCAATCATGTCTAAGTCATTAGCACCATCGCCAATTGCAATTGTCTGTTCAAGAGTTACCCCAGTTTTTTCTGCGAAATCGCGCAGAGCTTGGGCCTTTGCAGCTCGGTCAATAACGGGTTTAAGGACTTGACCGGTTAACTTACCGCCAACGATCTCAAGGTTATTGGCGCGATAGTTGGTAATTCCTAACTCAGCCAGAATCGGCTCGATCACAGCGGTGAAACCGCCAGAGACAACCGCTACTTCGTGGCCTAACTTCTGTAACGTCTTAACCAGAGTTCGAGCACCAGGTGTTAACTTAATTTCATTCCGTACCTCAGCCAGGATTTCTTCAGAGGCACCCGCCAGTAGGGCAACGCGAGCGCGCAAAGAAGCTTCGAAATCTAGTTCGCCCGCCATCGCGGCTTTAGTTATCTCGCTGACTTCTTTTTCAGCACCAACTTTAGCTGCAAGCAATTCGATAACTTCCTGTTGAATCAAGGTTGAGTCAACATCCATTACAACTAACTTCTTAGCTAATCGGGCCAGGCCGCCAGGGGAGACCGCGATATCAATTCCAACTTCGCGCGCTACGAGAGCAAGAGATGTGCGTAACTGGTCAACACTGGCCGCAGAAACTTGGAATTCAACTGCCGTAACTGGGTACGAAGCGGTGCGAAAAATTCGTTCGATGTTGCCGCCTTGAGCGTTAATTGCAGTAGCTATCGCAGCGATAGCGCTTGGCTGTAGTTTTTGTGACAACGCAACCACATGCAGAAGACCTTGCTTTGCTTGAATCGAACTAGCGGTCGAATCTGAAAATAAAGCGGCAATATCAACACCTAACTTGCCTGCGCATTCTTCTAAGTCGGCTTCGATAGCTTTGCTATGTGCTGGGCTCAAACCAATCAAAACCGTGAGGATTAATCGATCGCTAATCACGACTTGTTCAATATCCAGCACGGTGATGGCAAAAGGTTCTAGGGTGGCAAATAGCGCTTGCGTGATGCCAGGGGCATCGGTGCCAGTCAGAAGGATTAAGCCAGTGTGTTGCGCATCGCTGCTCATATGCGCAGATTACCGTGAATTCGCGCTATCTTTTCGCTCTATGGCAAGCGATACCGTTTTAACTCTCGATGAAGTAACTGTTCGTCGCGGGGCCTCAACAATCTTGGGGCCACTTTCGCTGACCTTGCACACTGGGCAACGTTGGGTAATTCTGGGGCCAAATGGCGCCGGCAAATCTACGCTTTTGCAATTGATCGCGACTCGTATTTTTCCATCTTCTGGTGCTGCTCAGATTCTAGATAAAGCTATGGGCAAAGTCGATCTTTTTGAATTGCGCACTCGAATTGGATTAGTTTCAGCAAATAGCACAACTGTGATTCCTGATGATGAACTGGTTCGAGATGTTGTACTTACGGCGGCTTATGCAATCAGTGGGCGCTGGAACGAAAGTTATGATCTTTGGGATGAGTCGCGCGCTATCGCGCTACTGACCACATTCGGTGTTCGTAATTTAGGTGAGCGCACCTACGGAACTTTGAGTGAGGGCGAACGCAAACGGGTAACTATCGCTCGTGCTCTGATGGTTGACCCCGAATTAATTTTGCTTGATGAACCAACATCGGGCTTAGACCTACCCGGACGTGAGGATCTCTTAGCCCGGTTCGCCACCTTTGCCAGTGACCCAGCTTCACCGGCTTCGGTGATTGTTACTCATCATCTAGAAGAGATTCCGGTCGGAACAACTCACGCACTTCTGATCAAGAATGGGCAGATCGCCTACTCTGGTGAGATAGATGAAGTTCTTACCACTGCAAATGTTTCTGAAGTATTTAATTATCCGTTGACTGTAACAAAAGAAGGCGCTCGGTTCTTTGCTCGCGCAAATAGATGATAGCTGGCAACCGCTATTCGCTGAGTATCAATCAGATTTGGCGGAGATCCAAAGAGTTATAGCGAATCAACAAATAGCACCTACATTTGAAAATGTGCTTCGCGTCTTTACTTATTCAATCTCTCACTACCGTTGTGTAATCGTGGGTCAAGACCCGTATCCGAAGCCAGGGTATGCAACTGGTTTGGCATTTAGCATAAACCCGGAGATAACTAAGCTGCCAGCATCGCTCAAAAATATTTTTACCGAATATGTTTCAGATACTGGCTTTAGTTATCCGATCAATGGTGACTTGTCGGATTGGGCTAATAACGGCGTTGCCCTTTTAAATAGTTCGCTAACTCTGAATCTGAACGATAAAGCCGAGCATTTAGATATCGGTTGGCAACGTATTACTGCGGCAGCCTTAGAGATTCTGGCTAATCGCAGATGCGTTGCAATTCTTTGGGGGAGCCATGCGCAGAAGCTGGGGACTATCTTCGCAGAGGGAAGTAAAGTTCAGTCGGTTCATCCCAGCCCGCTTTCGGCATACCGCGGCTTCTTCGGAAGTAAACCGTTTAGCAGGAGTAATGAAATCTTGATTTCTTCTGGTCAGGCGCCGATAGATTGGCGTTTAAGCTAAAAAAACGGGCCACGATTTCTCGTGGCCCGTTCCTTTAAGAGTTCTACTTAAGTTAAGCCAGCCAAGCATTAATTGGTGACGCTAAGAAGTAGATCATAAAGAGACCAGCAACTAACAGAAGAAGTGGATGTACTTCCTTGCCGCGGCCTTGGACGTAACGTATAACAACGTGAGTAACGAAACCGGCTCCGATACCTACTGAAATGTTATAAGAGAAAGGCATCAAGATAATGGTTAAGAACGCTGGTATACCTATTCCTAGATCATCCCAATCAATATTCTTAATCTGGCTCATCATTAGGAAACCAACGATGATCAACGATGGAGTCGCCGCCTCGTAAGGAATGATTGCTACCAATGGTGCCAGGAATGTTGTAAGCAAGAAGGCAACACCGGTAACGATAGAGGCAAGGCCTGTACGTGCGCCTTCTCCAACACCAGTTGCTGATTCTATGTAGCTGGTGTTTGAAGATACGCCAGCTGCTCCACCTGCTGCTGCAGCAATTGAGTCAACGATCAGGATTCGATTAGCGCTCTGAATATTTCCATCGCGGTCAACGAGACCTGCTTGATTACCAATCGCAGTCATTGTTCCCATCGTGTCAAAGAAATCTGCCAAAAGAAGTGTGAAGACTAATAGCAGAGCGGCGAGCATTCCGGTCTTTGGATTGGTGAAAGCTCCAAAGATGTCTTGGAATCCAATGCCGAGAGTGTCAAAGCGTGGGGTATCCGCGAGATTGAGGTTTCCGCTAGCGTCCTTAGGAAGCGCTGGGTTATTTAGCGCCCAGCCACGAGGATTAGATTCTGTCGGACTAAGGAAACTGTTGCCGATCTTGAATTGGGCTTCAACAAAGATAGCCAAAAGAGTTGAGGCGACAATTCCAATTAGGATCGAGCCCTTTACTTTCTTAATCATAAGAATGATCGTAAGGAATAGGCCGAAAGCGAAGATAACGATTGGCCAACCTACTAGCTGCCCACCATCGCCAAGTTCAAGTGGTACGGCAGATGGTTTCGAATTAGTGCTTCCCCAAACGACGTTTGGAGTTCTTCTCACAAAGCCCGCATCAACCAGACCAATCAGGGCGATAAAGAGGCCAATACCTACGGAGATTGCAATTTTGAGCGAAGTTGGAATGGCTTTGAAAACAGCCACACGGAATCCAGTTAAGACCAGAACGAGGATTAATACGCCTTCGATTAATACCAAGCCCATTGCTTGCTCCCAAGTTGAGTTCTTGGCTATGGATACGGCAACGAAGGTGTTCAATCCCAAACCAGTTGCTAGCGCCAATGGAAAATTAGCGACAGCCCCCATAAGTATGGTCAGGATGCCGGCAACTAGTGCGGTTCCGGCTGCGACAATTATGATCGCATTCGTTCTATCGCCACCGCCGATGAACTGACCAGCACCATCTGTGGTCGCAAGAATCAAAGGATTCAGCGCAACGATGTATGCCATAGTAAAGAAAGTTACGAGCCCCCCTCGAATTTCTTGGGCGACCGAGGAACCACGTTCTGAGATTTTGAAATAGGAATCCAGCATGAATTAACCCTTTCTAATTTTGTTAACGGAGGTGTTTGCGACTCCGAGCCGAAGAACGTTCGACTAACGTAGGGAAGTTATGAGCAAACCTAAGGCTTACTGAGAGGTATTTGAGGTAAGCCGAGCCACGATTCCCAAGAAAATTGCGATCGATTGGCCGATTAAGAGGGCAAATAGGGCAGTACCGACGCCTAACGCCCCGCCTAACAGTGCTCCAAGTATCAGAACTGTTCCTTCGATAGCCAACCGCACACGGCCGACTCGGATTCCGGTCTTATGGTGAAGGGCTGTCATAAGTCCATCTCTTGGACCTGGGCCTAGGCCACAAGTTATATAAAGGCTGGAACCTGCGCCCACCAGTGCGATTCCCGTAAATACATAGATAAGACCGACGAAGTTATTTTCAGCAGTTGGAATAAAATCAATTCCCAATTGAATAGCGGCGGCGATTATTACGATATTTGCAACCGTGCCAAATCCTGGTTTCTCTTTCAACGGCACCCAAAGCAGTAAAACAATTGCACTAATTATAAAAGTCAACAAACCAATTTCGGAATCAAAAGTTTTAGCTAATCCTTGCGCCAATACTGACCAAGGAGCATTACCCAAATTCGATTGGATTAGCAATGAATCACCAATTCCAAATATAAAGAGACCAAAGGACAAAATAGAAACCCTTGAGACTGATAGATCCCAGCGAGTCGCAGCCCGCCAAGGTGTAATTGGTATCGTCTTGTGCGGCCGGAGAAAATCCATGAATCTCGAGGTCAATGACATCTGCCGAGGATAGCCCACTTCGCATTGGTGCGAGATAGCATTGCGCCCTAATGGAATTCCCAGGCCTTGGTACATTAATCAATACGTTCACCATCATTGGTGGAGCAGCACTTGGCGTTCTAATTGGCTCGCGAGTTAGCGAGAAGTTACGAGACTTAGTAACTGACATTTTGGGCCTGGTTACTTTATTGGCCGCAGCGAGCGCACTGATTCCACTCTGGTCATCTGAATACATTTCGGCGCTTCCAAGGGGTTGGACCCTTCTTTCTGTCTTGGGATCACTTCTAATTGGTGCATTGATCGGAAGTGCCTTGCATCTCGAAGAGAAGTTAGAAATCCTGGGCGAGAATTTAAGAAAGCGTTTCCGTGCCTCGAAAGAGAGCCCCTTCATAGAAGGGTTTGTAAGCGCATCACTGCTTTTTGCGATCGGGCCACTTGCCATCCTTGGTTCTATCAGCGATGGCATGGGTACCGGAATAGATCAATTGATCTTGAAATCTACCCTCGACTTTTTTGCCGCCATGGCATTTGCCACTTCACTAGGTTGGGGCGTTGCTGCATCGGCGATTCCAGTCGGCATCTATCAAGGAGCTTGGACTGTAGTTGGGCTCGGATTAGGATCGATCTTAAGTGGTTATCAGATAGCTGCGATGACCATTGTTGGTGGTTTGATGTTGCTTTGTATTGCGCTGCGTCTGCTGAAGATAAAAGAAGTTACTGTTGCGAATTTATTGCCGGCTTTGGCGATCGCTCCAATATTTGCACTCATTGTGCACCAATTCGTTTAGAGTTTTTTTTAAAGAGTTGCTATATCAATTACAAAACGAAAGCGAACATCGCTTTTGACGGTTCGTTCATACGCTGTATTTACATAATCGGCACCGATTAACTCAATCTCACTTACGATATTTTTTGCACCACAGAAATCCAGCATCTCTTGCGTTTCTGCGATGCCGCCGATCATTGAGCCAGCCATTGAACGACGTCCTGACAATAATGAATTCGCTTGCACGGCAAACGGAACACCAGGAAGGCCAATGACAACTAGTGTTCCATCGGTCGTTAGCAGCCCCAAGTAGTCATTAATGTTGTGTTCAGCGCTTACTGTGTTGAGAATCAAATCAAACTTGCGTTTTACTGATTGTAATTGGGCAGGGTCACTGGTTACTACAAAATGATCAGCGCCAAGGCTACGAGCATCGGCTTCTTTATTAGGGGAGTGGGATAACACAGTTACTTCAGCACCTAAGGCGTGTGCGAACTTGACTCCCATATGACCAAGGCCGCCAAGTCCCATCACTGCTACCTGCTTTCCGGGCCCAGCTTTCCAATGTTTAAGTGGTGAATACAACGTGATACCGGCACAGAGCAATGGAGCAACCGCGGCTAGATCTAAACCAGCCGGAATCTTGACTGCGTAATTCTCATTGACCACATAACCGTCGCTATAGCCACCCATTGTTGGCGTGATGCCGTCGCGTTCAACTCCGTTGTAGGTCGGCGTCATCCCGTTTTCACAATATTGCTCTAGACCCTGTTTGCAACTTACACACTCGCGACAGGAGTCTATGAATACGCCGACGCCAATCAAGTCACCGACTGCAAATTTCGTTACCGCACTACCGATCGCACTCACTACGCCAGCGATCTCATGACCTGGAACCATCGGGAATCGAGCTCCGCCCCACTCCTCTTTGACTTGATGAATATCAGAGTGACAGATGCCGGCGTATTTGATTTCAATCGCAACATCATTGGGTAATAAATCTCTACGGGTAAATGAGTAGGGAGTTAGTGGAGCACCTTTACTTAGTGCGGCTAAACCTTTTACGTTCATGAATTGAAGGGTAGTGGATCACTCGAAATATGTCCTGCTTTAGAAACTCGTGCAGTCAATTGGCGCATATGGTGACGACGGCAAAGAACTTCATAAGCCACTTCATCAGCCTTGTTGGTATCTCCAACAACAACTTGTTCGCCCTCGGTAACCATGATTCCGTTGATGGTACGAGCATTATGTGTAGCTCGTTGACCGCACCAACATAGGGCCTCAACCTGCAAGGTATTTACTCGGTCGGCAAGTTCAACTAGTCGAGCCGAACCTGGAAAAAGTTTGGTTCGAAAATCAGCCAGAATTCCAAAGGCATATACATCGATACCGAGACCATCGACGATTCGAGCTAGTTGATCAATCTGAATTGGTTCGTAGAATTGGGCTTCATCACAAATAATGTAATCGACTCTCGAACCAATTGATAACTGATCAACCACAAAGCGATGAATATCTAGTTCTGGGCCAACTTCAATCGCGGCGCTTTGCAGCCCAAGACGAGAGGAAATTACGCCAACACCAGCACGATCTTGGTTCGTAAAAATTAAGCCGGTGCGGCCTCGACTTTGATGATTATGTGCTGTTTGCAGCGCGAGAGTCGATTTACCGCTATCCATAGTTCCGCAGTAGTACGTCAACTCAGCCATGTCGGTAATCCTGCCACATTAGAGAGTAAATCCCTTAGTGAGTAGCGCTTGCCAAAGAGAGTCTGAAAGTTCCAGTGAGGTCGCGACGCTAATGTGCGAAGCATCTCGATAAGCAACATTTCCTCGGACGATAGCTTTGCATGATCCTTCACAGAGCCACTCCGCCGGATCAACTATTTCGAAGTTAGCCACTTGAGGTAATCCGAGTCTTGAGCCCGCTAAGCATTTATCGGCACTAGTAGAAGCCAAGCAACTAGGTATGTTGCGATCAGGCAGGGGAGTATCAAGCACGTAGATCAACTTTGAGGTTAACGGCTTTAACGTTTGGTAAGTGCGTTCAGAACCTTCGGCCCACCACTGCTTGACGTTTCGTGGATCACCTGGTGTAGCAAAGTGTTCAAAAGAAGAGAGGATTATCAAATCGGGTTTGACCGCGGCTATGCGAGCAATGGCGCTCTTACGCCAAGCAGCGCAGTTGCTCATTTTAAAGGCGCCGACACTTTCGCGCACCACATCAATAGAAGGGCAGGCAGATTTAGTCAAGGTAATTAACTTGAAGCCTTTTTCTTCGGCCAGTTTCTGGAGCGCCGGAAACCACTGAACTGCATGGGAATCTCCGTAAAGAACCACAGTCTTGCTGCTATATAACTTTCCAAATTCGCAAAGTGGTGAAATCGATTGATGATAATTAAGGTGGCAGCCATCGTCATAAGGCGATGGTCGGGATTCGATACTGGCTAAGGTAACTTGTTTTCCGTCAACCAGAATGGAAGTTATGGTGGACTTTGCAATACCAAAGCCAATCAGAATAGCTAAAGCCATCGCTGCAACCGTACTTAGAACGACTACTCGAGGTGAGAAATCCTTGATTCGAATTGGTTCTTCGACATATCTGGTAGTTAAATCTGCCAGGATCACGGTGACCAAAAGTGCGGCCAGTCTTTCCCACAGATAAAGTTCACGTGCGAACAAGGCAATCGGCAGAACTAAGGCTGGCCAGTGCCATAGATAGAGCGGATAAGAAATCTTGCCCAGCCAAACTGAAATCCGATTAGTAGCCAGCCACTTTAAAGGCTGCGGCCAAGCACCAATACTTGATAAAAGTGCTGCCGTTCCGAGTACTGGTATCAAAGCGTAGGTGCCAGGAAAAGCCGTGCTTTCGTTAAACCAAATAGCGGAGAAGATTAAGGCAGTAACTCCGAAGATAGCCAAATACTTGCTTTTTCTTTTTAACATCGGCACTAACGCGATTAAGGCACCGACGCTCAACTCCCACGCGCGTGTTGGCAATGAATAGAAGGCCCAAATGGGGGCAACAACTGTTAACCAAACGCCAAGTGCAAAGGTAAAAACCGTTACCAGTGAAAATCCGATGACGAATTTACGAGCACTTTTTAATTTGGCTAGGGCGATTATAAAAAGTGGCCAGAAGATGTAGAACTGCTCTTCAACAGCCAAGGACCAATAATGGATAAAGGGTGATGGTGTCGCATTCAGATTCTGATAGTCGTTCTCCCACCATGCAAAGAGATAATTCGAGATGTAAAGCGTTGTCGCAATTAAGTCACGACCGATCGAACCTCGTGCAACTGGCGGAAGAACGAGCCAAGCAAAGATTGCGGTCACAAATAACACTAGAAAAGACGCTGGTAGTAAACGCTTACTACGACGAAGGTAGAAAGCTTTCAGCGATATCCGGCCATTGGTTTGCAGTTCCTTGAGTAGTAGGCCAGTGATCAAGAATCCAGAAATAACATAGAAAACGTCGACGCCGATGAATCCGCCAGAAATCAACTTGGCATGAAAAATCAAGACCAGCGTTGCAGCGAGTGCGCGAAGTCCTTGAATCTCTAAAATCTTGCTCGATCTTTCTTTCAAATCTGCACCAGCGCTCGAATCGTCAAGTCTGGAAAAGCCGCCAGCATTCGCTCTCGACCGCCGAGAGCGCAGATCTCCAGTAGGACCGCGACCTCACAAACTTCGCCGGCTAACTGCGAGATCAACTCAATAGCGGCGATTAGAGTTCCGCCCGTCGCAAGAACGTCATCGATTAGTAAAACTTTGGGATCATGTACGTGAGAGAGAGCATCAATCTGCATCTCAAGACTGTCGCTGCCATACTCCAAACCGTACTCGCGCTTTATAACGGCGCCAGGTAATTTGCCAGCTTTGCGGATCGGTACAAAACCAACACCGCTATCAATGGCGATCGCGCTGGCCAAGATGAATCCGCGGGACTCAACCCCGGCGACCAAGTTAAACGGAGTTTCGGTCTGAGCGAATTCTTTGGTAACCAAATCGAAAGCTTTTGGATTGGCAATTAGCGGCGCAATATCTTGAAAAAGGATTCCAGGAATCGGAAAATCAGGAACTGGGCGAATCAGAGCGAGCGCTTCGGAGATCTGCATGCGCTCTACCTTTCGCCACTGAAATTTTTAAACAGACAGTGTGTCCGAGAGGGGACTTGAACCCCTAAGCCCTTGCGGGCACTAACACCTCAAGCTAGCGCGTCTGCCAATTCCGCCACCCGGACGAGTGTATTTCCTGCGAAGGATAGCAAGATAGGTCACATGACGCCAAAAGGAGTTATTACTTCTATTGCGGCTTAAAAACTGAAAGAGTGTCCCTATGAATCAAGATCGCCTCGCCCTCGAAGAAGAGACAATTCGAATTTGCCAGGAGCTGATTCGAATTCCAAGTGTGAACTATGGCGAGGGCAAAGGTGATGAGAAAGCTGTCGGCGAGTACGTTGTTGCTTCACTTGCCGAAGTTGGTATCACTGCGACTTCCTATGAGTCAGCGCCTAATCGAGTTAATGTCGTAGCAAGAATAAAGGGAAGTGATTCGAGCCGAGCAGGCTTGGTAGTGCATGGACATATCGACGTGGTTCCTGCAGAAGCGAAAGATTGGTCGGTTGATCCATTCAGCGGAGAAATCAAAGATGGTTTTATTTGGGGACGCGGCGCTGTCGATATGAAAAATGTCGACGCTATGATTTTAGCGATCGTACGCAAGTGGGCCCGTGAAGGATATGTACCTCCTCGCGATATGGTCCTTGCCTTCTTTGCCGATGAAGAAGCGGGCAGTGAATACGGTTCTCGTTATATGACCGCAAATCACCCAGAAGTTTTCGCTGGTTGTTCGGAGGCTGTTTCTGAAGTCGGCGGATTCTCGATCGAACTCAAAAATGGAAAACGCATGTACATCATCGAAACTGCGCAAAAAGGAATTCATTGGTTCAAGCTAACTGCCAAAGGAACTGCTGGACACGGTTCAATGATCAATAAGGATAATTCGCTTACGGCTCTCGGCGATGCGGTTGCAAAATTAGGAAATCACGTTTGGCCACAGCGTTACACCGCAACGGTTAAGGCACTTTTTGGAAATGTCGCAAAGTTGACCGGCAAGAAGTACGACGAAACAGATTTTCGTCCGCTTCTTGAAGAATTCGGCCCGGCTGCCAAGATGTTTGGTGCGACGATGCAAAACACAGCAAACCCAACCATGTTGTCATCGGGCTACAAAGCAAATGTCATCCCGCAAACAGCCTCCGCCGTTGTCGACGGCCGTTTCTTACCGGGCTACGAAGATGAGTTCAATCAAACTATTCGCGAGATAGTCGGGCCGGATATTGAGATCGAAACGCTTACACATGACATTTCGCTAGAAGCCGATTTCAGTGGCGATCTAGTCGAGGCAATGGTGCAAGCTTTGATGTCTGAAGATCCTGATGCCATTGCGGTTCCGTACATGATGAGTGGCGGCACTGATAACAAAGCACTTTCAGAGTTGGGAATAATTGGTTACGGTTTTGGCCCGTTAAAGTTACCGCCAGGGTTAGATTTCTTCGCGCTATTCCACGGTGTTGACGAGCGAGTTCCGATCGATGGTTTGAAAACTGGCGTACATATGATGGAGCACTTCTTAAAGAATAGCTGATACTTCGCTTAGCGCTTCGCGAACAACTTCGGGCAAACTAATTTGTTCCGAAGTCAAGATTCCGCGCAGCTGCGCACCTGTTCGCGCACCAACAATCGCACTCGTTACACCTGGTGCATCTCGAACCCAGGCTAGAGAAACTTCGAGCGGTGAATATCCGAGCCCGTCGGCTGCAACGCAAACTGCTTCAACAATGCGTGATGAGCGAGCGTCTAGATACGGTTCAACGAAACCAGCAAAGTGCGCACTCGCACCACGCGAATCACTTGGTAGTCCGTTGCGATACTTGCCAGTTAATACACCTCGACCCAATGGTGACCAAGGCAAGAATCCAAAACCTAAAGCTTGTGCGGCCGGAATAATTTCGCGCTCTACTTCTCTATTTAGAAGTGAATACTCAGATTGAATAGATGCAATTGGAGCTTTTCCACCTTGATTGCTTTGCCGCGTTACGCAATGGGCTGTTTGCCAACCTGAAAAGTTAGAGATTCCAACATAGCGAGCACGTCCAGTGTTGTACGCCCAATCCAGAGCAGAGAGTGCATCTGAAATTGGATTCTCACTATCCCAAGTATGGATCTGCCATAGATCTACATAATCAGTACCAAGACGAGCCAAAGAATTATCCAGTTCAGCCATCAAAGCAGCGCGTGAATTATTTACAGTTCGGACTCCACCTGGAAAAGTTATTCCAGCCTTAGTTGCTAAGACAATTTCCTCGCGCTTGAAGAGAGAACCAGCAAGACCACCGATTACTCGTTCGCTATCACCATCACCGTAGACAGCGGCAGTATCGATGAAGTTGCCACCAGCATCTAAATAAGCACGCATCTGATCAGCGGCCTCATGCTCATCGGTATCCCGACCCCAGGTCATAGTTCCCAGACCTAATCGAGATAGTGACAAGCCACTATCGCCAGCGCGCCTTTGTTCCATGGCGCAAACCTAGCAAGGCAAGGGGTGAATTACTGCGATAACCTTTCAGGGTGCCAAAAATTGTTTTGATCCGTCATGCTCATTCGACCGCTAATGCGGCGGGTGTTCTATCTGGTCAATTGCCCAATGTGCATCTTTCAAAGTCAGGTCAAGAGCAGGCGGAACGATTGGCCGAGCGACTAGGCAAGTTAACTATCGCTCACGTTCAAGTCAGTCCAATGGATCGCTGTATTGAAACTCTTGCTCCATGGTTGGCTAAGTATGGGAAGAACGTCAACGTCATAACTGAACCTAATTTAGTTGAGGTCGATTATGGAAAATGGTCTGGCAAGAAACTAGCGACCCTCTCGCGCGCCAAATTGTGGCGCAAGGTGCAAGGTCAACCCAGTGCGGTAACTTTTCCGGAAGGTGAAAGCCTTGCCCAAATGCAGGTTCGCGCGATGCAGACAGTGCATGATTTCTTTGCTTCAAATCTTGAACTAACCATCATGGTCTCTCATGGTGATGTCATTAAGGCAATTGTTGCTAGTTCGCTGGGTATGCATCTTGATGACTTTCAACGTATCGTGATTGATCCAGCTTCGATCACAATCCTTGAATCAAGCGGAGGCACGATCCGATTGACTCGACTTAATGATTCAGATTCCTCAGTTGGCGAGCTGCTGCAGAGCAAGAATAAGCGCGGCCATTTACTTGGCGGGGGCAAAGGCTTGACCAAGTGAGTCGCATTGTCTATGACTTTAATCCGGTAGAACGTTTTGTTTGCGGTACCGTGGGCGAGCCTGGTGATCGCAGTTTCTTTATCCAAGCCCGAACCGGTTCCAGAATCACCTCAGTCGGACTCGAAAAAATACAAGCAGCGGCATTAGGTGATCGCGTGGGTGCAATCCTTAAGGAGATAAAACGAGCCAATCCATTAATCACTTATACAAAGTTGGCCGTTGATACCGAGCCTTTAGAGCAACCGATTTTTGAAGAGTTTCGGGTGGGTGTTATCGGACTTTCCTTTGTTACCGATACGGAATTGGTTTTAGTCGAGTTGCAATGTTCGACACCAGCTGATTCTGAAGAAGAAGAGTTAGTCGATGATGACGAAGAAGGCGCCCCTGATCTGCTGCGGGTATCACTAACACTTGCCCAAGCTGATGCGTTTGCAAAACGAACTGCAGCAGTAGTTGGTGCCGGTCGGTTACCGTGTCCATTCTGTGGAATACCGATCGATAACACCGGCCATTTATGTCCGAGGGCTAATGGTTACCGCAGATAACCGCGACGAGATTCTGGCCGCGCTTGGTTATGGTGATCTCAAAGTTACTGGTCGCTTAGTCGATGCCTCGAATGCAACGCTCTTCGGCGAAATCACCGTCGGCCCTAAATCATTTAACTGTATTTATAAACCTGTATCAGGAGAGCGTCCGCTTTGGGACTTCCCAGATGGCACCTTAGCTAACCGCGAGTATGGTGCTTACTTGGTTAGCGAAGCGATGCAGTTAAATTGCGTTCCGCCAACTCTTTTACGCGAGGGCCCGTTCGGTCTTGGAATGGTGCAACTCTGGATCGATATAGATGAAGAAGTAGATCTGGCTGAGTTATACCGACAGGATCTACCTGGGTTACGAAACCTTGCACTCTTCGATGTCGTAATTAATAACACCGATCGCAAGATTGGCCATCTGCTACCTATCGCTGGTGGTCACATTTATGGCTGCGATCATGGCGTCACCTTTCACGCTGAAGACAAGCTTCGAACTGTTCTTTGGCAATGGGAACAAACTGAACTTTCTAGCACTGAACTAACCACGCTGCGAACTCTGGAAGATGCATTAAGCGGTGCTACCGGTGAGCTGATTCAAAAGTTGATCACTGCTGAAGAGTTCAATGCTTTGAAGGCTCGAGTTTCTCGTCTACAAGTGACCAAAGTCTTTCCGTCACCCAGTCCAGATTGGCCAGCAGTTCCATGGCCACCGTTCTAGGATAGGCAAATGCGTTCTTGGCCTACGGTTGCGATACCCGCAGTGGATCCTAAATATGCGCTACCCACACTAACCTTGAAGGACACGCTCTCTGGAACTAAGAAAGCGCTTCCCAAGAAGAGCCTTTACCGAATGTATGTATGTGGCATTACTCCTTACGATGCGACTCATTTAGGCCACGCAGCCACCTATTTAACTTTTGATCTGATTAATCGCTACTTGCGGGCAACTGGCGCTGATGTTCGCTATGTGCAGAACATAACTGACATCGACGATCCATTGCTCGAACGCGCTAATCGTGACGGTGTCGATTGGAAAGATTTGGCGCACTCTCAGATCGAACTCTTTCGCAGTGACATGGTGAATCTTCATGTGTTGCCACCGGAAAGTTATATCGGTGCAGTTGAGGCGATTCCACTAGTTACCGAAGCGATTGAAGTCCTTAAGAAAGCCAACACAATTTATCCAGTTGATAACGATCTCTACTTTCAAGTTCGCAGTGATGCTGAATTTGGAACCCGTTCGCATTATTCACAAGCAGAGATGCAGGAAATTTTTTCCCAACGCGGGGGAGACCCAGATCGAGCGGGTAAAAAAGATGTTCTCGATTGCTTAGTCTGGCTAGCAGCTCGTCCAGGTGAACCGTCATGGCCATCTCCATTTGGCGCCGGTCGGCCCGGATGGCATATTGAATGTAGTGCGATTGCACTTGCTTATCTCAAGCCAGATCCAGCTGATGATTACGCAATTGATATCCAAGGCGGCGGAAGCGACTTAATTTTTCCGCATCATGAAATGGGTGCTTCGCAGGTCGCGATAATGACCGGAAAACCATATGCGCAAACTTACGTTCATACTGGCATGGTGGGCTTAGATGGCGAAAAGATGAGCAAGAGCAAAGGCAATCTGGTTTTCGTTAGTAAATTGATTGCAGCTGGCGTTGATCCAATGGTCATTCGCTTAGCCCTACTTAACTCAGCATATGGTCGTGATCGAATGTGGACCGATACGGTTTTGGATGAAGCAACAGCTCGAATGGCCAAATTGCAAAGTGCTCTTAGTCGCAATGAGGTTGCACCTACTAAAGAGTGCGTTGCCTTAATCATTGCTAGTTTGGCCGATAATCTAGACACAGTTCGAGCCATTAAAGCCATCGATACTTGGATCGAAGCGACCGAAAGTGGTCTAACTGGAGGTAGTAGTGGCGAGCTAAGTCGAGCCATTGATACTTTCCTAGGCATTGCAATCTAAACGCCAAAATTTATCTACTGGTAACCTTGCGCCAATGAGCCTCGTGAAAACGCCTTCTTTGCTTCGTCAGGCGTTGGCCGAGCGCATCGTGATTGCTGATGGCGCTATGGGCACGATGTTACAAGCCGCCGATCCGACCCTTGAGGATTTTCAAAACCACGAAGGCTGTAATGAAATCCTTAATGTTTCGCGGCCCGACATTGTGGCCAGTGTTCACAATGAATATTTAGCAGTCGGTGTAGATGCCATTGAAACAAATACCTTCGGTGCGAACTGGGCCAACTTAGCCGAATACGGTATCGAGGATCGAATCTACGAGCTGGCTTTTGCAGGCGCGAAAATTGCGCGTGAGTGTGCCGATAAGTTTTCTACGGCAGATAAACCACGTTTCGTTTTGGGCTCCCTGGGGCCCGGCACAAAGTTGCCGACCTTAGGACATACGACATATGAGTTTTTACGCAATGCGTACGAAACTGCGGCGCAAGGTTTACTCGACGGTGGTTCTGATGCGCTTCTGATTGAAACGACTCAGGATCTTTTGCAGGCCAAAGCAGCAGTCAACGGTTCACGCGCAGCGATGGCTAAAGTTGATCGCGATGTTGTTTTAATTGCCCAAGTAACTGTTGAGCAAACCGGAACCATGTTGCTCGGTTCTGAAATAGGTGCAGCGCTAAATGCGCTTGCTCCGCTAGAGATTGATCTGATTGGACTTAACTGCGCGACTGGTCCGGCTGAGATGTCCGAACATTTGCGTTACTTGGCCCAAAATTCACAAGTAGCACTTTCGGTTATGCCTAATGCGGGACTGCCAATTCTTGGTAAGAAAGGCGCTGAGTATCCGCTCGGCCCTGATGAGTTAGCAACTGCTCTAGATACTTTCGTGGCTGACTATGGCATCTCACTTCTGGGGGGTTGTTGCGGAACAACCCCGGCGCATTTAGCGGCAGTTGTTGAGAAGTTTAAAGGTCACCACATCAAAGATCGCAGCCCAGTCACCGAAGCTGGCGCTTCTTCGCTTTATCAATTCGTACCGTTTCGCCAAGATAGAACTTACTTAGCCATCGGTGAACGTACTAATGCAAACGGTTCGAGAGCATTTCGTGACGCGCTAGTTGCCGAGGATTGGCAAACCTGCGTTGAGATCGCCCGCGATCAGATTCGTGAAGGCGCACACATGCTTGATCTCTCGGTTGACTATGTCGGACGCGATGGCGCACGAGATATGACTGAGCTTGCTAGCCGATTTGCAACCGCATCAACTTTGCCAATCGTCCTTGATTCAACCGAGCCCGGAGTTCTAAAAGCTGGTCTTGAACAACTCGGCGGACGCAGTGTTATTAACTCAGTCAACTACGAAGATGGAGATGGCCCAACTTCACGCTTCGCCAAGATTATGCCGCTAGTCCAAGAACACGGAGCCAGTGTTGTTGCGTTAACTATTGATGAAGAAGGTCAAGCGCGTACGAAAGAGTGGAAACTTAAAGTAGCGCGCCGATTGATTCTAGATTTAACTACTAACTGGGGGATGGCCACTGGCGATATCTTGATTGATTGCTTGACTTTCCCAATTGCTACTGGTCAAGAAGAAACTCGTCGGGATGGCATTGAAACTATCGAAGCAATTCGTGCGCTAAAACTTGAGTTCCCAGACGTTCAAACAACGCTCGGTATTAGCAATGTTTCTTTTGGTTTAAATGCCGCATCTCGCATCGTGCTCAACTCAGTATTCCTGCATGAGTGTGTCGAAGCTGGGCTTGATTCAGCCATCGTGCATCCTTCTAAAATTACGCCGATGGCGCGCATCGATGCCAGAGCCCGCGAAGTCGCACTTGATCTAATTTATGATCGTCGAACTTACGCCGATGGTGAATGTACATATGACCCACTAACTGAATTTCTACAACTCTTTGAAGGTGTCGAAGTAGCTGCCACACGTAACTTGCGCGCAGCAGGGCTCGCAGCATTACCGCTTGAAGAACGACTGCAACGCCGCATTATTGATGGCGAGAAAGTTGGTCTTGATACCGATCTTGATTCGGCAATGGCGCAAGGCATCAAACCGTTACAGATTATTAATGATCACTTGCTCGAAGGCATGAAAGTAGTTGGAGAACTATTCGGTAAGGGCGAGATGCAATTGCCGTTCGTACTGCAGAGCGCCGAAGTTATGAAGAGCGCGGTTGCTTATCTAGAACCGCACATGGAGAAAACCGATGACCAGGGTCGCGGTCGAATGTTGCTCGCAACTGTTAAAGGAGATGTTCACGATATCGGCAAGAATCTGGTCGACATCATTTTGTCTAATAACGGTTACCAAGTGGTTAATATCGGAATTAAACAAACGATTAATCAAATTGTAGATGCGGCTCAGGAACATAACGTTGATGCAATCGGCATGAGTGGATTGCTAGTTAAATCTACGGTAATTATGAAAGAGAATCTCGAAGAGATTACTGCGCGTGGGTTAGATCAGAAATGGCCAATCGTGCTGGGAGGTGCGGCACTAACCCGCGCATTTGTAGAACAAGACCTAGCTGAAATTTTCCCAGGTGAAGTTCGATATGCGCGAGATGCCTTTGAAGGTCTGCGATTGATGGATGCGATCATGGCGGTTAAACGAGGCGAACCTGGCGCAGCGTTGCCTGCCCTGCGCGAACGAAAAGTTAAATCCACTCGCAACCTTGAGGTTAGCGAAGAGATCGATACCAAACGCAGCGATGTCGCACTTGATATCGATATCCCAAATGTGCCTTTCTATGGTTCCCGAATCGTTAAAGGAATTCCGCTAGCCGATTACTCCGGCATGCTTGATGAACGTGCTCTATATATGGGGCAATGGGGTCTTAAGGGTGCTCGCGGAGAATTTGAAGCTATGGCAGAGACTGAAGGTCGACCACGTCTTCGAGCTTTGCTCAACCAAGTTCAATCCGCAGGCTGGCTTGAAGCTGCCGTTGTTTATGGCTATTTCCCATGCGTTAGCGAAGGCAACGATCTGGTGATTCTGCACCATGAAGGACCGGATAAAGGAAAAGAACGGACACGTTTCTCCTTCCCACGTCAGCGCCGCGATCGTCGTCTATGCATTAGTGATTTCTTTGTCAGCAAAGAGTCTGGCAAAGTCGATGTGGTTGCTTTCCATGTTGTAACAATGGGTAACACGATCAGCAAAGCTGCCGCTGAATTATTTGCCAAGAATGAGTATCGCGAATATTTAGAACTACACGGTTTATCTGTGCAGTTAACTGAAGCTCTGGCCGAGTATTGGCATCAACGTATTCGCGAAGAAATGCAAGTGCGTGCTGAAGATGCACCTGACTTGCAGGGTATTCTTGATCAGGGCTATCGCGGCTCTCGATATTCATTTGGCTATCCAGCTTGCCCAGATATCGAACAACAAGTGCAGTTGTGCGAACTGCTAGAGCCTGGCCGCATTGGTGTCGAACTTTCCGAAGAGTTCCAGTTACACCCAGAACAATCAACGAGTGCAATCATCGTGCATCACCCCGAGGCAAAATATTTCAATGCGAACTAACGCGCCAACGGACTTCTATAGCGCAGTTTTCTTTGACATGGATGGTTTGCTAGTTGACTCCGAACCTCTCTGGTTGATTTCCGAAACGCAGATGATGGCCGAATACGGTTACCAATGGCTCGCATCGGATCAAGCAGCCTGCTTAGGCGGCCCACTTGATCGCGTTGGGAACTACATGTCAGATCTAATTGGCGGAAAGCGCGATGGAACTTTTCTGACGACTGAAATAATCGAACGAATGGTTGAGAAATTCCAGGGCGAGCTGCCGTTTATGCCAGGTGCAGTCGAACTGATAACTGATCTCCAAGCACATGGGGTCGAATTAACGTTGGTTTCAGCTAGCCCAAGGTCATTGGTAAACGCAGCGCTAAGTAATTTCGCAGTTAATCCGTTTGCTAGATCGATTTCAAGCAATGATGTGAAAGTTTCAAAGCCAGATCCAGAAGGTTACTTATTGGCAGCAGCTAGCGGGGGACACGACATTTCCAATTCCTTAGTGCTCGAAGATTCCTTGACCGGCGTGACTGCAGCGAAAGCTTCAGGCGCGTGGGTTTTAGCGGTACCGCACTTAGTTCCAATTGAGAAGAGCGCGCGAGTAGACGTCACTACTTCATTGGAAAATTGGAGTTATGAGAAATTAGCGATTAAGTATGAGCAGGACAGATCGATTTAAAGTAACACCAGTCGCATAACCGTGAAGGTTTGGTAGGCCAATTATCGTTTTCGATCGCTAACTTGATTTCATTTGCGATTCGCATCAAAGTCGCTTCAGTGGCCGCAAGATCAGCCAATGTTGGAGTGCTTTTAACCAAGGCGCCATCGCCTAAATAGATAAGTAGTAACAACCTAGGCAAAACATTATGTGTCTTGTAATAAAGAAGCGCATAAACCTGCAACTGAAAAAGTGCTTTGGCTTCCCAACCTGGTTTTGGTGATTTACCAGTTTTATAATCAACGATACGAACTTCACCAGTTGGCGCGATATCTAGCCGATCAACATAACCGTGTAGGTATAAATCAGAGTTCAAATCGAACTCAAGGTGTAGCTCTCGAAAACCTGGTTCAAAAGTTTCGGGCTTTTCTAATTTAAAATAGGTGGCCAGCAGCGAATTCGCGCGATCGATCCATTCTTTTTCGTTGCTAATCAGCGGCGCTAAATCGGGCTTGGCCGCTAATTGAGCTTGCCAGCGAGAGGGTAACAGTTCAACAGCAGTTTCTAAATTTCTTAGCTCAGCAGGAGATTCAAATAAATCATGAAGAACGGTATGAACTAGAGTGCCGCGTTCGGCATCAATGCTTGGTGGTTCGGGCAACTTATCGATACTGCGGTATTTATAGAGTTGTGGACAATTCGTAAACTCTGAGACTCGACTAGGAGATAACCGCATATTTGCCACTCGCTCAAGATAGGCCATAGGTGCGACAAAGTTAGGCTGACTTTGACTCTCTGGCTGAACTAGAATGCACTCATGTCCGAAAATACCCCGGCTCCGAAATCACTCGCTTCGCTGCAAGCGGGCACTTTTGCCTACGGTGATCGTATTCAACTTACCGATCCCAAAGGCAAGATGTATTCCCTAACTATTACGCCGGGCAAGGAGTGGCATACCCATAAAGGTTGGATCGTTCACGACGAGTTAGTTGGAATTCCTGAAGGCTCGGTTATCAGTACAACTGCGGGCTTAAAGTTCACCGCTTTCAAACCATTGCTGGGCGACTATGTGCTGTCGATGCCTCGCGGAGCAACGATCGTTTACCCGAAGGATGCTGCTTTCATTTTAGGCTTTGCCGATATTTATCCGGGCGCCCGAGTCCTTGAAGCAGGCGTCGGTAGTGGCGCTCTAACTATTACTTTACTTCGAGCCGTTGGTGCTGAAGGCCTAGTTCATTCGGTTGAACGTCGCGAGGAGTTCGCCGACATTGCTAAAGCTAATGTCGCAGATTATTTCGGTGAAACACCTAGCAATTGGAGTTGCGATCTAGGTTCGGTGCAAGAGCAAGAATTTACCCATCAATTCGATCGTGTAGTACTGGACATGTTGGCACCTTGGGAGTGCGTAGATATGGCCGCAAACGTATTGCGACCAGGTGGAGTTTTCCTTGCTTATGTCGCCACGACTACACAATTGTCTGCAACCGCCGAGGCCCTAAAGGCTGATGGCCGATTTACTGAACCTGAAAGTAATGAATCAATGATCCGCGGTTGGCATCACGAAGGTTTGGCAGTGCGCCCGCAACAGCGCATGATTGCCCACACCGGCTTTCTGATTATTAGCCGACGCATGGCCCCTGGCGTTGAAGTATTGGCGCGCAGACGTCGTCCTGCGAAAGGAGCTTACGGTGTCGCGGAAGAATGAGCGCCTAGTTAATTTAACCATCGCGCTACTAGCTACTAAAAGATATTTGACTAAGAACGAAATCTTTAGAAATATCGAAGGCTACGAGGGCAGCGCCGAAGCTAAAGAGCGCATGTTCGAACGAGATAAAGATGATCTGCGCAAACTAGGAATCCAGATCGAAGTTGGGGGACTAGACCCACTTTTCGATGATGAAGCAGGCTATCGAATCCGACCTGAAAGTTACGCTCTCTCACTGCGAGATCTAACACCAACCCAAGTCACTCTACTTTCATTAGCTGCGCAAGCTTGGCAGGACGCGGCATTTACAGACCTTTCCCAACAAGCGCTTCGCAAGTTAACTTCGATCGGTTTAGATACTGATTCATCTCAATTGCCAGTAATGGCGCCGAAACTTATTGGCGCTGATGAAAACTTGCGAAGTGCGCTAGATGCACTTACTTCCCTTACCACCATTGAATTCGATTACTTAAATGTTCAAGGCATCGCGCAAAAACGCCAGTTGCAGGTTTATGGGGTGCAAGCCCGCAAATCACATTGGTATTTAATTGGACTAGATACCGAAAAGGATGCGATCCGAAATTTCCGAGTCGATCGAATTTCCGGCGAAGTGCGTTCTGTCGGGAAATCTCAAAGCTACGTGATCCCGACTAACTTTGAAATCGCAGAGCTCGAACCTGCCATTGAAACTCCAGTGGCGACGTTGCAGGTTCGGCCAGGTGCTGGATATCAACTTCGTCGCATGGCAACTACTATCGAAACTGCTGATGATTGGGATCTGCTCGAACTGCCAATTTTCGATCTTGCTTTCATGACAAGTTTGGTGCTTTGGCATGGTGAAGATGTAATTGTTTCATCACCGATACAACTCAGAAGCGCGGTTGTTTCATCGCTGGAAAAGTTGGTGAGCATTCATGGCTAAACAAGAAACTGGCTTAGCCCGCACAGCGCGACTTTTGGATTTAGTTCCTTACCTAACTACTCACCAAGGCATTGCGATATCTGAATTAGCCAAAACTTTTAATACAACCGTCAAAGAGATAACTGATGATTTAAATACGCTCTGGATGTGCGGACTACCTGGCTATACACCGCTGGAATTAATTGATCTGGAATTTGAATCTGGCTTTGTTTCAATCCGTAACGCTGAAACTTTGGCGGCTCCTAGAGCGCTAGACCGCGCAGAGGCCCTCTCGATCTACATGGGTTTAGATCTCTTAAACGCGGAGTTGAGTAACTCCAGTGCTTCGCTGATATCCGAGATTGATAACTTGCAGGAGCAACTACGTTCGCAATTGATTTCAGCGCCTCAGGTTCAAATCGAGGCGAGCATGAAATCTGAATTTCGGGCGCTTATTTTGCGAGCGATCCGACGTCGTGGTTGGCTCGAGATTACTTATCACTCAGCTGCCAATGATCAAATAACTAAGCGGCAGGTTGCGCCTTATGAGCTTTCGCAATCAGGTTCACATGAATATTTACAAGGCTATTGCGACAGCGCAAAAGCGATTCGTAATTTTCGGGCCGATCGAATCGTTGATATCTCTGAGATAGCTGATCAACTTTGGCCGAGTAACCAAGTCTCTTCCAATCAAGCGGCGATCCAATATGACGTAAAGATCCACGCCGCGTCTCGACAGGTTCGCGAAGTTTTGCCGCAAGTTTCGGGGGATTCAACGGACGCGACCTTGCAGGGTTTTAGTGCAGCTTGGATTTCACGTGCAATCCTGTCGCTAGGAGGGCAGGTCGAAGTGACTGGGCCAACTCAGATTAGGGCTGAAGTACATGCTCGAGCCAAGGCTGCGCTGGAAAATTACCATTAATTTCTAAAGAGGGGTCTGGGCGCGGGCGCTGATTTATGCGCTAGCGTTTACCCATAGAAGTTGAAACTAAAGGAGTAATCAAATGCCTCGTGGACAAGAGTTAATCATAGTTCTGATTGTTATTGCCGTCCTTTTTGGGGCTAAACGCCTTCCTGATTCAGCTCGCTCTCTAGGTCGCTCACTTCGAATCTTTAAATCTGAAATGAAAGAGATGAAAGACGACGACAAGAAAGATGACGACTCATCTACTAAGTAGTCGCTTTCGTTATGTCCAAACGCAACAAAGGAAAGATGCCCTTACTTGAGCATCTGCGTGAATTTAGAAAACGGTTCCTGCGCTCAATCATCGCAATCCTCGTAGCATCTACTGCCGGTTGGTTTCTCTATGACCAGATAATCGCTCAACTTGCTCTGCCAGTTTGCGACCTGGCAACAGCGAGAGCAACGGACTCCGATGAATGCGGTTCGCTCTATATAAACGGAGTCTTGGGTCCGCTTAATCTGCAGATTAAAGTGGCCATTTTGAGTGGCCTAATTCTGGCCGCGCCTGTTTGGCTTTATCAACTTTGGGCATTTATCGCACCAGCTTTGCACCGTAAAGAGAAGCGTTATTCAATTCTCTTTCTCTTCGCCGCCACACCATTTTTTGCACTTGGCGCCACCATCGGTTATCTCATCTTGCCGGTTGCGATTAAGGTTCTATTTGGTTTTACTCCCGATGCTTTGACGAACCTAATTCGGTTTGATGATTATTTAGATTTTGTACTCAGAATTATTCTGCTTTTCGGTTTAGCTTTCGAGCTGCCAGTATTCCTATTAACTTTTAATTTGATTGGTTTCTTACGGGGCTCAACAATTTTGAAGCCTTGGCGAATCTGGGTCTTCTCAATAACTTTAGCGGCTGCTGCTTTAACACCAACCTCAGATCCAATAACCATGAGTTTTCTAGCCGGCCCATTGATAGTTTTGTATTTCCTGGCAGGCTTAATTTCCCTGCTTCTTGATAAGCGCAGAGACAAGCGCAAGCAAGGTCAAGATTCAGCTGATTTCGATCCATCCGCGACGCCAATAGATTAATTTGAATCGGTAGGTTTGCCTCATGTGGTTGGTGGTCGTAAACCCTAAAGCGGGCATGGGCGCTGCAGCTTCGCTGGCCA
>CAXNEB010000013.1:0-33483 GCA_964201645.1 Candidatus Planktophila sp.
TTCCGAGAAAGTAGAGCGATGATCCGTGGATCAAGGTGTTATCTACATCGAAAAAGGCCGCTCGCTTTTGGGTGAGTGCCATGTCACTACCTTAGCGAGAGAACTGTAAATCCGACGCTTTATGCTTAGCGTATGACTTCAACTGTCCACGTTATTCGCCACGGCGAGGTAGAGAATCCAATGAAGATTCTTTATGGCCGTCAACCTGGTTGGCGATTATCAGAGCGCGGCCAAGCGATGGCAAGCACTTTAGGCGAATGGGCAAAAGTAATTGATCTTGGCGCACTTCATGTCTCGCCCCTACAACGAGCTCAAGAAACAGCCGCCCCAATCGCAGCTGCACATAATATTTCTATTACAACCGATGAGCGTTTAATCGAAGCCGCCAATATTTTTGAAGGTAAGCCATTTGGAATTGGCGATGGAGTACTAAAGCACCCTTCAGCATGGCGACATTTATATAACCCCTGGAAACCATCTTGGGGCGAACCATATGATGAGCAAATTGCCCGAATGTTGGCAGCAATATTTGAGGCGAATAAAGCAGCAAAAGGTAAAGATGCCATCTGCGTCTCGCATCAACTTCCAATCTGGATTTTGCGAAGCGCAATTGAAGGACGCCGACTAATTCACGATCCACGCAAGCGCGAATGTTCATTGGCCTCGGTTACGAGTGTTCACTTTGATGATGATGGATTAATTTCAGGGCTCTCTTACTCTGAACCAGCGAAACATTTGTTACCACCGAAAAAATGATTCGCACATCGCACCGATTAATTCTTGTAGCAGTCATTGCTCTTGTTCTGACTAGCTGTGGAAACGGTGGAACTTCAACTGCGCAAGAGAATTACATTTCTGGAAATGGTGCGGTAACTTTTATTTCAGCTGATGATAGAGCGATGGCACCAAAACTTAGTGGCGATACTTTGTACGGTACTAAATTTGATTTTACCGGCGACAAAATTGCAGTGGTAAATGTTTGGGCCTCATGGTGTTCGCCTTGTCGAGCTGAGATGCCTGCTTTGACTGCACTTTCTGAAAAGAACTCAGATGTTCAATTTATGGGGATTCTGACGCGAGATAATTTGGCTAATGCTGAAGTATTCGCCCGCCAATTAGGGGTTCCGTACCCTAATTTTATTGACGATTCGTTACTGCTGGGCTTTCGTAACACCTTGCCCGCAAATGCAATTCCAACAACTGTGGTTTTAGATAAGCAAGGTCGAGTAGCCGCACGTGTTTCTGGGCCAGTTACTGTTGGCGGGCTAAATGATTTGATAGAACGGCTAAGAGCCGAATGAGAGACTTTGTAGTCGAGCAAATTTTTTCGGGATATCTAATTGTTGCGCTTCCCGTAGCGATCCTTGCTGGAATAGTTTCATTTTTATCTCCCTGTGTCCTTCCATTAGTACCTGGATATATTTCCTATGCAGCGGGCTTCAGTTCTAAACGAGGCCGAATATTATTAGGCTCTTCGCTATTTGTATTAGGTTTTTCAGCACCTTTTGTTCTCTACGGTGCCTTGTTTGGCACAATTGGTTCTCGCATCACCGAATACGAAACTGGGATAACGCAGGTTCTAGGTGTCGTAACGATATTGATGGGCGTCATTTTCTTAGGAAAATTCCCAATGATGCCAACGCTGCATCTAAAGAGTTCAGCATCCGGTGGCTTGATTGGTGCACCACTACTTGGATTTGCATTTGGTGTTGGTTGGACCCCATGCATCGGACCAGCACTTGCGGCAGTTCAGACTTTGGCTTTTCAAGAAAGTTCGGCTTTACGTGGGGCCCTTTTATCAGTTGGCTATTGTTTTGGCTTAGGCCTGCCATTCATTCTCTCGGGTTTGTTCTTAGATCGCTCCGAGAAGCTACGCAAGTTATTAGTCCGTAACGGGAATCTAATTTCGCTAATCGGTGGAACGTTCCTAATCATTATTGGAGTTCTTCAACTGCTTGGGCTCTGGAGTGAATTAATGATTTCGCTACGCTCGACAATCTCAAATTTTGTGCCGGTGATCTGATGAGTGAGCAAACCCAACTTCCAGAAATCGGCGCTATTGCGTTAGCAAGGTATTTCTGGCGCCAATTGACCAGTATGCGCACCGCTCTAGTTCTACTGCTATTGCTTGCTTTGGCCGCAATTCCTGGCTCTTTGATCCCACAAAATGCCCAGAATCCGATGGCGGTTTCGGATTACTTTGAAAAGCACCGAACTTTAGCTATCTGGTTTGAGCGTTTTTCACTCTTTGATGTTTATTCATCACCTTGGTTTAGCGCGATCTATATCTTGCTTTTTATCTCGCTGATCGGCTGTGTTTTGCCCAGATCGTTAGAACATCTTCAGGCCGCACGGGCCTTGCCACCAAAGACGCCTAAAAACTTAGAACGGATGGAACATTTCCAATCGTGGCCAGCTAATGGAGATGAACTAGAGCTCGCCAAGTCTTGGTTGAAGTCAAAGCGCTTTCGAGTTCTGGAAAGCGAAGAGAGCATTTCTGCCGAAAAAGGTTATTTACGTGAAACCGGAAATCTTTTCTTCCATATTTCATTAATTCTGATCTTGATTGGTGTTTTAATCGGTGGACTTTTCGGAGTTCGCGGAAGTGCAATTTTGAACGTAGGCGAACGCTTTGTTAACAATGCGACTTCTTACGACACAATTAGTTTTGGTCAGATCACAGGCGAGAACTCGCTGCCACCATTTACGATCAAGGTTGATAAGTTTATTGCTAAGTACAACACTTTGACCAGCGCTCCTGAGGATTACACACTTTACGTGACGACAGTTGCCGAACCTGGTGCAACTCCCAAACAACAAGTAGTAAAAGTTAATAGCCCACTAACTTTTGGCAGCACTAGAGTTTATTTGCAAGCTAACGGATATTCACCAATAGTCACCGTGCAAGATAAAATCGGCAATGTAACGTTTCAAGGCCCAGTGCCATTCTTGCCACAAGATGGCAACTTGCGATCTATTGGTTCGATTAAAGTCCCTGATGGAGATCCGCAACTCGGCTTTGTTTCAACGTTTCTTCCAACTTATGCTCGAGGCTCAGATAAGAGCGCTATTTCAGTATTTCCGGAACTGCTAGATCCCAAGTTGCTCTTCTCGATCTGGCAAGGCGATTTAGGTTTAGATAGCGGAGTTCCACAATCGGTTTATCGAATAGATACCTCTGAAATGAAACAAATAGCGCTGGACTCTCTAAAACCTGGGGAGTTTCTGAAATTTAGCGAAGGAACAATTTCATTTGAGAAGGTGGTTCCCTGGGTAAACCTACAAATAGTTAGTGATCCTGGAAAGAGTTATTCTTTGATCGGTGGCATAGTTGCGATCCTTGGATTGTTAGCCTCGCTCTTTACTAGACGCCGACGGATTTGGATTCGAGTTTCCGGCGGAGAAGTTCAAGTTGCCGGTCTAGCAAAGAACAGCGCACCTGGTTTAGAAATTGAGTTGTCAGAGTTTGTTGCGAAGTTGAAAGGGAAATAAATGTCAGCACAAGATTGGGCGTACATATCAAACTACGCAATCTATTCCGCAATGGCTCTCTTTACCCTTGCCTTCCTCGGCCATGCATTTGAAACTGCCTGGGCAGTTCGCACACCGACTGCAGCTTCTGAAACCGAAGGAAACTTACTTAAGAAAACTTTTGATAGCTCGCGCACTCAAAAGGCGATGCGTATTGCAACTGCCATGATGATTCTTGGTTTTATCTTTCTACTAGTTGGCGTAGTTACTCGTGGACTTTCAGCAAGTCGAGTTCCGTGGGGCAACATGTATGAATTCTCAATCACTGGTGCGCTGGCATTTACGGGCGCCTATCTAGCTGCTTTGCGCAAATATGATCTGCGATGGCTGGGTGTTTTAGTTTCGATCTCAGCCCTTTTGACGCTAGGTACTGCAATTACTTTGTTATACGTTCCAAGTGCGCCGCTAGTACCGGCCCTGAAATCACCTTGGCTGGTCATTCACGTTTCAACTGCGATCATTTCAGGCGGCGTATTTCTACTCGCTAACGTAATTTCAGCGGCTTATCTTTACCTAGACAATATGGAGAACAAGGGACCACGTAAAGTTTGGGCAGATCGTCTTCCAAGTCTTGAAGTTCTTGATCAGCTTTCATATCGCTTAGTTGCATTTGTTTTCCCACTCTGGACTTTCTCGGTTATTGCAGGTGCTATTTGGGCCGAAAGTGCCTGGGGTCGTTACTGGGGCTGGGATCCAAAGGAAACTTGGGCCTTTATTACCTGGGTTGCTTATGCCGCTTATCTACATGCCCGCGTAACTGCGGGTTGGCGCGGTCGCCGCGCAGCTTGGCTATGTCTGCTAGCTGGATCAACATTCTTATTCAATTACGTTTACGTAAATGTCTGGGGAACCGGAAAGCACACCTACTCCGGTCTTTAAGAGTTACTTACATTTAATTTGAAGTGAGTGGAAACGACCAGGGTATTGATACTTTCCTATGGTGTCGAAGGAAATTTCTGAGGCTGGCAAAATTTCCCAATCTTTAACTTCACGCAAGAAAGTTGATACCAGTGCTGCGGTTTCTACTTCAGCAACATGATTTCCAATACAAGTATGTGGGCCAAAGCCGAAAGCCAAATGCGGGTTTCGCTCACGATGAATATCAATTTTATCTGGCTCACTGAAAACAGTTTGGTCAAAATTGCCAGAAACAAAACTTAAGTGATCGTAATCCTTGGGATCGCGCAACTCTTCGGGCAACGCAAGAACAGCGGCCGGAACGCGTTCCATGCGTGGTAGCGGAGATAAGAAACGCAATACCTCATGAATCGCTTTACTTAACTTATCTGGATTACTTTTTAAGAATTCACGATCTTCGGTTGCTGTTGCTAAATGCCAAATCATTCCAGTCATTAATTTAACAACGGTGTCTCGGCCACCAGCCAGGAGCACGTTCGCGATTCCATACATCTCGGTTCGCGAAATTGGCCCACCTTCTAGTTCCAACCGAACGATAAAGGTCCAGGCGTTGTCTTCTTCAGAATTTTCAGCTTCATCAAAGACTGTTTTTAAGTACCTGTCTAAGTGCTCGCCGCTACGACCAGTTGGTGTGGTGATCCAGACATCGGAGCCCCACGAGAGCCATTCTGATACATCTTGTGGCCGGTTATAAATAACACCTAAACAGTGCCCAACCATTGGAAGAGCTACTTCAGAGACAAAGTCCCCACCACCCTTTTTCACAAATGCGGCAATTAATTCTTTTGCAATCGATTCAAATTCCGGAATCATTTTCTCGATCTTAGGTTTTACAAAAAGTGGACTTAGCGCTGTGCGGAATAAATGATGTCTGGGTGGGTCAACTTCAAGCGGAATTTGACGATAGGTCCGCACATCGCGATCACCTTGTAAGTCAGATGAATAATTCTCAGTATCTCTTGCTGCGGAGCGAACATTTGCATGTCCAACTACTTCGCTCATCTCAATAAACTACCATCGGATTTGCAGTTAATCTGATTTAACTACGCGGTAACTTTGAAGTGTTGGGTCAGTTGCATAAGCAATTCTTACTCCAGCTGCCTTGTTAGTAGCCAAGCCAGTTAAAATCTCTTTGGTTAGCACTTCACCTGGAGCAACCACTGCAACACCTGGTGGATAAGGCGCAATTAAATCTGCTGAGATGCGACCTTCGGCACTTGAGGCAGTGATCATCTCGGTATCTGCAAAGTAGGCATCGCGCATTGAAAGACCAACTTGTGGAACCACTGACCAACTCAGCGCTGTTGCTGATTCACGCGGTGCATTTACAAGTTTCTGCAAAATTGGCAGCAACGCTTTACTCAAATCAGCAAAACTTTCCACATCATCAGCCAAAGTAGCTAAGAAAACTACGGTGTCACGATCAGCCATTTCGACTCTGATATTTGCCTTTAGTAATTCATTTTCAATTTCTACCCCCGAAGTGCCTAGTTGATTAGCTCGAAGGACAATCTTTACTGGATCAAAGCGACCAGCAGCAAAATCACTGGGGGACAAGAAGATGGGGCGATCAAAGTTAGTTGAAATATCTGCTTTAAACTTGGTCACGGTTTCAATTAGCTGACCCAGTAAATCCTCACCGCGATGTTGCAGGAGTGCGCGGCAACCATCAATGGATGCAAGGGGTGCGCCAGCAGGTGAAGTTGTATGTGTTGTTTCAAAACTTTGCTCTAGTCGATCTAAATTCAGAAATTCACCACGAGCAACTAAGAGCGCTGATGCGCTAAATCCCGGCAGGGCTTTATGAGTGCTAGTAATTAACGCATCTGCACCAAGTTGCATTACATGCTTAGGCAAACTGTTATGGAAACCAAAGTGAGCACCCCAAGCTGCATCAATTACAACCGGGATTTTATTTTCGTGAGCTTTACTAATTAACTCTGGTAATTGTGAAATAGTTCCTAAATAACCAGGTTCCGTCAGCAATAGGGCGATTGGCTTTTGCGGCAGTACTCGTTCTAGTTCTGAAAGCGGGATTCCGATCGGAACCCCAGTTGCTGGATCAATATCTGGAGCTAACCAAATTGGTTCGAGTCCCGCTAATACGAGAGCACTTAAAACTGAGCGGTGCGCAGTGCGAGCAACTGCAATCTTGTCACCAGGTTTTCCAAGCGCCAAGATGACGGCTTGGTTAACATGAGTTGAACCGCCAGTTGAAAAACGCGCGTAGTCGCCATTCCATAATTTAGCTGCGAGAGATTCAGCGCTCTTTAAGGTTTGGTTCGTTAATTTAATTTCATCTAAGCCACCGTAGAGAGGTGTATCGCCATCAACTACTGCGCCTAAACCCAAATCGAGTTTGCTGGCACGCTGTTTATGACCTGGGATCGTGAACGGAGTTCGCGCTACTTCGAAGTAACGTAGGTAGGCATCTAAGAGCGGAGCATCTACGCGCAGCGCTTTGAGGTAGGTCATAGCGGCAAGCCTAACTTCAAGGCGCCCCGATCGGAAATATGGCCTTAGACTTTACTCATGACCGTACTTACTTCAGTTCCTCAGCAACGCCTCTTGGTTACAGAGATTCCTGGACCAAAATCAAAGGCGGAGATTCAGCGACGCAGCGAAGAGGTTTCGGGCGGATTGGGAATTGCATATCCGACGGTAATTGCAAGTACTGGTGGCGCGATTCTGGTTGACCTAGATGGCAATCAGATCATCGACATGGCTGCAGGTATCGGCGTAAACAATGTTGGTAACAGTGCGCAGCGCGTTGTTGATCGCGTAATTGAACAAGTTCAAGCTTTTTCACACACTTGTTTTACCGTTGCGCCTTACCAGGGCTACATCGATGTTTGTGCAAAGTTAAATGCTCATACTCCTGGCACTCACAAAAAGAAATCAGTTTTGGTTAACTCAGGTGCTGAAGCGGTTGAGAACGCGGTAAAGATTGCGCGTCACGCAACAAAGCGTCAAGCAATCGTAGTTTTCGAGCACGCTTATCATGGCCGTACAAATTTAACGATGGCGCTAACTGCCAAGAACATGCCATACAAAGAAGGTTTCGGTCCATTTGCTAATGAGATCTACCGCATGCCAATGCCATACGAACTTCGCTGGTTGGGCGATAAGGCAACGATTACTAAAGACGCTCTAGAAGAAATCGAACATAAGATTGAAAAAGAAATTGGCGCTAAGAATGTAGCGGCAATCATGATCGAACCTATTCAAGGCGAAGGTGGTTTCATCGTTCCACCTAAGGGTTTCTTGCCTGGCTTATCAAAGTATTGTGCTGAAAACGGCATCATTTTTATTGCTGATGAAGTTCAAACTGGTTTTGCCCGTACTGGAAACATGTTTGCAGTTGAAGCTGAAAATGTAGTTCCAGACATGATCATTACTGCAAAAGGTATTGCTGGTGGAATGCCGCTGGCTGCAGTAACCGGTCGCGCAGAAATCATGGATGCTGTGCATGTAAGCGGTCTCGGTGGAACTTACGGTGGAAATCCAGTCGCATGCGCAGCTTCACTAGGAGTATTTGAAACAATTGAAGAAGATGGCTTAATTCAACGTGCTCGCGAAGTTGGTGAGCTGCTGGGAACATCACTTCGCGCACTTGCAGCAAAGTATCCAGTAATCGCCGAAGTTCGTGGTCGTGGTGCAATGCAAGCTATCGAATTAGTAAAGCCAGGCTCACTTGAGCCAAACTCTGAAGCGATGACCAAGGTAATTAACTACTGCGCTAAGAAAGGTGTCTTGCTACTCTCAGCGGGCACTTATTCAAATGTAATTCGTTTCTTGCCACCAATTGTTATCTCAGATGAACTACTTCTTGATGCAATGAGCGTTCTAGATGAGGCTTTCGCTTCGCTCTAAAGTCCACGCAAGAAATCAGGATCATCATCTGGTGCAATAGTACGCTTTGGTTTTTTGCCGCCACCGCCAGGGCGCTTTGGTCGCCCAGCTACTAGATAAGCAACTGCGCCAATCGTTGGAATCAACACAATAATTATTAGCCAGCCCCAACGAGGCAGCGAGCGAACTTCACTGTCATCACGTTGCGCACAATCGATTAATCCATAGAGTTGGATAGCGATAGATAGAACTACGAGCAAAACTCTCATGGCTTTAGTTTAGCGCGAGAGCAATTGAGAAAACCACGCCAAACCAGAGCTGTAATTGGCCGGTTTTGCCTAGAAGAGGAATTAACGCGGGGCCAGTTGCGCCAGCTCGAACCTGGTTGGCGATAACAAAAGTTAGCGGCAAGAGCGCCAACGTAATCAAGGTATTTTCGCCAGATACGGCAAGTGCTGAAATGTGAGCTAGTAACAAATAAGCGATGAAAAGTTTCCGCGCACTGGCATCACCTAACCGAACAGCCAGGGTGCGCTTGCCAACTAACTCATCTTGAGCACGATCACGAAGATTGTTAATTGCCAGAAGCGCGCAAGAGAGCGAGCCCATCGGGATTGCGACCACAAAACTTTGCCAAGTTAAATTCTCAGTCTGTACATAGTAAGAACCCATAGTCGCAACTAAGCCAAAGAATAAAAATACCGAAATCTCGCCCAATCCCAGGTATCCATATGGTCGTTTGCTGCCGGTGTAGGTCCAAGCTGCCAAAATTGACGCAGCACCAACTGCAATTAACCAGAGTGAAGTTAAGAGCGCTAGCACTAACCCAACAACTGCAGCGAAGGCAAAAGAGATAAAGGCTGCCTGCTTGACCGATTTCGCACTTGCTAAGCCGGAGGCAACTAACCGAGTTGGGCCTACGCGAATATCGTCAGTGCCTTTGATGCCATCGGAGTAATCATTGGCGAAGTTAACGCCAACTTGGAGCGCCAAACTGACAACCAGGGCTAAACCAGCCATTTTAAAGTCGGCATCACTTGCCGCTAACGCCGTTGCTACCAAGACTGGCGCAATAGCAGCTGGAAGTGTGCGCGGGCGAGCACCTGCAAACCACTTATTCAAAACTAGCCCACTTATTCAACTCAATGCTCCGACTTCGTTGCTAATTGCGCAAGTGCGCTTCGGTCTACTTTTCCGATCCCGATTAAAGGTAGCGCAGTTAGCTGATGGAATCGCTTTGGTTTAGCTGCGTTGCCAAATCTTTCTACCAATAGTCCCTGAACTCTTTCAGAAAATTCAGCTGGTGCGTTTACCGAAGCTACGTGAAGTTCTTGCCCCCACTTCTCACTTAAAACGGCAAAAGCAGCAAACTCAAAGTTCGCAAAACTTTGCGAAATGGCGTTTTCAATTTCCGAGAGTGAGATGTTTTCACCACCTGAAATAATTACATCATCGCCGCGGCCCAGAACTTTTAAATGACCATCAACTAATTCACCACGATCGCTAGTTACAAACCAATTTTGCGAATCTAAAACTAAATTGCTGGCCAGAACTGGTCCTGCTAACTTAATAAATCCAGCATCAGATATCGCTACCTGTACACCTTCAAGTGGTTCACCGTTATAGACACACCCGCCAGATGTTTCAGTCATGCCATAAGTTGTCACAACTTTAATTCCGACATCAGCTGCTTGTGCTTGCAGTTCAGGAGTTAGAGCAGCGCCACCAACTAGAACTGCTTTCGCAGTTTGCAAATGCTTAAGTAAGCGATCATCACCAGCTAGAGCATTGAAAAGTTGGGTTGGAACGATGGCGGTGTAATCAACTTTCGGATATTCGCCGATGTGGTCAATTAAATTCACGGGGATAGTGCCAAGTTCTAAACTGCGAACTAAAACATTCACAGCCGCAATATGTGTAAGTGGCAAAAGGAGTGACCAAGTTTCGCCAAAGTGTGCACCCAAAAACTTATTCGAAGCTTTTGCAGAAGCCAGCAGCGCACCTGCGCTCAGTGAAAACTCCTTGTTCGCACCGGTGCTACCGGTCGAGGTAACTAGGACAGCCGTTTTTTCATCAACCGCCATACTGGTTACAGCGCCAAAGCCAAGTGCCGGACCATCAGAAACCAGCGCCTTAGCAAGGCTGGCCATAATCTGTGTGGTTGACCACGCCCCGTCGATTGGGCTCACTAAACGTTGTGACTTGGTATCCATATCGCCCGTAGGCTATCGCTCCTAGACCAAGCTTTCACTTCCTGGAGGAAAAATGAGCAAGCCAATTAAGCGTGATTTTGGAAGTCGCGAGATTCCGAATTGGAAAACCGCTCCAGGTGGCGAGAACTTCAAAGATATTAAATATGTAGTTGGCGATGGCATGGCAAAAATTACGATTAATCGCCCAGAAGTTCACAATGCATTTCGCCCACAAACTTTGGCTGAGTTAAAGAGTGCATTTGATCTAGCGCGCGATAACTCCGAAGTTGGCGTAATTATTTTTACCGGCGAAGGCACTCAAGCATTTTGTTCTGGTGGCGACATCAATGTTCGTGGTGATGATGGTTACCTGGGCGATGATGATCTTGCAAAGCAAGGCATTGGTCGACTAAATGTTTTGGATCTACAAGTACAAATTCGCCGTACCCCAAAACCAGTAGTTGCCATGGTTGCAGGTTGGGTAATCGGCGGCGGACATGTTTTACATGTGGTTTGTGATTTAACAATTGCGGCCGATAACGCACTCTTTGGTCAAACTGGCCCAATGGTTGGTTCTTTCGATGGTGGTTACGGTTCTGGTTTGTTAGCGGCAAGTGTGGGTCAGAAGAAAGCGCGCGAAATTTGGTTTTTGACTCGTCAATATGATGCACAAGAAGCTTTGCAGATGGGATTGATAAATACAGTTGTGCCAGTTGCAGAGCTAGAAGCTGAAACTGTTTCCTGGTGTCGCGAAATGCTCCGCAATTCACCGATGGCACTTCGCTTGCTTAAGGCGAGCATGAATGCTGCCGATGATGGATTAGCCGGCGTGCAACAACTAGCCGGAGATGCCACCTTGTTGTTCTACATGACCCAAGAAGGTCAAGAAGGTCGCGATGCTTACAAAGAAAAGCGGGCACCTGATTTTGGCAAATTCCCTAAGCGTCCGTAATTAACCAAATGATTGATCAATTACTTGCTTCAATGCAGGTAGTTGCCCTGCCGCTAAAAAGTAAGTTTCGTGGCATCACAGTGCGCGAAATTGCTCTCTTTGAAGGCCCAGCTGGTTGGGGCGAATTCGCACCATTTCTTGAGTATGACGATCGTGAAAGCTCCACGTGGCTACTAAGTGCCATTGATGCGGCAACGAACCCAGCTCCAATGGCATACCGAGGCTTTATCAAAGTCAATGCGACTCTGCCAGCGCTAAACAGTACGAAAGAGATCGAAGAGTTACTGCAATCTTTTGCTGGGTGTGACACAGTTAAGATAAAAGTTGGCGACAATTTAGGCGAAGATATTGTGCGAGTTGCACGAGTTAGAGCACTTCTGCCAAAAGCAAAATTAAGACTTGATGTAAATGGTGCCTGGAGTGTTGAGCAGGCTTTATTTAATCTTAATGAAATCTATGAAGAAGTTGGTCCGTTGGAATATGTCGAACAACCTTGTGGCACGCTAGAAGAGTTGCGTACTTTAAAAGCAAAATTAAATATCGATTATAAGATCACTGGCGATGAAGTTATTAGAAAAGCAATTGATCCATTTGCCATTGATCTGCAAGGTGCGGTTGATGTTCTGATGTTAAAAGTTGCCCCGCTTGGTGGAATAACTCGCGCTCGCGAAATTGGCGCCTATCACAAATTACCGATGGTGGTATCGAGCGCGTTAGATAGCGCAGTCGGAATCAGTTATGGCTTACAACTTGCCGCTTCGTTGCCATCGCTTGATTATGCGTGTGGGTTAGCAACTGGCCAGTTGTTGAGCGCAGATATCGCAGCACTGCCATTGAAAAATGGCGAACTACCCGTTCATTCAGTTTCGCCAGACACCGATTTGTTAGCAAAGTATGCTGTTCCAGTTGAGCGGTTAACTTGGTGGAAAGAGCGCACAAAGTGTGCTTTTTATGCTGGGGCCGAAAGTGAAATTAAAGTGAGAGGCTGGAACTGGTGAATACCTCAACCTCGCTAGCTCGAGTCGTAGTTCGCCAATTAATTGAAGCGGGCATTACTGATGCAGTAATTTCACCGGGCTCACGCAACGCTCCTTTATCACTGGCCATTTATGCCGCAGCTGAAAAGGGTTTTCTTAAGTTACATATTCGAATTGATGAAAGATCAGCTGCCTATTTTGCTTTAGGTTTAGCAAAGGCAAGTGGTCGTGCAGTACCCATTGTTTGTACAAGTGGTACCGCAGTGGCGAACTATCACCCAGCAGTATTAGAAGCACATCACAGTAACGTGCCACTATTAGTACTAACCGCTGACCGCCCCGCTATTTTGCGGCGCACTGGTGCAAATCAAACAACTGATCAAGCTCGAATCTTTGGTAGCGCCGTGCGCTACTTCGCTGATGTTTCTGGGGGAGTATTCCCGCTCGAGCTGCCGATTGATTCGCTGCACCGAGGCCCAGTGCATTTAAATTTACAATTTGAAGAACCACTTCTTCCTGATGCGGACAACAGTTGGTTAGCTGAAATCAAAATTGCCCCAAGAATTAAGCCGACCGGCAAGTCAGCCGGAACTTTGAAAGTAAATACCGCCAGAGGCGTATTAGTTATTGGGCATGACCGTGGTGGCTTAACAGTCGCTGAAGTCTCTAAAATCGCTAACGATCTAGAGTGGCCGGTAATTGCCGAAGATCCACTTTCTTTCCCGGAATCGACTTCACATGCCGCGCTTTTCTTAGCTTCACCTGCAATTCGCAAAAACTTAACGCCGGAAACGGTTGTAATCATTGGCCGCACCACGCTTTCGCGCCCAATTAATGCCTTGATTGCATCAGCTAAGACTCAAATTGTGATTGATCCGCGAATGGCAACTGTTGATAACTATCGCGTTGCAGATCAACGATTTATCGCGGCCCCGATCGTGCAATCTCGTGCCGCTGACCCAGAATGGCACGAACAATGGCGCAAGTTAGGCCAACGCACAGCCAAACTAGTAAGTGAAATCGCTAATTGGTCCGAAAGTGCTTTAGCTCGCGAGCTAGCCAGTCAGTTAACTGGCACTGTTTTCATCTCGTCGTCAAGACCTATCCGCGATATTGAAAGTTTTGCAACCCCGCGCACCGGAATCGAAACCTTTGCCAATCGTGGTTTAGCTGGCATCGATGGCAACATTTCAACTGCCCTCGGAATTGCAACTGCTCGACAGAGTGCCACGGCAATTATTGGTGACTTAGCTTTCTTGCATGACTTAACCGGTTTAGTTGGAAATACTTCGGCTAACTTGCGCATCTTCGCAATTAATAATGATGGGGGCGGAATTTTCTCAACGTTGCCGCAAGCAAACGTCGCTGGATTTGAAACTGTATTCGGAACTCCACATGGCTTAGATTTAGAAAAAATAGCAGCCGGGCTGGGCATAAGCGCAAAGACTATTTCCTCATTCGCTGAATTAAAGAGCGAGCTTGCTAAACCAATTTCCGGAGTATCAGTATTGGTTTGTCAGATGCCGGATCGAGAAAATAATGCGGCACAATTGAAAGCTTTGATTGCAAATTTAGAATCAATTTAAGGCGCTGCGCATTGGCGCAAACTTCGCTTCGCTTTCAGCTAGTTCTTTCGCCGGCAATGAACCATTAACAATTCCACAGCCCGCAAAAATTCGAATTTGTTTTCCAGAAATCTGACCACAGCGCAGCGCAATACCTAGTTCGCCATCACCTGAAGCATCGATCCAACCCACTGGTCCGGCATATCGACCGCGATTTATACCTTCATTAGCGTTAATCAACTCGAGCGCTTTCTGGGTTGGGGTGCCGCAAACAGCTGCAGATGGATGCAATTTTTCTAGTAATGAGAAACTATCAACTTGCTTAGTTTTCTCAACTAATGCTCCAGTTACATCGGTGGCTAAGTGCATGACATTAGTTAAGTGCAATACAAATGGAGATTCGGGAACGTTTGTTGATGAGCAGAATGGTTCGAGTGCATCGGCTACTGAGCGAACTGCGTAGTTATGTTCCTCTAGATCCTTTGAAGAACGAGCCAGCGAACCAGCTAGAGCTAAGTCGCGTTCATCATCGCCGGTCTTGCTAATCGTGCCAGCTAACACGCGTGAAGTAACCATGCCTTTACTTAAGCGCAGCAATAGTTCGGGTGTAGCACCAACTAAATTAGCAATAGCGAAATTCCAAGTTGATGGATATTCGCGAGCTAAATTACGCAATATGTTGCGAATATCAATTTCATTATCTGCTGTTGCGCTTTGGTCGCGCGCCAAAACCACTTTATCTACATTGCCACTTTGAATTTCCCGAACTAACTTAGTTACTTGGTCTTCCCAATCACTCTTACTAATTGGCTCATCTTGCCAAGTTAACCTAGCTGAATTAGAAATTGTTTTTTCAGTAGGCAAAATTGGTTGCGCAATATCGCCAATCCAAGTCAACCAAGATTTTCCATTTCGTTGACCAACAATTACTTTCGGAATTACCAAAACCGATTCTTCTGATTCCGAAAAGGAAAAAGAAGTGAATAAAACTGGACCAGTGCCACTAACGTGCACAGCATCTGCTACCGAGAAGGTCTCAACTTGGTTATGCCACCAAGTGCGCGCATCGTTAAATCGATTAGCACCACTAACTGTTGTGCTGGCATGAACGCCCCAACCAACTAAGCCATCGCCGCCGCGCACCCAAGCAATCGGGCTATCCGCCGGCAGTAAATCTAAGAGCGGCAAGTGCTCGCCCAGGCGGACGGTATTGATCGAAATCATCTGGGCGCCCTTTCCGTGGGTAAAAATCTTGAGTAACTAGTGCTTTAAGTTGTAGCCGAGCCTACCTTCAGAGAGAATGCACCTATGTCGCGCGCCAATCTCAACAAAGACCCCGATGAAGTAGCGGCGATGTTTGATGGCGTCGCTAAACGCTACGACCTGGTTAATGACCTGCTTAGTTTGGGTCGCACCAAAGCTTGGCGCCGCTCGACTACTGCGATTATTGCGCCAAAGGTCGGTATGAAGATTCTTGATCTGGCTGCCGGAACTGGTTCTTCATCAGAGCCACTTGCAGCCGCTGGTGCCGATGTGATTCCAGCTGATTTTTCCGAAGGAATGTTGGCCGCTGGCCGCAAAGCTCGTCCGCATCTGCCATTTACTAAAGCCGATGCCCTGAATCTGCCCTTCAAAGATGGCGAATTTGACCTCGTGACTATCTCATTTGGCTTGCGCAACACCAATGATTTCGACCTTGCCCTGCGCGAGATGCTTCGCGTGACCAAGAGCGGAGGCCGCATTGTGATCTGCGAATTCAGCGCTCCAGTTTGGCGCCCGTTTCGCACCATTTATACCAATTACCTGATGCGCGCTCTGCCCTTTATTGCTCGCAAAACTTCTTCAAATCCCGAGGCCTATGTTTATTTGGCTGAATCGATCAGGGCTTGGCCCAATCAAGTGGCCCTGGCCGAGCACATTACTAAGGCCGGTTGGCAGAAGGTCGGTTGGCAAAATTTAACTGGCGGGGTTGTTGCAGTTCACAGCGCTGTAGCGCCCTAGCGGTCATAACCATTGCTGACCCGAGAATAGGATTACGCCTGTGACTGGAACAAGTAATCCGTATATCCCGATTCTGGTAATCGGGGCGATTGGCCTCGGATTCGCCATCTTCTCAGTCGGCATCTCATTACTCACCGGTCCAGCCCGTTACAACCGAGCCAAAGCCGATGCATATGAATGCGGAATCGAACCTTCACCACAAGCTGCCGAAGGTGGTCGTTTCCCGGTTAAGTATTTCTTAACCGCAATGCTTTTCATTATTTTTGATATTGAAATTGTTTTCCTTTATCCATGGGCAGTGACTTTTGATCAACTTGGGCTCTTCGGCTTAGTTGAAATGGGAATTTTCATCGCCACAGTTTTTGTAGCTTTTGTCTATGTCTGGCGCCGCGGTGGATTGGAATGGGATTAATTAAAAATGGGTCTAGAAGAGAAATTACCAAGCGGGTTTTTATTAACTTCAGTTGAAAAACTTGCGGGTTATATGCGCAAGAACTCACTGTGGCCAGCAACTTTTGGTTTGGCATGTTGTGCAATTGAGATGATGGCAGCAGGTGCCGGTCGCTACGACTTAGCTCGTTTCGGAATGGAAGTTTTCCGCGCATCCCCACGTCAAGCAGATTTAATGATCGTTGCCGGTCGCGTTTCAAACAAGATGGCGCCAGTTCTTCGTCAGATTTATGATCAAATGGCTGCGCCAAAATGGGTTATTGCAATGGGTGCATGTGCATCTTCTGGCGGAATGTTTAACAACTATGCAATCGTGCAAGGTGTTGATCACGTAGTACCAGTTGATATTTATCTTCCAGGTTGCCCACCACGCCCAGAAATGTTGATGGATGCAATTCTTAAACTGCACGATCAAATTTATGTTGAAAAGCTTGGTCCAAACCGCGAACTAGTTATCAAAAACGTTGAAGCTGCTGCTCTTGCTGCGCTTCCAACCCATCAAATGAAGGGGTTGTTAGCGTAATGAGCAATGAAGAGCGCGGTTCTTTCGGAACAAACGGCACTGGCGATACTTCTGGTTATGGCGGATTAGTTCGCACTCAAGTAAATCCCGGCTCTACTGAGCGCCCATATGGCGGTTATTTTGATCAAGTAGCCGATGATTTAGAGCGTGCTTATCCGGATTTTGCTGATGCAATTGAGCGCGTAGTTGTTGATCGTGGCGAATTAACACTTCACATTAAACGCGAACGCTTAGTTGAAGTCTCACTAATTTTGCGTGATCGCCTTAAGTTTGAAAATTGTTTAGGCGTTAGCGGTGTTCATTATCCAACCGACACTAACCGCGAACTTCACGCCGTATATCCATTGCTTTCAATGACAAATAATCAACGCATCCGTCTTGAAGTAAGCGTTCCTGACTCTGATCCACACATTCCTTCACTTGTTGAAGTTTGGGCAGGCAATAACTGGAACGAACGCGAAACTTTTGACATGTTCGGAATAATTTTTGATGGTCACCCAGGACTAACTCGCATTTTGATGCCAGATGATTGGCAAGGACACCCACAACGTAAAGATTATGCACTCGGTGGAATTCCAGTTGAGTACAAAGGCGCAACTACTCCGCCACCTAATGAACGTAGGTCATACAAGTGAGCACATACGTAGATCCATACGCATCCTCTCGCGAAACTACCGAAGGAACTGTTTTCGCAGTTACCGGTGGCGATTGGGATTCGCTAGTTACTGAAATTGGTCAGGCGAAAGAAGAACGCGTTGTCGTAAACATGGGTCCTCAGCACCCATCAACTCACGGTGTGCTTCGCTTAGTTCTAGAACTTGAAGGCGAAACTGTCACCGAAGTTCGTTGCGGAATCGGTTACCTACATACTGGAATTGAAAAGAACACCGAATATCGCAGCTGGACCCAAGGCGTTACTTTTGTAACTCGCATGGATTATTTGTCACCTATTTTCAATGAAACTGCTTACTGCTTAGGTGTTGAAAAACTTCTGGGTATCGAAGTACCAGAGCGCGCAAACCAGATTCGCGTGATGATGATGGAGTTCAACCGCATCTCCTCTCACATGGTCGCACTCGGCACTGGTGCCCTCGAACTAGGCGCACTTTCACCGATGATCTTCTGCTTCCGTGAACGCGAACGAGTTCTAGATATCTTCGAATTAGTTTCAGGTTTACGCATGAATATGGCCTATGTGCGTCCAGGTGGCGTTGCTCAAGACCTACCAAAGGGTGCTGTTGCAAAGATTCGCGAAACTGTTGCCGAACTTCGTAAAAACTTTAAAGATAACGAAAAGCTTCTAGTCGGAAACTCAATCTGGATGAAGCGCACCGAAGGTATTGGCTACCTTGATCTAGCTGGCGCAACCACACTTGGAATTACTGGCCCAGTTCTTCGTTCAACTGGCTTGCCTTGGGATCTACGCAAGATGCAGCCATATTGTGGTTACGAGCAATACGACTTCGACGTTGTTACTGCTGATACTTGCGATGTTTATGGCCGCTTCTTGATTCGCATTGCTGAATTAGAACAATCACTTCGAATCATCGAACAAGCTTGCGACAAGTTAGAAAAATCTGAAGGCCAACCTGTAATGGTTGCAGATAAGAAAATTGCATGGCCATCACAACTTGCAGTTGGTAATGACGGAATGGGTAACTCACTCGATCACATCCGCGAAATCATGGGCGAGTCAATGGAAGCCTTGATTCACCACTTCAAGTTAGTAACTGAAGGATTCCAAGTTCCAGTCGGTCAGGTTTATGTAGCAATTGAATCTCCACGTGGTGAACTTGGTGTGCATTTAGTTTCAGACGGCGGCACTCGTCCGTATCGCGTTCACTTCCGCGAACCATCTTTTAATAACTTGCAATCAACTTCTGCAATGTGCGAAGGCAGCATGGTTGCCGACATCATCGGCGCGGTTGCCTCGATTGATCCAGTCATGGGTGGAGTTGATCGCTAATGGCATATACCGATGATCAGTTAGCAGTAATGGAAGCAATAATCGCTCGCTACCCACGTAAGCGTTCGGCGATCATGCCTCTGTTGCATTACAGCCAATCAATTACGGGCTATATCAATAATGAAGGCATCGAAATTATTTCTGAATTATTAGAGCTAGAAAATGCTGAAGTCACAGCAGTTTCAACTTTTTACACTCAGTACAAAAATCAGCCAGTAGGCGAGTACCACGTTGGCGTTTGCACTAACACACTATGTGCGGTGATGGGCGGAGACGCTATTTTCGCTGGCTTAAAAGAGCACTTAGGCATTGAAAATGATGGCGTTACAGCTGATGGCAAAGTCTCACTTGAGCATATTGAATGTAATGCGGCTTGCGATTACGCGCCTGTTGTTATGGCCAACTGGGAGTTCTACGACAATCAGACTGTTCAATCGTCTAAAGATTTAGTTGATTCAATGCGCAGCGGAAATCCAAAACCACCAACTCGTGGTCCAAATAAATTAGTAACTTGGAAAGAAGCATCTGCAGTTTTAGCTGGCGTTAACGATGGCTTAGCAAATGAAGGTGTTCAAGCTGGCGAACCAACTCTGCTTGGTTTGAAACTAAGCAAGGAAGGTAAGTAATGACAAAACTTGCGCCAGTGCTTTCTGCACACTGGGATGAAAAAGATTCATTTACGATTGAAGCTTATAAGCGACATGGTGGATACACCGCTTCTGCAAAAGCACTTGCAATGGATCCCGATGTGGTAATTCAACTTGTTAAAGATTCTGGTCTACGTGGTCGCGGTGGTGCTGGTTTTCCAACTGGCATGAAGTGGGGTTTTATTCCACAAGGTGATAACAAAGATCATTACTTAGTTGTAAACGCTGACGAATCAGAACCAGGTACTTGCAAAGATACGCCACTGTTGATGGCTAACCCGCACGTACTTATCGAAGGTTGCATAATTGCAGCCCATGCAATTCGCGCGAAGCATGCCTTCATTTATATTCGTGGCGAAGTAACTCACGTGGTTCGTCGAATGAACCAAGCAATCGAAGATGCATATGCAGCTGGTTACTTAGGTAACGGCGTCGAGCTAGTTCTACACGTTGGTGCAGGTGCTTATATTTGCGGTGAAGAAACCGCACTTCTTGATTCACTTGAAGGCTTCCGCGGTCAACCACGTTTGCGTCCACCTTTCCCAGCTATCGCTGGTTTATACGCCCGCCCAACTGTTGTGAATAACGTTGAATCAATCGCATCAGTTCCTGCCATCGTTGCTAACGGCGCTGAGTGGTATCAGTCAATGGGTACTGAAAAGAGCAAAGGAACCACGCTTTATTCACTCTCTGGCCATGTTGTAAACCCAGGACAATTCGAAGCACCACTTGGAATCACTTTGCGCGAAATTCTTGAACTCTCCGGCGGAATGCGCAAAGGCCACAAGTTAAAGTTCTGGACTCCAGGTGGGTCATCAACTCCGCTGTTTACTGATCAGCATCTTGATGTGCCACTTGATTACGAAGGTGTAGCTGGCGCTGGCTCAATGCTGGGCACAAAGGCACTTCAAATTTTTGATGAAACTACTTGCGTAGTTCGCGCGGTACTTCGTTGGACAGAGTTCTATAAGCATGAATCTTGCGGAAAATGCACACCATGTCGCGAAGGTACATGGTGGTTGGTACAGATTCTGCGCGATCTCGAAAATGGTAAGGGCTCTGAGGCAGATCTAGCTAAGTTGTTAGATCTTTGCGACAACATCATGGGACGTTCTTTCTGCGCACTTGGTGATGGTTCAACTAGCCCAATTACTTCTTCAATCAAATATTTCCGTGACGAGTACATCGCTCACGTAACAAATGGTGCTTGCCCATTTGATCCAATTGCCAGCACGCTATTTGAAGGAGCTGATGCATAGTGACTCCAGATACCGATGTAATCGTTGAGCAAATAACTTTAGTTATCGATGGTTTTGAAGTAACTGTTCCTAAAGGCACTTTAGTAATTCGCGCCGCTGAAAAACTTGGAATTCAGATCCCACGTTTCTGCGATCACCCATTACTTGATCCAGTTGGTGCATGTCGTCAATGTTTAGTTGATATCGAAATTAATGGCCGCGCTTTTCCAAAGCCACAAGCTTCATGCACAATTCCAGTTGAACCAGGCATGATTGTTAAAACTCAATTAACTTCACCAGTTGCAGATAAAGCGCAAAAAGGCGTGATGGAGCTTTTGCTAGCTAACCACCCACTTGATTGCCCAGTCTGCGATAAGGGTGGCGAGTGCCCATTGCAAAACCAAGCAATGAGCAACGGAAATCCTGAAATGCGGCTAGATGGCGTAAAACGCACATTTGAGAAGCCAGTTGCGATCTCTTCTTCAGTTCTGCTTGATCGCGAACGTTGCGTGCTCTGTGCCCGCTGTACTCGTTTCTCAGATCAAATAGCCAGTGATCCGTTTATTACTTTGAACGAACGTGGCGCTCTGCAACAAGTTGGAATTTACGAAGAAGATCCATTTAAATCTTATTTCTCTGGAAACACAGTTCAAATTTGTCCAGTAGGCGCACTCACCGGAACTTCATATCGTTTCCGTGCCCGCCCGTTTGATTTAGTTTCAACGCCATCTGCTTGCGAACATTGCGCGTCAGGTTGCGATCTTCGTACCGATGTTCGTCGTGGCAAAACACTTCGTCGCTTAGCTGGCGATGATGCTGAAGTTAACGAAGAGTGGAACTGCGATAAGGGTCGTTGGGCATTTAAATATGTAACCGCAACTGATCGTTTAACTGTGCCACAGGTTCGCAATGAAAATGGCGAACTAGTCACCGCCTCTTGGCCTGAGGCAATCTCGGCAGCCGCTGCTGGTTTGAGTCGAGGTGCCGCAGTTCTAGTTGGCGGCCGAGCGACTTATGAAGATGCTTATGGTTACAGCAAGTTTGCTCGCGTAGCTCTTGGCACAAACGATATTGATTTCCGTTCCCGAATTTCATCCGATGAAGAACGTGAATTTTTAGCTGCTCGCGTAGTTAACAACACCACTACTTATCGCGATATTGATAAAGCTGATCACGTTCTTCTAGTTGGCTTTGAACCTGAAGAAGAATCTCCGATTGTGTTCTTGCGCATTAATAAGCAATTTAAAAAGCGCGCGCTAAAGGTGACTTCAATCGGCAGCAAAGAATCAATTGCCGTTGAAAAACTAAGAGCTAACTTCATCTGTGTGCAGCCTGGCCAAGAAGCAGCTGCAGTAGCTACTCAAGAGCTAACTAATAAGTCAGTGATTTTGGTAGGCGAGCGCGCCGCTGAAAGTGCTGGATTATTAAGCGCTGCGGCTGCGCTAGCTGATCGCACTGGCGCAAAAATGGCCTGGATTCCACGTCGCGCAGGTGAACGTGGTGCTCTTACAGCTGGCGCCATTGGCAATTTGTTACCTGGTGGTCGTCCAGTTTCTGATGCAGCAGCTCGAGTTGATATTGCATCGCTCTGGAATGTTGATTCACTACCAAGTGAGATTGGCCGTAGCGCTGATCAGATCATCGCTGATGTAAATAACGAAAAAATTAAAGCGCTACTTGTCGGTGGCATAGATCCGCTTGATGGCCCTAATCCAGCCGCAACAATTGCAGCACTTCAAAAAGCATTTGTGGTTTCTCTCGAGATCGCCAATAGCGAAGTAACTAAGTTCGCCGATGTGATTTTGCCGGTTGCCGCAATAACTGAGAAGAGCGGATCGTTCCTTAACTGGGAAGGCCGCGCTCGTCAGTTCGACACTGCGGTCGAATCGCTAAACCGAAGTGACCTAAGAATTCTTTCCATGATTGCCGATGAGTTGGGTCATTCCATTTCACTCGGCACAGTTGCTAATGCCGCAAAAGAAATTGCTTCGATTGGAAACTGGGATGGCACATCTGTTGCCACACCAAACGTTTCGGCAGCGAGCGCGCACTCAGTATCTGGTGACCAAGCTGTACTAACTTCGTGGCGTCGCTTGCTTGATCTAGGAACTCTGCAAAAAGGTGAAGAGAATTTAGCTGGTACAGCTCGTCGCACAGTTGCGGTTATCTCGCCAAAGCGCGCAGCAGCCCTTGGTGTTGTTGACGGCGAATTGTTAAGAATTTCAAATGACAATGGCTGGGTAATGTTGGCAGCCCTGGTTGAAAATATTCATGACGATGCAGTGTGGGCACCGCGCAACTCTGCCGGATCTCAACTGCTTGCCAATTTAGGGGTCGCGCATAATTCAGTAGTAACGGTGGTGAAAGCATGACAAACGCTCAATTAATCGCAAACGATCCAGGCTGGCTAATCGGGGTAAAAGCCCTCTTGGTCTTCGCTTTGTGCGTACTACTAACACTGATGTCGGTATGGGGCGAACGTCGTTTAGTTGCACGTATGCAACAGCGCCTTGGGCCTAACCGCGTTGGTCCATTCGGATTAATTCAATCTTTAGCAGATGGCGTTAAGTTAGCCCTTAAAGAAGATTTGATTCCAGCTGCTGCCGATAAAGTCGTCTTCATCGTTGCGCCAATCATTAGCGTAACTACCTGCTTTATGGCATTTGCGGTAATTCCTTTCTCCGGCGAAGTTACCTTGTTTGGAAAAGTTACTGCGATGCAGCTAACCGACATTCCAGTCGGCGTTCTTTATGTTTTGGCGATTGCATCAATTGGTGTTTATGGCATTGTGTTAGCTGGTTGGTCATCTGGTTCTACCTATCCGCTACTCGGTGGCTTGCGCTCGAGTGCTCAAGTAATTTCCTATGAAATTGCGATGGGTCTTTCACTAGTTGCGGTCTTTATTTATGCCGGTTCAATGTCTACTTCAGAAATTGTTGAAGCACAGAGCCAGTGGTGGTACGCAGTAGTTCTCTTCCCGTCATTCATCATTTACGCAATATCAATGGTGGGCGAAACGAACCGTGCGCCATTTGACTTAGCTGAAGCTGAAGGCGAATTAGTTGGTGGTTTCCACACTGAGTATTCATCACTGAAATTCGCACTCTTCTTCTTAGCTGAATATGTAAACATCATTGCGGTTTCCGCCCTTGCGACAACTTTGTTCTTGGGTGGCTACAAAGCACCTCCGGGTCTTGGCTTCACAGAAGCGTGGCTAGGTGGCTGGTTCACTATGGTCTGGTTCTTTGCCAAAGTAATTCTCTTCTTCTTCGTATTCGTCTGGTTGCGCGGCACATTGCCACGTATGCGTTATGACCAGTTCATGCAATTTGGTTGGAAAGTTTTGATTCCGGCTTCCTTAGCTTGGATCATGATCGTGGCTACATTGCGCGTTCTTTCGCTAAATGGCGCTCCAAGAGCAGCCACAATCGCCTTTGCTAGCGCTGTTGTGCTTCTGGTTATGTTGGTTAATTTCGGTTTCGAAAACGCCAAGAATAAGAAGAAGAACGCACCCTTTGCCGAAGTTTCTGAACCAGAATTCGCAGTTCCAGAACTGCCGATCAAGGTGTCAACCATCAATGTTTCAACTGGCAAGAAAGGGGATCAATAATGTCTGAACACATCGAACCGATGAATAAAAAAGAGATCTCCGTAAACGATGTTGAATTTGCGCAGATTGAACAAAATGGGCCGAAAAACCTATTCAGCCAGATGCAAGGTTTCTGGGTTACTTTCGCAACTATGTTTAAGAAAGTAAACACAGTTAGCTATCCAGAAGTTAAGGAACCAACTGCAGAACGTTTCCATGGCCGCCATCAACTTAACCGTTATGACGACGGATTAGAGAAGTGCATCGGTTGCGAATTGTGTGCTTGGGCATGCCCAGCAGATGCGATTTATGTTGAGGGCGCTGCTAACACTGATAAACATCGCATGTCTCCAGGCGAGCGCTACGGACGGGTTTACCAAATCAATTATTTGCGTTGCATTTTCTGTGGTCTCTGCATCGAAGCTTGTCCGACTCGTGCGCTAACCATGACTAATGAATACGAATTAGCTGATGAAACTCGAGCGAAGCTAATTTTTGAAAAAGATGATCTATTGGCACCGCTTCGTGCAGGCATGTTGATGCCACCGCATCCAATGTATCCAAATACGACAGATACCAATTATTACAAGAACGAGATTAAGAGTTCACATCCGTCGCAGGAGGTCAACAATTGATTAATTACGCACTCGAGTTAGGTCAAACTGCCAAGCCCGAAGCAGTTATGTTTTATATTTTGGCACCGCTAGCCGTTGCCGCAGCAATTGGCATGTTGACCGTGAAAAAAGCGGTTCATTCAGCCATCTTGCTCGCATGGGTAATGGTTACCTTGGCTATCTTCTACATAGCCCAGGGCGCTGCTTTCCTAGGCGTTGTTCAGATCGTTGTTTATACCGGCGCCGTAATGATGCTCTTCCTGTTTATTTTGATGTTAGTTGGCGTAGATTCATCTGAGTCACTAACTGAAACCATCAAGGGTCTACGCTGGATTGCAATCACCGCATCCGTTGGCTTTGGCGGTCTACTGATTTCGCTCTTAGGTCGCGCCACTTTAGGTCGCCCTGCAACTGGTTTAGCTGATGCGAATTCCGATGGAAATGTTGAAGGTTTGGCACAATTGATTTTCAGTGACTATGTGTTCCCGTTCGAAGTTATTTCAGCACTTCTAATTACCGCAGCCGTTGGCGCCATGGTTTTGGCACATCACGAGCGCACGGTTAAGCGAGTTTCGCAACGCGAACAATCACAAGCGCGTTTCCGATCTGGTTCCTTAGCTGCAGCTGCTGGCTTACCTGGACCGGGTGTATTCGCATTGCACAACGCGGTAGATGTTCCAGCGTTACTGCCAGATGGAACTCCGGCGCCTTCCTCAATTTCAGCAACGTTAAAAGCTCGTGGCGATATGTTGGATTCAGCCCAATATCAATTAGATAAAAATGACAATGCTGCGGAGGATAAGTAATGGATTCCGCTAATTATTTATACCTATCAGCGCTACTTTTCACAATCGGCGCTGTTGGTGTTGTTATTCGTCGCAATGCAATCGTCGTATTCATGTGTATTGAGCTCATGCTAAATGCCGCCAATTTATCTTTTGTAACTTTCTCACGAATCAATGGCAACCTAGAAGGTCAAGTAGTGGCTTTCTTCACCATGGTTGTTGCAGCGTGCGAAGTTGTAGTCGGTCTAGCAATCATTGTGACCATTTACCGTTCCCGTCGATCAGCATCAGTTGATGATGCCAACCTATTGAAGCGATAACTCCAATGACTTCAAATCTGATTGTTTATTTAATCGCAATTCCGTTATTTAGCTCAGCCATATTGCTGCTAACTGGCCGCAAAGCCAATAAATGGGGCCATTTACTAGGCACTTTGGCTTCGGCTAGCTCTTTCGGTATTGGCGCTTATCTATTCACTCAGATGTTGGCTCAACCAGCTGAAGAACGCGCAATGACCCAGAAGTTGTTCTCTTGGATCAGCGTTGGCTCCTTTAATGTCGATGCTTCACTATTACTTGATCAACTTTCAATTTGTTTCGTTCTATTAATTACTGGCGTCGGAACTTTGATTCACATTTATTCGATCTCATACATGTCTCATGATCTAGATCGCCGCCGTTTCTTCGCCTACTTAAATCTCTTTATTGCTTCGATGTTGCTTCTAGTACTTGGTGACTCCTACTTAAATCTTTATGTTGGCTGGGAAGGTGTTGGTTTAGCTTCCTATCTATTGATCGGTTTCTGGAATCAAAAACCAACTTATGCAACAGCTGCTAAAAAAGCTTTTGTAATGAACCGAGTAGGCGACTTAGGTCTCTCACTTGCGATCATGATTGCATTTGCTTCAATGGGCACCGTCTCATTTTCGGGTATCAAGGAAGCTGCGCCTAATACTTCAACTGCAACTTTGACCGCTATTGGCATTATGTTATTGATCGCAGCGGCTGGTAAATCTGCGCAATTCCCATTGCAAGCTTGGCTTGGCGATGCGATGGCTGGTCCAACTCCGGTATCTGCTCTTATCCACGCAGCGACCATGGTTACAGCTGGCGTCTATTTGATTACTCGCTCAAACTTTATTTTCGATGAAGCGCCAACTGCTCAACTTTTGGTAGTCATCGTTGGTGCGATTACGTTGCTCTTCGGTGCCGTTATCGGAACTGCTAAAGACGATATTAAGAAAGCACTAGCTGCCTCAACTATGTCGCAGATCGGTTACATGACTTTAGCTGCTGGCCTTGGCCCAGTTGGTTACGCCTTTGCAATCATGCACTTGTTAACTCATGGTTTCTTTAAAGCGGGCATGTTCCTTGGCGCTGGCTCAGTAATGCATGGCATGAATGATGAAGTAAATATGCGTAAATATGGCGCTTTACGTAAGTTCATGCCAATTACCTTTATAACATTTGGTCTTGGCTACCTGGCAATTATCGGTATTCCACCTTTTGCTGGCTACTATTCCAAAGATATGATTATTGAAACTGCGCTAAATGCGGGCGGAATAAAAGGAATACTCCTAGGCGCTATCACCCTTTTCGGCGCCGGACTTACTGCGTTCTATATGACTCGCGTAATGATCCTTACCTTCACCGGCACAAAGCGTTGGGATGACGAAGCGCATCCACACGAATCACCAGTTTTGATGTGGCTACCAATGGCAATTTTGGCAATTGGTTAAGTTGTATCTGGATTCCTATTTACTCGCGGAGATGCGTTAGTTCATTGGTTAGAACCAGTAGTGGCATCACACGGACATGAAGAACATTCTTATCTGCTTCCACCGATCGTAGTTTCTGGCATCGCGCTCACTGTCGTTTTGATCGGAATATCAATTGCGGTAATGATGTATGTGCGACGCCCGGTTGAAGGTGTAGCGCCAGAGAATGTTTCAGCTTTGACTCGAATCGCGCGCAAAGACTTATTGCAAGATGCTGCTAACGAGGCAATCTTTATGCGTCCTGGCCAAGCACTTACCAAGACTCTTATTGTCGTCGATGAGAAAGTTATCGATGGTGCTGTACATGGCGTTGGCGCTATGGCAATTGGTTCTGGCGCTGGGCTACGTAAATCCCAAACTGGTTATGTCCGCAGTTATTCGGCGCTAATTCTGGTTGGCGCTGCCGCTATCGTGCTTGGAATCTGGGTGATTACACAATGACCATCAATTGGATTTCAATGACGGCGCTGCTGCCACTAATTGGCGCAGTGTTACTAGCAACCTTGCCTAAGAGCGCCGAACTGCGTGCCAAGCAATTCGCATTCGGTACCACCTTGGTTACTGCCGCTTCAGCCATTGCGATGGCCGTTCAATTCCAGCGCGATAACGTTGATCTGCAGTTCGTTGAGGTTCGCAGCTGGATCCCTTCTTTTGGGATTAATTACGCTGTGGGTGTTGATGGAATCTCCCTCGTATTGATTTTGATGTCAGTTATTTTGGCGCCAATCGTGATTCTGGCTGGTTGGAATGAAGCTCAAGGTGGCCGTTGGAGCGTTAAGACTTTCTACATTCTGATTCTGGTTTTAGAAACCATGATGATCGGCGTATTTAGCGCCACCGATGTATTCCTCTTCTATGTGATTTTCGAAGCGATGCTAGTTCCGGTTTATTTCTTAATCGGGGGATATGGCACCGGCGAACGATCTGCAGCCGCAGTTAAGTTCTTGCTCTACAGCTTGTTCGGCGGACTATTGATGCTCGCTTCAATTATTGCGCTCTATGTAATGTCGGGCGATCAAGGCGGTCATACTTTTGATTTAGCGAAGCTAGCGAATCTAGAGATGAGTTCGACAACACAGAACTTCTTGTTCCTGGGCTTCTTCATCGCCTTTGCAATCAAGGCACCACTTTGGCCATTCCATACCTGGCTGCCAGATGCAGCTTCATCTGCAACACCAGGAACTTCAGTTCTCTTGCTAGGCGTGCTCGATAAAGTCGGTACTTTCGGAATGATTCGGTATTGCTTAACTCTCTTCCCAGAGGCAAGTAAAACTTTCACACCAGTAATTATCGTCTTAGCTGTAATCTCAATTATTTACGGCGCTATTTTGGCGATCGGTCAGAAAGATCTAAAACGCTTAATTGCATTTACTTCGATCTCGCACTTTGGTTTCATCACGATGGGAATCTTTGCGATGACATCGCAGAGCCAATCAGGTGCAACTCTTTACATGTTCAACCACGCTTTCTCTACCGCTGCGCTATTTATTGTGGGCGGGTGGATGATTGCTCGTCGCGGGTCATCAACGATTTCTGATTTCGGTGGACTGCAACGCGTAACTCCAGTCATGGCCTGGTGCTTCTTCTTAGCCGGCATGTCTAGCTTGGCGCTTCCTGGTCTCTCTAGTTTCGTAAGCGAATTCCTAGTGCTGGTAGGCACTTATACGCGCTATCCAGTAGCCGCAATTATTGCGACCGTTGGAATTATCTTGGCTGCGCTTTATATCTTGATTCCCGTTCAACGCGCACTTCATGGCCCAACCACGCCAGGCAACGAGAATTTACCTGATCTAAATCTGCGCGAAAAGATTGCGATTGCACCAGTGCTCGCGGCAATCATCGCACTTGGTTTCTACCCAGCACCTTTATTAAATGTGATTAACCCAGCGGCAGCGCACGTTAACTCGCAATTAGGTTTCACCGATCCAGTACCGACAGTTGAGGGTAAATAACATGGTCTTTAACTCACCAACACTTGAGTACTCATTAATTGCCCCAATTTTAATAATCTTGGGTGGCGCCCTAATCGGCGTGCTAATCGAAGCTTTTGTAGGCAAAACACGTCGGCCAGTTGTTCAGTTAGGTGTTGCACTTGCAACTCTGGTTCTGGCTTTGATTCAAGTTATTAGAATTCGCGATTTAACATCTACTTCTGCGGCCATGGGTTCGGTAGTTATTGATGGGCCGGGCTTGTTGTTCCAAGGCGCGATTTTAATCATTGCGATTATCTCGATCTTCTTAATCGCTGATCAAGATAACTTTACTTCTAGCGCAGCAGCGCTTCCGGGTTCAGAAGAAGAGCGTCAAGCAACTCAAAGTGGCACTGTCTTAACTGAAATTTATCCACTCACTTTGTTTGCAGTTGCTGGAATGTTGCTCTTTCCAGTCGCTAGCGACTTGATTACTTTGTTTGTAGCTCTTGAAGTGCTCTCATTGCCACTTTATTTAATGGCTGGCCTATCTCGTCATCGTCGTTTAGCTTCACAAGAAGCAGCACTTAAGTACTTCTTACTTGGTGCATTTTCATCGGCCTTCTTCCTCTTTGGTTCGGCTTATTTATACGGATATGCCGGCACCGTGAGCTTTGCCGGAATCCGCGCAGCCGTTGTTGGTGGCACCGGAAACGATGTAATTCTCTTGCTGGGCATGGCTTTTGTAGCAATTGGCCTACTCTTCAAAGTTGGCGCTGTGCCTTTCCACGCCTGGTCACCTGATGTGTACCAAGGTGCGCCAACTCCGATAACTGGATTTATGGCTGCTGCCACGAAGGTCGCAGCCTTTGGCGCGATGTTGCGCATTTTCTATACAGTTTTGGCTGAAGCGCAGTGGCAATGGCGACCATTCTTTATGGTCATCGCAATTATCACCATGATCTTTGGTTCCCTAGTGGCGATTTCACAACGCGATGTAAAGCGCATGTTGGCTTACTCATCAATTGCTCACGCTGGCTTCTTGCTAACTGGTGTCATCGCGCTAAATAAAGCTGGCCTCGAAGCCTCGATTTATTATTTATTTGCATACGGTGTTGCAACAGTTGGTGCTTTCGGAATCGTAACTTTGGTGCGCGACTCAAGCGGTGAAGTCAGCGATCTAAACCGTTGGGCTGGACTCGGAAAGCGCTCACCTTGGGTGGCTTCAGCATTTGCTTTCTTCCTACTTGCATTCGCTGGAATCCCATTAACTTCAGGATTCATCGGAAAGTTTGCAATTTTCTCAGCTGCATACGAAAGTGGTGCAACTGCAGTTGTAATCGTTGGCGTGCTCTCAAGTGCAATCGCAGCTTTCTTTTACATTCGCGTAATCGTTCTGATGTTCTTCACCGATGCAACTGAAGATGGAACTAGCGTAGTAATTCCTTCAATCCTAACTCGCCTAACCATCGCCAGCTCATTTGTGATTACCGTAGCCCTGGGCGTCTTCCCAGCTCCTCTTCTAGACTTCATTAAGCCACTCGCAATCTTTATTCGCTAATGGCCACTATCGGGATCCCGAATCTTTCAGCTGAACTTGAGGTCGCTCTTTCTGCTGGCATGGCAGAAGTTGAAGATTTATTGCGCAGTCAGATTGAGGGAAACTATCCGTTAGTTGTTGAAACCAGTCGCCACCTAGTAACTGCGGGCGGCAAGCGATTGCGGCCACTTTTAACGCTGATAACTTCACATTATGGTGATCCACGCAAGCGCGGAATTCTAGAGGCTGCGGTAGTTTGCGAACTTACTCACTTAGCAACCCTGTATCACGATGATGTAATGGATGAAGCCCCGCTTCGTCGCGGAGTTGAAAGCGCTAATAATCGCTGGGGAAACACCATCGCAATTCTGACCGGTGATTACCTTTTTGCTAAAGCATCTGATCTATTAGCCGACTTAGGCCCTGAAGCAGTTCGCTTACAGGCCCGTACGTTTGAGCGCTTAGTAATTGGCCAAATTATGGAAACTCAAGGTCCACAAAAAGGCGAAGATCCGCTTGAACATTATTTACAAGTGGTCGCCGACAAAACTGGATCGTTAATTGCCACTTCAGCTCGATTTGGCGCAATGACCTCGGGTGCTTCTGCTGAAGTTATGGAAACCGTTACTAAGTTTGGCGAAAAAATCGGTGTGGCTTTCCAGCTAGCTGATGATGTCATTGACATAACAAGTGATTCCAAAGAGTCAGGTAAAACTCCTGGCACCGATTTACTCGAAGGCGTACCAACGTTAGTAACTTTAAATGTTATGAAATCAACCGATAAAGCAGATCGGGATTTACAGAAACTGCTTTCAAAGCCAATTGCCGATAAAAAAGTTGTGGCGCAAGTGTTAAAGGAATTACGTAACCACAAGGCGCTAGATCAATCTCGTCTGCAGTTAATGCAAGTTGCTCGTGATGCTCGCGCAGCCCTTGGCCCATTGCCAGTCAATGATGCAACTGGTGCGTTATTTTCGCTCTGCGACGCTGTCGTCGATCGTACGGCTTGATCTAACTAGATCCGTAGCGAGCACAACCAGGGCAGTCCAGATAATCAAGAATCCTGCCCACCGCGCTTGAGACATTTCTTCGTGGCGTACCCAAACTCCGATTGAGAATTGCAACGTTGGTGTGATGAACTGAAGTAAACCAATAATTGTGTAAGGCAAACGATTGCCAGCGCCATTGAACAATAGAAGCGGAACAGCCGTAACAACACCTGAGCCAATTAGCAGCAGAGTTAATCCTGGCTGGTAAGTGAAATGACCATCTCCTTGAGAGCCAATCCAAGCCAGATAAGCCAAGTAAAACGGGGCTGATATCGCGGTTTCGATACCTAAACCCTCGAGTGCGCCAAGGCCTAACTGCTTCTTGATAAATCCATAAGTGCCCCAAGAAAGCGCTAGTGCAAGTGCGATCCAAGGCAAGCGACCATAATCAATCGTTAAGACTAAAACACCAAAGGCGGCAATTGAAACCGAGACCCACTGAAGTTTGCGCATCTTCTCTTTTAACAAGATGATGCCAATTGCGATCATAATGATTGGGTTGATGTAATAGCCAAGCGAAGCTTCAACCACGTGACCGTTATTAGTTGCCCAAATATAAACAATCCAGTTAATTGAAATTAGTGCAGTTGCTGCCAATAGTTTTGCAAAAACTTTTGGCCGACGCATTGTCGCTAGTGCTGGCTTAATTGCTTTGGTAATGGATAAAGCAATAACGCAAAATACTAAAGACCAGACCGCCCGGTGCCCAACAATTTCGAGGGCGCCTGCTGGTTCAAGCAGCGGCCAATACAGTGGGAATAGTCCCCAAAGTACGTAAGCCGAGACTCCAAAAATCAGGCCGGTTTTAGTATTTTTCAATTAGCGGAAATTCGTAAATTGAACTGCAAAATCAAAGCCACCATTTTTTACAAGTTCCATGGTCTCTTGCAGATCATCGCGACTCTTAGAAGTTGCGCGCAGTTCATCGCCTTGAATCTGGGTCTTAACTGACTTAGGGCCTTCATCGCGAATCAACTTAGCAATCTTCTTAGCGTTTTCAGTTGAAATACCCTCTTTAAGCGGACAAGCAATTTTGTAAATCTTGCCGCTAAGTTGTGGGGGAGCTGGATCTAAATGCTTAAGCGAAACTCCGCGCTTAATCATCTTGTCCTTAACCACATCTAGAACTGCTTTAGCGCGCTCTTCGGTATCGGCTTCGATTGAGATCTTCTCGCCCTCAAGTTCGATTTTTGAACCGGTGTTCTTGAAATCAAAGCGGGTATCGATCTCGCGGATCGCCTGGTTAATGGCGTTATCTAGTTCCATGCGGTCGATCTTTGAGGTTATGTCGAAACTTGCATCAGCCATAGTTATGAGACCTTTCAAAGCGGTTTTCAGGCGGTAATTGAGCCTACTTGCCTAAGGTATCCTTTCCCCTCGTAGTATCCATAATTTGCCGCAGTACTT